>JAWXCM010000154.1:0-6026 GCA_034408745.1 Bryobacteraceae bacterium
ATCATGCGAAATAGGAGTGCCGGCGACCTGGCCGGGCTCAGGACCGCTTTCGTCCAGACCTATGGAGCCGTTCCCGCCGCTGCGGATGCGCATCCGCAGGAGCGCGATCTTATGGACGTAGATGACGCCATGGCGATCGACCACCTGATGATGCTTAAGATGGCCGACGCTGGTGCGGACCAGACAATCGCGGCGGCTGGAGCGATTCAGGGCCATGGATTGGTGGTCGCGCCTGGCACCGCCGCCTACAGTACGGCCGCCGCGCATATCGCCACGCTGCAGAGCAATGCACATATCCAGAAGATGATTGCCAGCGCGCTGCGGCAAGAAGCAGCACGGCTCGGCCACGACACCATGACGGTCAAACGAGGCGCGGCCTTCACCCGGGAATCGCGCTCGAAGGCAACAGAATTGAATCGATAGGAGGTCCGGAATATGCCAGCAAGTCTCACCGTTCTCCTTGGTCTGCTTGGGCGGGCCTGGAAGGTGGTCGCAAGCCGCCGAATGCAAATCATCGCCTTGCTGGTGGTTATGGCTCTGCTGGTGCCTCAGCCGGCGAATGCCCAGATTGGTTTCATCACGGGCCTGATAGGAATTGTTTTCAGCGGATTGAGCGCGGTGAGCGGGGTCCTCGCTGCCGTGAACACCACGCTACAGAACGTGATCGGCCCGTTGTTGAGCGGTATCAGTAGTGCCATGTCGGCAATTCAGAACATCACGCAAGGGATCTTGGACTTTCAGCGGAATAATGTCTATCCGTTGGCCGCGATCAACTCCGCGCGATCACTGGTCGGCCAGATCCAAGGAATCTACAACTCGATCCGCGGTATTTGGAGCACGGTGGTCCGCAGCGCGACGCTTGTCAGTCCTCAAGGTCTGGAGAACGTGATCCTGTCGAAGGACGCTGGCCAGATCAGTGCGGTGGCTGCCCGCTTTTCGGCCGTCTACACACCGTTGCCCGCCGCGACCGAGGTGCATCCTTCCACGCGGGACGTGATCGACAGTTCTGATGCCGCCGCCCAAGCGGCGATGAAGCGGTCCATGGCGATCGACGACATTGCGGACCGCGAGTTAGATGCCGCAGATCAAATGATGTCGGCGTTGGCAAGCACAGCCCCGGGCACCGCCGAAATGATCGGCGCGCAGGCTGGGGCGTGGGTCGTCCGCTCCCAGGCATACACCCAACAAGCATTAGCGGAAATGATGCGGCTCCGGGCCATCGAGTTGGCAGGCCAGAGCGCCCAGATGAAAGACGCAGCAAGGTTCGCACGCGAGACAAGAAACAAACTGACCCAGATGAGCCGTTAGCGGAGGATCCCGATGTTCTATTACGAGCAGATGTTCAATACGGCGCTCAGCGGGATCATGTCGGCTGGGCTGATGAGCACCATCCTGACGGTCGCTTATGGAATCTTGCTGGCATCCTTGCTATTCAGTGCCTACGAGGCGTGGACCAAAGGCGGCGACGTTCGAGCATTGGGAGTAGCTGGCGTCAAATATCTGGCTTTAGGCGCTCTGTTCATGAACGACGGAGCGGTGTATGAGCGTGTGTTCCGCGATGTGCTCGCAGCGTTCAATCAGATCTCTCACACCATGGCGGGTGCCGGGCCAACCGATGTGTTCAAAGGCTGGGCCAACGATATCTACGTCCAGGGCAATCTATCGACAACCTTCCTAAATCTTGTCACCGGAAGCATTCCTGGACTGCTCAGCGCGCTCCTTCTATTGATCGCAATGATCGTGTATCCGGTGGCCTACGCGTTGTTCGCTGTGTTCTACTCCCTCTACGGCACCATCCTGTTCGTGACCGGCCCCCTTGTACTGGCTTTAATGCCGAGCTTTGGATTGGGTTCGTTGGCCAAGCGTTACGCAATCAACGTCATGATCTTTGCCTCATGGGGGCTGATCTATGGCATCTTCTGCCGCCTGGCGATTGCGATCAACGTGAACAGCATGGCCGCTCTGACTTCAGCTAACAGCTTTGCCGGCGTGCTGGCCGGGGCATCTCAAGAGATACTCCTGGCGGTCGCTAGCATACTGTTCTCAGTCTGCATCCTGCTCATTCCGGTCCTAGCGAAGCGGATTGTCGAAGGGGATCTTGGTGGCTCCATGCTGACTGTTCTCGGA
The DNA here is from genome assembly GCA_034408745.1 of Bryobacteraceae bacterium. GTDB lineage: Bacteria > Acidobacteriota > Terriglobia > Bryobacterales > Bryobacteraceae > JAWXCM01. Next base: position 2,128 of record JAWXCM010000154.1, read on the forward strand.
GCCGCAACAACGATGGCTCAGTCCTTGATGTCGGTCGCGGCAGGAGCTAGTGGTGGGATGCAAGGTGCAGCAGCGGGTGGCGGCGGTGGTGCCGCTGCAGGCTCAGGCGGCGGAGGAGTTGCCGCGGCTTCTTCAAATACTGCTCCAACCGGTCCGTCAGGCGGTGGAGCGGGCGGCGGGGCCGTATCTGGCGGCTCCAGTTCGCCGCGTGGACCGGCGGGTGGCGGAAGTGGTGGTCGCGGACCTGGAGATTTTAGGTCTCCCAATATTCCTCACGCGGCAGGCTGGCTCGGAGGGGCTGTTGCTGGCATGGCGATGCGAGGCGGACAAAGCGCGGTGGCTGCTGGTCGGAAGATGCTCGCCGGGGACGGCCAGCCCACGACCGCTCCAGCCGCGTCGGCCCCACCCCAGGGGACCGAATCTGTGGACGAGTGGGTCTAGGACAAGGAAGGAGCGTAGACATGTTCGGTGCAAAGAAGAAGCAACGAAGCGATCTGCCTGAAAAGCAGCAGCTCACCAAATACTACGAGATGGATGGTGCGTTGCGCGCGTACGCCAATCGCATGGCCCTGCTCGGCATGACGTGCGGAGTATTCGCCCTGGGCACGCTGGCCCTCTTTGCGTATGTCCGGTTGCAGCCACCGGTTGTGATTCGCGTCGACAACTCCGGCGAAGCAACCGTGGTTGGTGGGGACACGGTGAAGGTAGGCGCGAATGGTTTGCTGGGCCTGCTGAAGGTCTCGGCGAGCGGCCCGGAGAATTCTCCCAGCGAAGTTGAAGGCCGCGCGGTTGTTCGCAAGTTTCTCACGAGCTACCTCACGTACACCCCAGCGAACGTCGAGCGTCAATACGCTGACGCACTCAACATGATGACGCTCAACTTCCGGCAACTGACCATGAACAAGTTCCGGGAGGATGACATTCTCGGCAAGGTCAAGGCAGACGCCATCACATCGAGCGTCAAGATCCGGTCGATCGAACCCCAGCAAGGGATGCCCTGGACATTTCAAGTATTTGCCGCCAAGGAAGTCCACCGTCTCAATGCGCAGCGCATTGAGTACACGGAAAAGATGGTGTGCCGCTACCAGATGCGATTGATTTATGTGGGCCGCTCCGCGCTCAACCCAACGGGCCTCTATCTGGGCGAGTTCTGGGAACAACAGATGGTCGGAGAAAAGGACATCGATCTGGACCAAAAGAGCGGGCTGCTGGACCGTGGCGACGAGGTGCCGAAATGACGGCCACAACGGAGGCGAACTGGGCGCCACTGGAAGCACGGCTGCGTTGCGACGTCAAAGTTATCCGCGAATTCATGTGGATGTTCGGCGATGCGAACACCGGGGTCGAGTACTACAAACATTCGATCACGCGCCGGTATCTTTTGCTGCATCGGGATGGTCGTTGCTTCCAGCAATCCCTGAACGGACTGGTTGAAGTGGACTTCGCCACGGACCTGGTCCGGGTTCGCGAACACCCCGAGGAGGGGCGTTAGAAATGGCGATAACACTGGACGTTCCTGTCGGGCCAAAGAAGGAGAAGGCAAAACGCAAGGGCCGGCGATCGCGTCAGACTGCGCCAGAGAAGGTCCGCTATTTTGTCGGCAAACCGTGCCGCAGCAATGAGGCACCACAACTCGAACGGGAGGTAGCAAGCGAAGCAGAAGGATTGGTCGCGGCATTCAAGACTGACGGCAGTCTGTTTCTGCTCAACGAATACACGGTAACGCAGAGGATCGAAAGCGGTCGCGTGACGCTGGGAAAAGAACCAGCCGCGGTCGCGAGTCAACGGGTTTCTACCGTCAACGCAAGTTGATGTAGAAGGCACCCACGCCTCACGTGGGACTTCGCTCTTCGGGCCTTCAATAAGCACGACGAGCAAACCCGGTTCAGGCAACACTCGACTGGGCAACATAGCGGAATAGAGGTCTCTCAAAAAGAGGCCTGACCCGAAACAGCAGCGTTTCGGCAACAGGCCAACTTGGGAAACCAAGCTCGTGGGGATTTCCTCACGAACGGTCTGTTGTTTCCACAACCAACCGTTCGAACAAGGAGAAACCCATGACAACCTCTACAAACGTTACGAAGACTTCCGGCCTGACGGTCATCAACCTGAAGGTCACGAAGGAAGGAAACATTGAACGCAAAATGACCGACGTCAGCCCACAAGCGCAGTTGAACAACACGCTCCTCGAAGCCTTGTGCCCAGGGATTCGTGTCGCATCTGTGACTGTGACGCCGGAGCCTCTCGATCAAGTGGAACGCGCCAGAGTGGAAAGCGCTCTTTCGCGGTTCAACGTCGACGGCATCGACTACCGGCTGATTGGCGCTTCTGGATCGGCCAAAAGCGGAAAGTACTACGCGGTGGATGCTCGTTTTGAACGTCCTCTCGCGGCACGCTTCTCCGATTGGCCGCAAGCTGCTGTGACGTACTTCGGAATTCTGGTCTCTCCTTGCCAGGTGAGAATGCAGGTTCCACAAGGCCGCGTTACCGTAGTGCCGGATCACGAATTGGGAACGAATGATTGTCGTGGCTGGATCCGCAAGTCGCTGTTTGACAAGCTGGCTCTACCCGACGACCGTTTCTACCAGTTCCGTCTCGCGTTCGCTCAAACACAGGCGAAAGGCAGCTTCAAGGTTATGTGCGACGATGTCGCCGATGCCTTGGATACCGACATTGTTCTGCCTGTCTCGTCCGTCAAACCTGAATACAAGGGTCCCAGCAAGCTCGTTGCATGGCTCACTGGCGAAGCACGCACGTTCGCTGGTGAAATGATCCTTGGTATTCGTGAATACTCGCGGCTGCTGAACTTCGAGTCCAGCTACACGGTCATCCAGCACGCTCCGGAAGATTCGTTCGCTCACGAAATCAAGCCGCACGCCCTCGCCCAATCCTCCAAGCTCAAGGAACTCCTCGAAAGCCGCGACTTCACGGAACTGTTCCGCCTTCTCGGAATCTCAGAAACTCAGCGTCCGCTGACTGATGAGACTCCGGCTGAAGGCGACGACACTACTTCCGTGGAACGCTCCGTTCTCGAAGGAATACTGAAAGCCGATCCGACTGGTTTTCTGATTCAGCATCCCTGGGTCAACAATCAGTTACAACGGGTTCTGGCACGATGGGCGTTCAAAGTCTGCACGGCGGGTGGTTTTGAGATGCCGGCGTTCGCGTTGGCAGACGATGGCTACCTGTTTCTGCATGACGGAAGAGTGTACTCCGGTTCCGACTGGATGCCGCAGGATCGCTCGATCAATTCCCTCGACACAATTCGCGGGTTGGTTGTTCGCTATCCGGTGCGCATGAAGGAAGACTTGCTCCCGTACACCAAGATTCCCACTACTGAACTGCGGCAATTGCTCGCGCAAGAACTCGATCGGCAGGGATGTTTCGAAAAAGACGCCCTGGCCGAAGTGATTGCGACGACGCAGTTGGAACTCGATGGCACCTTCACGTTGCACTCGAAAACTGCAGCCAAGAATGGTGGAGACTATGACTTCGACTTTGTTTGCGTAGTAGAAGGCGACCGCTTCCCCAGGTTTGTGGAGCATCGTTTCACCTACAAAGGCAACGGCGCAATCGAGAAAACCAAGGCAAAGAAGGCTCGCTCACCGTGGTGGAACCTTCCGCAGGTAGCAGTTGGCGCGATGGGAAATCAGATTGGCTCAATCACCGATTTGATGACTCAATGCACAGCGGCTGGTCGCGAAGATCTTCATCGCGAACTGGTCGAGCAACTGCAAAACGCCCTGGATCAACTGAAACACGGCGTAACACCCGACCAGGAAAAGATCCGATCCATCCGCGACGCGATCAAGCTGACTCCGGCGGCGCAGTGGCTTCGAGCGAAGAAGGTTCGATCTGTCAAGGATCTGCCGGAACACTTCGAATGTCCGCCCAGCGAC
>JAWXCM010000155.1:0-3464 GCA_034408745.1 Bryobacteraceae bacterium
ATTGATGGCAACGACAGTTTGGCTTGCCGCACTTGCCGCTGGTCGTGGTGATGGAGCCGCTGCGAAAGTCACCGAGGGAGAGAATCACGCGCAGAATGGCATCGCGTTGTTGAAGCAAAACGGGAAGAGAATCAGACACAATGAGCACCTCCACCCCTAGCGTAGCACTACGCACGGATTGAGGCCGCAAGAAAAGAGGCCATCGAAAGCCACACTTCTGTGTCGCACACCCGGGACAAGCACGCTCTGCGGTTGACAAGCGAGGCCCAATCTGCGCCGATTCGCTAATTCAACCAGCTGAGCAGCGTCGGCCAAACGCTTTTGAGGTGTCTCAGGAACTCAGTGCGCGTCTGCGGAACAGCCTCCCTGATCACGTCGTTGTTTATTGCCGGCGAGTACTTCCTGGAGACGCCGGATTTCAGCAAGCAGGTGAATCGGATCGAGTTCGAGGAACTGACGCTGCAGCGAGTTCTTAGCTTGCTCAGAGATGTGTTCGAATGCCAGGAGCCGCTGATACGGCGCAGCCGGAATGTGGTACCTGCTTTCGAACCTGGGCGCCTTCTCGTGTCTTTGATTTGAGTTTGAACGAGGGCTGAAGAAAGTTCACATTCGGCCATGGCAAGACCTTCCAGCCGCCGTATCCGACGAACCTGCGTATGCCGGACGCGAACCACAACCATCACCACGGAGCAGAGCGGAGTGGAAGCGGATCGACCGTAGCTGCCATCCGGCTGATCAAAGCCGCCATCATCTCCTCCCGCAGCGGTCGGGCGCTGGCAGTCTCCCAGAGGTTGGTAAACTCGCCAGGGTCGCGTGCGAGATCGTAGAGTTCGCCCGTTTTCAGGTTGTGGTAAACGGTCAGCCTCGCGTTGCGACTGCGGACAGTGGTTGCTGTAACGGGCTCATAAGGGCGGCGCCGCATGTCGTAGAACTCCATGTAGACAGAATCGCGATGCGCACTCGCAGCGCCGGTCAGCAATGGCATCAGCGATTGTCCCTGCATTCCTTCGCTGACCGGCAGGCCGGTCGCTTCCAGCAGGGTCGGCGCGAGGTCGATCATTTCGACCAGAGCATCGAGTTTCACCCCCGCGCGGTATTTGCCGGGCCAGCGGATCATGAGCGGGACGCGCATCGCGGGATCGTAGAAATGCGGACCTTTGAGATAGAAACCATGATCCCCGAGCATTTCCCCGTGGTCGCTCATATAGATCACGATGGTATTGTCCGCCTGGCCTGACTCCTCGAGAGCTGCCAGCATGCGGCCGAACGCACTGTCGACCTGCTCGATCATTGCGTAGTAGGCGGCAGTCACGCGGCGCCGTTCCAGTTCCGTCTTCTTCAGGAACGGATAACTGGCATTCATCTGCGCGCGGCTCTGGTAAACGGGCTTCGATGCCAGTTCTCCGTTCTGCCATGCGGGGCCGGGCAGCTTCTCGGCGTCATAGCGTTCGAGAAACTCCTGCGCCGGCAGGAATGGATGATGGGGCTGGTAGATGTTGACGGACATCAGCCAGGGCCCGAACTCGCGCTGCTGCCGCATGAAGTCGATGGCCCGGTCGGCACACCAGTCGGTCTGCATGAACTTCGCGGGCAGGGGCACACCGCCAGGGTCGGGGATGCGTTCCGGCCATTTGACCCCTTTGGACTGGAGCCAGACGTGCCACATGTTGTGCCCCGGCCAGAGGTTCTGGATGTCGTGACTCCAGTCGAATCGGCTGTAGCCGTCCTCGATGCGGTCTTCGAGGCGTCCACCAGCGACTGGCGAAAGGTGTAGTTTGCCTGCGAGTCCGCAGGTGTAGCCGGCATCGGCGAGGGTGCGGGTGATCAGGCGCTCGTCGGACCGGATTCGCTGGCCGTTGGCGCAGAGGCCGGTGGTATGGGGATAGCGGCCCGTGAGAAAGCTGGCTCGGGAAGGGGAACAGACAGGATTCTGAACGAAGGCGTGCGTGAAGGTGCACGCCTGTGTCATGAACTGCTTCAGGTTTGGGGTGCGGATGTGCGCGTTGTTCAGCCCCTCGACCGTGTCGAACCTTTGCTGGTCGGAACAAACCCAGAGGATATTCGGCGGCTGCTCGCCCTTGCGCCTGACGGGCGGAGCCGGGCGTTGCGCGGTTTGCGCCGGCGCCCCGGAGGCGGCCTGTGTGGCGAGCGCCGCGGCTCGCAGCAAGTCACGGCGGCCAAGTGAGGTCGTGTTCATTCCACCGCCACCTTTGCCCAGTCCTTTGGTGTGACCCAGCCCGGGTGAGGGTCGAGACTGTACGAGGCTTCGCCCGGAGGCACCAGGCGTATCCAGTCCTCCATCATGCGTCGCAGGCGCGCGGCGACTTCGGGCTGCGAGGCGAGCAGGTCCTTCTGCTCATTGGGATCCTCTTCGACGTTGAACAGCATCTCGCGCAGCTGATCGGACGGCGCCTGCCCGATGCGGACGAGTTTCCACGGCCCGTCGCGCAACGCGTGCTGGCGCGGTCCGCGGTCGGGTTGCACGGCGAAGAGCAGGTTCTGCCGAGGCACGGGAAGAGATCCCTGGCTGACTGCCTGCCAGAAGTTCATGCCGTCGAGCGGCTGTTTTGTTTTGCAGGGGACAGAACACGCCGCCGTGAGAGTTGGCAGCATGTCGTATGCCGTCATCATTTGGGAGCAGACGCCGGGCTTGAGTTTCCCGGGCCACCAGGCGACGCCCGGAACGCGAATGCCGCCTTCGAAGACGTTGCTCTTCCCGGAGCGGAGCGGGCCATTGTCGGCGCCGACGGGCCGAGCGCCTCCGTTGTCGCTCATAAAGATGACGAGTGTGTTGGAGGCGATGTTCTCGCCCTCCAGACACTTCACGATGGTGCCTACGCCGCGGTCGAGCGCATCGACGATTGCGAGGAACGTTTGCCGTTTCGTGTCCTTTACGGAGGAGTACTTCGCCATGAGGTCGGGCGGTGCCTGGAGAGGCCCATGCGGAGCGTTCCAGGGCACGTACAGGAAGAACGGCTTCTGCTTCTCGCGACCGGCGATCCAGCGGGCGGCGGCAGCGGCAAGAAGGTCCGTTGAGTATCCGGTTTCCCGTACGGAGACGCCGTCTCTCTGCCAGTCGATGCCGCCGTCGCGGTCGTGTTTGAAGTAGTCGATAGCTCCGTTGAGGTGTCCGTAGAAGTAGTCGAACCCGCGCGACTTCGGGAGCTGCGCGACGTTGGCATGTCCCAGGTGCCACTTGCCGATTACGGCCGTCTGATATCCGGCGGACCGAAAGACCTCGGCCATGGTGGTCTCGGACTGCGGCAGCCCGTAAGTGGACCACGGTCGGACTACCGTATAGCCGAGCCCGAAGCGCACGGGATTGCGCCCGGTCATCAAAGCGGAGCGGGTTGGCGAGCACAGCGGGAAGGCGTAAAGGCGTTCGAGCCGGACGCCTTCGCGGCAGAGCCGGTCGATGTTCGGTGTCTGGCCCTCACTTCCCTGGTAGCCCACGTCCTTCCAGC
>JAWXCM010000156.1:0-3801 GCA_034408745.1 Bryobacteraceae bacterium
CGGACGAAGAGATTCGACAAGCCCCGTTCACCGAGCAGGACGCCCAGTTAGTCTACGCACGGGAGCATGGCTTCGAGACCTGGGACGACCTCATCAGCCGGGTCAATCTGTTGGCCTCGGCACCGGGCGCGGACACGGCCACTGCCGAACCGTTCATGGCGGCCTTCCATGCTTTGCAGTCCGGCAACATTGCTGCCTTCGAAGCCCTCCTGCGTGCATATCCTCGACTGGCTGAGGAGCGCGGGACCAACGGCTACACATTGTTGAATCTCGCGGGGAGCTTCGCCGGCAGGCCCGACCACAAAGCCGGACTGGCTGCGATCCTCGCCCTGCTTGCCGCCGGCGCCGACGTAAATGCTGCCAACGACCGCGGCTGGACGCCGATCCATCAGGCGGCATCCGCCAACCAGCTGGAGACTGCAGTGGTCCTGGTGGCGGCAGGCGCGGCGCTCGATGTCGAAGCCCATGGCGCGGGCGGCACTCCCCTGATCGCTGCATTGTTCTGGGGACATCGGGAGCTCGCGGATTTCCTCGGATCCCACGCAGTATCCCCGAACAATCCTCAGGCTGCGGCGGGCCTGGGCAACTCCGAATTCGTAAAGGCCTGCTTCACCGGCGAACGCACCCTGACACCGGAAGCCGGTGCCGCCCGGGGCTTCTTTCGGCCGCACAGCGGGTTCCCCGACTGGCAGCCATCGGCAGATCCGCGGGAAGTGCTCGACGAGGCGCTCGTGTGGGCGTGCAAGAGCAATCGCGTAAGCGTATTGGAGCGCCTGGTGCGGGCCGGCGCGCGGCTCGACGCCGACCCATACCGAGGCACTCCTCTGATTTGGGCCGCGGCATGCAACCGCACAGAGGCTGCCGCATGCTTGCTGGACTATGGCGCGAACGTCAACCACAAGGGGACCTTCGGCGGCCTGACACACGGTCGAGGAATTACCGCCCTCCACCTCGCCGCCCAATATGGGCACATGCCGATGGTGAAGCTCCTCGTTGAGCGCGGCGCCGACCGATTGATCAAAGAGGATCTGTACCACGCAACCCCCGAAAATGCCGCGGCCCATTTCGGGCAGCTCGACGTGCGAGACTACCTGCGCTCGCCGTAGTTGTAGCTGCGCCTGGCCGCCAGGCGTGCAGAACAATTCGTGTACCACAAAGGACGAACAGGGCCAGCCTGCAAGAAATAAGCTTCCGTCCAGCCGCAAAAGGTGCGACTGGAATATGGACCATGTTGGGGAGCGGCACGGCAGAAGTCAGCAGCGGCGATGCATGTCCCGGTAGATTCCGGACCACGGGCGCGTTTTCCGGCCCCGATTCGTGCCAAAGACGCCGAACCTGCGTCACTTCAGCGATTTGGCGTTTCCCGTCAACGGACCTCGGATCCTGGCTCCATTGCTGGTGCCATACTGAGGTGGAAGAGGCTCATTGCCTGTGAATCATTCAAATGCGGAGCACAATGGACCAGCTTGACCTAAAGGTGCTCTCTTCACGAGAAAGCGATCAAGTTGAGTGGAAAGAGAACGTTGCTGATAGCGATGACGTTGTGGAGACGCTGTCAGCCTTCGCAAACGACTGGTCTAACCTTGGGGGCGGATACGTTGTGTGCGGCGCCAGGGAGGAGAAGGATGAGCACGGCTTTCCGACGGTCACCCTGGTCGGTTTGTCAGCCGCCAAACTGAGGGAAGTGGAGGGTAAGGTGCTAACGGCTTGCCGAGACCGCGTGTCACCCTCAATTGCGCCGCTTGTTCAGGAATTGCCGACCGAAACCCCGGACAGGCGCGTTCTTGTATTTGTCATGCCATCGACTCGCTCTGCACATCTCTTCCGTAAACGAGAGGAGGCTGGAAAATACTACGTCCGCATTAGTCGAGAAACGAGAGAGGCGAGAAATGGCATTCTTCGTGAGCTTTTGGTCAGAAAGGGCGCCGTTGACCCGTGGGACAGAAGAGTTTGTTCTGCCGCAACCATCAACGATTTAGACCTTCTCGCGCTCCGAGACGCGTTGCAAAGGATGGGAGTGTTTCACCCGGACCGTGGAATTGAGGAGTATTTGAGCGACGCGAGAGCGTTAAGCCCGTTCGTTCCAGCCTTGTGTTTTCGCGAACCTCTTACGAATGTCCTGAGGCCCCGCAACTTTGCGATGCTTCTTTTCGGTCGTAACGTTCAATCGCATATACAAGGTGGCTATTCATTGTTTTCTATCTATCCGGGTACCGATCGCTCCGAGCCTCACGCCGAGCGCAACGAACTTGCCGGAACGCTCGTCGACCAGGCGAGGCGACTCATCGAATTGTTGGATGTGCAGTCATACGTCGCCTTCGACAAAACGAACCGCGATTCGCCTAATGCTGTCAAGTACCCCCCTCGGGCCCTGCACGAGGCGATGATCAATGCGCTTGCACATCGGGACTACGAAATCATTGAGCCCACCCGCGTGACGGTTTTCTCCGACCGTGTTGAAGTCTTGTCACCGGGGTCGCTGCCGACGGGGATTTCTGTTGAGGATTTTCGCGAGGGTCGCGCCCCGGCCAAGTGGAGAAATCAGAGTCTGGCGTGGTTCCTGAGCCGTCTGCAACTGGCACAGGCGGAGGGCCAGGGTATACCGACAATACTGCGCTCAATGCGTGAGGAGGGCTGTCCTCCTCCACGCTTCCATGTAAACGAGGTGCAGGTGGTTTGCACTCTTCCGGCGCATCCGCGACACGCCCTCGCACGGGAACACAGGAACATCGAGGAGGCGATCTCTCTCGGTGAATTCGAGCGTGCACAGAAAGCAGTGCTGGACCTGCTCTCCCGCGATTCGATGAACGTCCGAACTATTCAGTTGTTTGCTGAAGTTCAGCGTGCCTTGAACTCGGCTGCTCCAGTGCGTGAATTCCTTGAGAGCCACAGAGATCGCCTGAACGCCTTTCCGCCTGTCGTTCTTACCCAACTCGCGGACGTGCTGACACTGGCTGACACACCATCGCGCGAAAATCTCGCGTTAGCACGCACACTTTACCTGGACGCGTCCAGGGGACGTGTTGCGGAACGCGAGGTTCGGCAGGTGGCTATCGGGCTAAGCAGGGCTGGCGACGAGTCATCAGCCATAAGATTTCTCAACGCCCAAATGGAGGAGCATCCCGAGTTCAGAGATAATCCATTCTTACTGCGCATACGGGGCAACGCGTATATCGGGCAGGCGAAAACGTGCTCCCAAACTGGGAAGAGAAGAGATTTGCCGCCTCAGACCAAACGTCGAGCGTGGGAAGATTGTCGAGGGTTCCTGAAGGCAGGGGAGGGGGATCTGAGACGCGCAGTGTCTCTTACGGCGGACACGCTGGTAATCGAGGGCATCGAGAAAAGCCTTGACTTCGTCAGGCAGTTGCGGGAGATCGCGACACCTCCGGAACGACGGCAACGAACTGGTCAGTCTGGGACTGCCCGCGGCACTCGCCATACTTAGAACCGAGCGCGCAATTGCAGTCATAGCTCCTCTGAGAACCGACGGGCCCTGTTCCGGCTCGTCCGCACCTCGGGCGCCAGACCGAACGCTACGCCGAGGCTATCCACCCATTGACAGCTCTCCGCCGGAGATCCGGACTGAAAGGCAGCTGGCCGCCCTCGGTCTTGACATAAAGAAAGGGCAGCCGGTCCAGCATCGTTTCGGGCCGCTCATGGAATGGGCGGCCGCCGGCAACCCTCAGCAGTTACAAATCCAGACGCGGACAGGACGCGTCCTGTCCGCGGAAAGGGCTGCGCCCACCTGCCTCTTTTGAGACCTCTCGTTGAGTGGATCCTCTTTCGCCTGTCATGCGGACC
>JAWXCM010000157.1:0-7716 GCA_034408745.1 Bryobacteraceae bacterium
CGTCAGGCATGATCCGTCCACATAGCCGCCATCCAGCAGCCGCTTGCCGACCACGGTCCAGCCACCCGCCTCGTCGACATCGGCAGCCACAAACTCACCCGCCGGCTTCAGATTCACAATCAGCGGAGTCCGCTGGCTGATTCGCTGGAAGTCATCGATATCCAGCTCCACTTCCGCCTCGCGAGCCATCGCCAGCAAATGCAGCACGGAATTCGTCGAGCCGCCCGTCGCCGCCACCGCCGCAATCGCGTTCTCGAACGCCGCGCGCGTGCAGATGTCCCGCGGTTTGATGCCCTTCATCACGGCTTCCACCGCGATCCGGCCACACCGCCGAGCCACTTCTTCCTTGCGCACATCCACCTGCGGAACCGCTGCCGTGCCCATCGGCGACAGCCCGATCATCTCCATTACGGTGGCCATAGTGTTAGCCGTGAACTGGCCGCCGCAGGCACCCGCGCCCGGACATGCCTCGTTCTCGATTTCCAGTAACTCCGCGTCGCTGATCCGGCCCGCGGCATGCGCGCCCACCGCCTCAAACACTTCCTGGATCGTGATCGCCTTGCCCTTGTGATGGCCCGGCATGATCGACCCGCCGTAAAGCACCACGCCCGGGACGTTCAGGCGCAACAGCGCCATCGCGCCGCCCGGAATCGTCTTGTCGCACGCCACCAGCGTTATCACGCCGTCGAACATGTGCCCGCGAGCCACCAGTTCAATCGAGTCCGCAATCACATCGCGGCTGACCAGCGACGCCTTCATGCCCTCCGTGCCCATGGTCACGCCGTCGCTGATCGCGATGGTGTTGTACTCCATCGGCGTGCCACCCGCCTCGCGAATGCCCTTTTTCACGTGCTCGGCCAGCGCCCGCAGGTTGAAGTTGCAGGGCATCGTCTCGATCCAGGTGTTGGCAACCCCGATGATCGGCTTCCGCAAATCTTCGTCCGTAAATCCGATGGCTTTCAGCATCGAACGTGCGGGAGCCCGGTCTCTGCCCTGGGTGATGGTGTAGCTTTGAAGTTTCATGGGAGAAACCACATTCTATCCGAGGCACGTGCTCGCCATCCACGCCCACCCCGACGACGTTGAGATCCTGGCCGGCGGAACCGTTCGTCATCTGGTTCAGAAAGGACACAAAGTCACCATCGTCACCATGACCGCGGGCGACTGCGGAAGCGCCGAGCACGGTCCGCGTGAGATCGCCCGAATCCGACGCGCCGAAGCCGCCAAAGCCGCCGAACTGCTGGGAGCAGCCCATTACATCTGCGCCGGATTTCAGGACCTGGCAATTTTCAATGACGACCAGTCGCGTCGCCGCATCACCGAACTCCTGCGCCGCATCCAGCCCGAAATTATCCTGACGGCCTCTCCAGTCGACTACCACTGCGACCACGAAGCCACCAGCGTCCTGGTCCGCGACGCCTGCTTCGCCGCCCCGGCCCCCAACTACAGCACCGGCGGCGATTCGCCCGTGATGAAGGCCATCCCCCACCTGTACTTCTGCGACCCGGACGAAGGCCGCGACCGCGAAGGCAACGAGATCAAACCCGATTTCGTGGTCGACGTCACGCCGCACATGGACCTGAAAACGGCCGCTCTCGCCGCGCACGACAGCCAGCGAGCCTGGCTAAAAAAGCACCACGGCATGGACAACTACCTCGACATCATGCGCGAATGGACCGCCGCCCGCGGCGCCCTCGCAGGCCATGCGTTCGGAGAGGGCTTCCGGCAGTACAAGTGCCACCCCTACCCAACCACCCCGCTGCTCCAGGAACTGTTGCAGTAGCGAAGAGCAGGGTTTCAGCCGACCAGGCTGATCAGATCGCTTACCACTGACTCCATCGATCCGATCTGAGACCGCACATGCTCGGCGCTCGCCGCGGTCTCCGTCGATCCCGCAGCAACCCGCTGGGCCGCCGCCTCCACCTGCATGATGGCCCGCGCAATATGCGCCAAACCCTGCGCTTGTTCCGCACTCCCGGCGCTGACGGATGTCGCTACGGAACGGACGGCCACCGCGTCGTCGGCGAGCTCCCGCATCACTTTCACAACCTGCTCCACAAACTCCCGACTTTCGGTACTCTTTTGCCCCGATTCGCCGATCAGATCCGCGGTTTGCTTCGCTGCATCGGCCGAACGCTGCGCCAGCGTCCGGACCTCGTCGGCGACCACAGCGAACCCCATTCCCGCATGGCCCGCCCGCGCAGCCTCCACTGCCGCGTTCAGCGCAAGCAAATTGGTTTGGAATGCGATCTCGTCGATGATCCTGATAATTTTCGAAACGGACTCTCCGGCCGCGCTGACCTCGGCCAGCGAAACCACCATCGCCTCAAGGGCGCGCAGCCCGGTTTTCGTGTGCGCCTCGGACGCGGTCATCTTGTCCAGCAGGAGTTTTGCGCTGTCGGCACTGCTGCGCGATGTCGCCGATATCTGCTCGCACGACGCGGAGGTCTCCTCAACCGAGGCAGCCTGCTCCGCTGCTCCAGTGGACAAAGACTCCGACGCGGAAGAAACCTCCTGCGCCGCTACGGTCAGGTTCCGGCAAGTGGTCTGCAGCACCGACGTCACGTGGCGAAGCGGCTTCGTAATGCCCCGCGTTACAAGGAAGCCTCCGATAATGCCCAGGAGCACTGCACCGAAACATCCCAGCGTAATTCCGAAGCTCGTATGCTTCAATTCCGCGGTCATCCGGTCAGAGTCTCTGATAGTGAGTTGGCCCGTCCTCGTACTCACATCCATGGCGGCCTTCACCACAACCGCGCCCCGCTCCGCCCATCGCGCGATGCGCCGCGACAGCTCGTTTGCTTCCGTCGCTCCGGAGTCGATGTACCGCAGCAGGCTCTCCAACTCCAGTTCGTATGCAGTCATGTCGCGCGCGAGCTGCTCCGCAGGCGACCGCAACTCAGACAACGCCGCATGTTCGGACAACTTCGCAAACTGCGGGACCAGTTCCTTCGCCTTCCGAAGTCGAGTCCAGCCACTTTCCAGCGCTCCAGGCTTGCGAATTGTCACGTGGTAGATGAAGTGAATACGAGCATTCAGTATCTCCCGTTCAAACGCCATCGCCAACTGCATTTCCGGTAAATATTGTCCGGCCACCACGGACGCATCTCGTCCCGCACGGTCCATCACCCAGCAGGCGCCGGCTACCAGACCACCGAACAGCAGCAAGGACGCTGTTACGAAAATCAGTAGTTGCCGCCCAACCGTAAACGTCTTCATCGTGTCAAATTCCAAACCCGAAGTATCGGACGAATCTCGATTTTGAGATCTCCCTGAGTTAGTAGTCGCAAATAGCGCTAATTATTCTCAGTTCTCGATTCGGAATTCTCTTGTGTGACCCTCCCTCCCCAGCGACTTCCGGCCGCTCCCTCGCTCCTCCCAAAGAGCTCTTGACCGGGCGACTGCGCATGAGCCGTCCAAAATGCGAACGAGTGGCCCGCGTGCGCCCGATGCTTCCTCTACGCCAGGGCCGCGATCTTCCATCAATGCCCCGGACCCCGGCACACGCGAACTCATCGTTCAGATGCGCCACGCCGCCACCTGACGGCTCGCAAGCCATATACTCAACCCAATGCCCCGCCGAATCGCATTGGTATTCCTCCTCTCAGCCCTCGCCGCCAGCGCCGAAGACTGGCCCGCCTTCCGAGGCCCCAACGCATCCGGAGTCTCCCTCACCACGGGCCTGCCCACCGAGTTCGGCCCCAACAAAAACGTAGTCTGGAAAACCGCGCTACCCGCCGGACACTCCTCCCCGGTGCTGCAGGGCGACCGCATCTGGCTCACCGCCTTCGACCCCGACCACCTCTACGTCATCGCGCTCGACCGCGCCACCGGCCGCATCCTCTGGCGTCGCGAAGTCCCGCGCCCCCGCAAACAGGAGCTGCACAAATCCAACAGCCCGGCCTCCCCGTCGGTAGCAACCGACGGCCGAGGCAACAGCTTCGCCTTTTTCACCGACTTCGGCCTCATCTCCTACGGCCCCGACGGCGATGAACGCTGGCGCCTTCCGCTCGGCCCCTTCAACAACCCCTTCGGCATGGGATCCTCGCCGGTCTACGCCAACGGCATCCTCATTCAGAACTGCGACTCCGAAACCGGCTCCTACCTGCTGGCCGTCGACGCCCGTACCGGAAAAGAACTCTGGCGCAAGGAGCGCCCCGACTCCACCCGAGGCTTCGCCACCCCGGTCCTCTGGCGCGACCAGGTCCTCATCGCCGGCACCAACCGCTTCGTCGCCTACAACGTGAAGACCGGCGCGGAAGTCTGGTACGTCAGCGGCCTCACCTGGCAGCTCAAACCGACGCCCGCCATAAACGGCGATGTCGCCTACGTCCTCGGCTGGGCCGGTGGCGCCGACATCGGCAACCAGGAGGACCTCCCGCTTTTTGCCGACGTCGCGAAAACGCTCGACACCAACAAAGACGGCAAGATCTCGAAGGCCGAGCTCACCGATGACCGCATGAAGAAGGATTTCGATGAAGCCGACCTCGACCGTGACGGCGGACTCGGGCCGCGAGACTGGGAGTTCTACCAGCTCAAGCGGCGCTCGGTGAATTCCGTCATGGCCGTGAAACTCGGAGGCAAGGGCGACGTCACCGCAACCAACGTGCTCTGGCGCTACTACAAATCGCTGCCCAACGTGCCCTCGCCCGTCTGGTACAACGGCGTCGTTTATCTCATGAAGGAGGGCGGCATCCTTACAGCGCTCGACGCCACCACGGGTAAAGTCCTGAAGCAGGGCCGGCTCCCCGGAGCCCTCGACTACTATTACGCCTCGCCCGTCGCCGCCGACGGCAAACTCTTCGCCACCAGCCAGGAGGGCCACATCTCGGTCGTGAACGCCAGTGGCGCCGAGTGGGAGCCCGTCGCCCGCAACGACATGGATGACGAAACGTTCGCCACACCCGCCCTCGCCGACGGCCGCATTTACGTCCGCACACGGTCCGCGCTCTACTGCTTCGCCAATCCGAAGTGATCTGGCCAACAACCTGCACTGGTCCGGAGCGTGCTGCCCACCGCCCTGCGCTCCGTAATCGGTCGGGTTTTACCCGCCGTTCTCCGTCCCAATCTCGTAGTCTGGCCACTTGTCGCGGAAATTGACAGTGATATAACTACCATTTATCACAACAAATCCGAGCTGTATCGCCTGTTCCGGAAACGACTTTGGGAAACAGAAGCCCAGGCTATTACTCTAAAAATCTGCGATATTCTTCTCGCGCGATTTCACCGTAGGCTCCGAAGCACGCACGTCACCTCCCGGCCTTTCGGTCTGGTCATCGACCCGTCCAGCATGTGTCAGCTTGCCTGCCCAGGGTGCGTCCGTTCGACCCGCAATGAAGCGCTTCGCATCTTCGACTGGAAGTCAGGAACCCTCGCCGAAACACGCTTTTCCGCGCTGCTCCGTACCTATGGCCCATGGGCTGCTGGAGCCTGCCTGTGTAATTACGGCGAGCCCCTGCTCAACCTGCAGACTCCGAAGCTCATACGACTCTGCAAGTCGTATCTGATGGCCGTGTCGCTGTCCACCAGTTTCTCGGTACAGCGCTTCGACGCCGAGGCTTACGTGAAATCCGGGCTCGATTTTATGAATATTTCTATTGACGGAGCCACGCAGGAGACATACGAAAAGTACCGGCGCAACGGAAATATCGAGCTCGTTTTCAAAAATATCCGCGCTCTCGCTGAAACCCGGCGAGCGCTGGGCCGCAACACGCCCGTAATGGCGTGGAATTTCCTCGCATTCGAACACAATAAGCATGAGATTCCGCTCGCCGCAGCCAAAGCACGCGAGCTCGGAGTCGATCAGTTCCGCGTCATCCGCCCCTTCGCAGTCGACTGGGACGACCCATCCGTGCAAATCGCGACTGACGTGGAGGACAGCCTGACGCGCTTCAACTGGCTCGCCCGGATGCACATGTCACAGAACTGGAACCCGTTCCCGGATTCACTCGAGTCCGCCATCATCGCGCAGGCATTCGATGAGCCTGTACTGCCTCCGGAAGAACCCCAAACGCCCGCGCAACAAGGTCACTCCTGCGCCTGGCTCTACAAGAACATGGTGATGGACGCAACCGGCCGAGTCCTCCCGTGCTGCTGCGCCCCGCAGCCCGGCGCCAACATGGTGTTCACCCACTTCGACCCCGCCAGTCCCGAGCCCTTCGCCGATCCCTTCAACTCACCCCGTCACCAGCAGGCTCGGGCCCACTTCGCCGGAACTGCGCCACCAACCGACGACGCCCCGTATTGCACCCAATGCGAATGGGACCACGACAAGGTCAACATCGGCCCCTCGGAACTCTGGTACTACTTCCATTCCGTCGACCCCATGCTCTTCGATCTGCGTTCCCTGGACCTGCTCACAAACTGGTAAGCTCTCGGTAAATATGCTTCGCCTCGCACTGTTACTTCTCGTCGCCGCCACATCCGCACTCGCCGGCCCGTGCACCGCCACCACACTGGAGGCCTACAAGGCGGCGGATTTCACCTGTACCATCGGCCCTCTGACCTTCAGCGCATTTACGTCGACTCTGTCCAACGCCAAAGACCTCAGCAACACCGACATCACCGACGCCACCATCGACGTGACCCTCATCAACATGGCCGCGCAGGGCAAGTACGGACTGGTGTTCTCACTGGGCACGGGCATGGCGGTACGCGGCAACAATGGCCAGGCCACCGGTCAGGCCGACATCGGCTTCAGCGTCGCAGGTGGACCAATCAGCGGAGCCGCCATCCGACTGGCCGGAACCCGCGACGGCACAGGCACCGACGCAACCTTCGACGCGACAGTCGGCACCGCCAGCCTGGCCACCTCAGCCGCTGGAACCAACCTCACCGATTCGACAACCTTCGACCCCACAGTCAACTCCCTGGCAGTAGCCGACGTTGCCAAAGCGACGGTCCCGGGAGGCGCGCTCCAGCAGTCGCAGATTCAGTCCATCGAGAACACCTTCATCGTGACGCCCGAGCCCGCGACGCTCCTGACCCTGATCCCCGCCTTCGCCCTGTTCGCCGCAGCGCGCCGCCGCCGGTCAGCGTGAGATGCAACTTGTTTTGTGGTCTGTCCTGGTCTTCGGTATCCTTCCACCCGGTGCCGTGATCATGGAGGAGCGACCCCTGCCAGCCGCGCTGCACAAGGACCGCGCCATCATCCTGTGGATGACCCGGGCGATGGATAATCCCCGCTCTGACGGCGACGGATACACATGCCCGGAGTTCACGAGAGGATCGTACAGGCGCGGCCCGACCCGCATCTCGCTGGTCGACACCGCCGCCCACCGGATCATTAACACCATCACCGTGAGCGAGGGCGACTTTGACTTGCCGTATCGAATCGAATCAGGCCTGGTCTATCCCGTTCCAGGCACGCCCAAAGGCAGCGAAGGGAAACCGCAACTCATCACGCTGCAGGATGTCGACGGCGACGGAGTGGCCGCGGAGTTCGGGCTGTACGACGCAACCAGTTGCAGCGGTCTCGACACGTACGTCTACGCGTACCTTCAGGCCCGCGACCGCATCGTGCAATACCCGTTCCTCATCCACGAATGGAATGACCCCAGTAGTGTCCGGCTAACGCTGGTGCTGCTGTCTGCAAGTCACTGTTGTGTGAGCGTTTAGGGCCACTTTTGTGTTGCCGCGATTTGAAAGGCCGGTCCGCCAATCCCGCGGCACTGCCACCATGAGAGATGAACATTGGCCGCACGGGTCTTCTCTCAA
>JAWXCM010000158.1:0-21648 GCA_034408745.1 Bryobacteraceae bacterium
CTGTCCGAAGCCGGCTTCGGACAGCTGCGCCACCACGGGGGTCGTATGCCACTCGCAGAGATCAAAGGTGTGGTCGAATATCTTTCGTCCGGACAGAAGAAGACGATGATCGAACGCGTAACCTCGCCGTTCTCCTGGTCGAAGGAGAGGGTGTACGCCCCGTCACGCAGGTGATCCTCGAGGACGTTCCCGAGGGTCAGTGGGGCGTCGGTGGCTCCATCGCAACGGCACAGATGCCGCGGGATATGGCTGCAGGCAAGGCCTCGGAGAAGTAGACACAGCACCAACACAGTAGGGCAGGCCCCCAGGCCAGGGCCCCTGCCTCCCCGCCTTGCCTGAAAAGGAGACCCCATGAGCTCAACGACAGTTGCCACAAATCTCACCGCTCGCCGCGATGGCGAGACCTATCGCTTCGATCATCCCTCAATGACGGACATCATACACCTGGTCAGTTCGGCAGCGGATCGGAACAGCGAGTGGCGGCTACAAGAGCTCGCGGAACTGCTCTGGACTCACTCCAGCGGACCGAAGGATCGAGCGCAGAGTGCCTCGGTCCAGCGTCCGGTGGTCCGGCACAACCACCTGAGAGAAAGGGTCATCGCGCCGCAGGACCATGTGGCTGCCCACCTGCCGGACTAAGCGAAATCCCAACCGCTCAAGTGCCCGCAGGCATGCGCGCCCGGAAACGACGGGAAGGGAGCTCACACGGTAACGAGACGTGCGTCGAAGTGCTCTTCAGGCACCGGCAGGTGGTCGGCTTCGAGCGCCCCGACGTAGGCCTGGATAGCTTCCCTGATGTTCGCTAGCGCCGATTCCTGGGTTTCGCCCTGGGACACACAGCCGGGCAGACTGGGGCACTCGGCGACCACCAGGCCGTCTTCCCCTCGATACAGCAGAACCTGTCGCATGGTCCCATTGTGTCTGATTCCGGGGACAAACGCGAGGTCACTGTCGCCCGCCAAACGGGGGACTCAATGCTCGATCTGCGGTCCCAGACAGGCCAGGCCGCTAATGAAGCGCCCACGCAAGGATGCGGAATGGCACTCCCACATCGCTGGTTCCATGCTGGTCATGATCAATGCCCAGGCTGTCGGCGGCAACCTGTAGATCCTCGCCGCCAGTCGGGTGGATGGCTCCGCATCCTCGCGATGAGTTTCTTCGCACACAACCCACCTCTTAGACTTCTCATCCGGCGGTCGCACTCATCAGGGCCACGCGGGAGCGTCAGAAGTGCAGGCCCGGAATCGCGGGCTGCGTGTTCCACCATGTCGGAGAGTTCGCCGTCGGTGAGCAGAAAAATCCAGGGAAGGAAATACTCGACGTCGTTGGCGCGGCAGGTGATTGTCCGGCTCTCGAGCAGGTCCACTACCCTGAGGATGGCCGCTTCCATTTGAGCCATGCCAACGGTGGTGAGAACGGGGGCCTGGAACTGGTCTGAGGTGGTGAAGTCCTGCACCACTTCAATTCCGTGGTCAACAGGGACAACAGCGATCTCCGCGCAGCGAGAAAGCCAGGCAAGCCGGAGGTAACCACCAGGAGAACACACGGGCAGCTGGGGTCGAAATTCTCCGTGAATTCCATGACTTCGTCTCACCTCATCGAGCCCATCGTCCTCGACTGGCAAAATCAGCCAGCCGCCTGACAGCCCCCGGCCGCGACACTCGCCGCCCGGCCGCCGTTCGCGCGAACACCGCTACCAGAGGGCCGGGCGCAGCCTTTGTTTGACGCGACAACCAGTGGCGGCCTGTCGCGTCGGGACCCAGGCCAGGATGCGGAATGGCACTGCCCGCGCGGTTTGGTATGACGCACGAGTTGCTTGCGGGTTTGCGGGTCCACTTGCTGCCGCGCGTGGTTCGGTCTGGGCGGGGTTGGTGGCGGCGGTGCGACCGGACTTCAGCCAGCCTCCCGTCATGCGCCCGATCTCTTCCAGCCGTTCGGCGGCGTAGCCGTAGCTGTCCACGCTCAGCAATTTCAGATCTTTCGCGAGACGGAGAAGGTAGCGCAGGTGGTTGGCTTTGCGGTTGGCGTCCTGCAGGATGGGTTCGCGGCGGGCAGTGTAGCTGGCCTCCACGAGGAGAGTGAGGACATCCAGCATCGCGGCAACGGTGCGCTCCCCAACGCTGAAGCGGTAGTTGCGGGGGTACTTTTCGCACTTCGGCAGCAGCCACAGGGCAAGATCGTAGGCCTTCGCCACCACCACCGCCGGGTCTTTGGTGTCCTGTCGCCCCACCGGAAAAAAAATCCCGCGCTCGGCTTACGCCTCACGCCTGGTTACCTCTCTGGCCTGTACTTTAGCACGCTCTTGTCTCGGTAAGAAGAAAAAAGGAAAAAGGGAAAAAACTAAAGGGAATCCCCGGCACACCGGAACCCGACGAAGTAGTACCTGTTGTCCGGGTACTTGTAGATACGATTCGACACCCGGGCGTAACTTGTAAAGTAGAACCAGGAACCGCCCCGCAGCACCTTGTTGCTACCCTGGTTGTACGAGCTTGCGGTCCACTCCCAGACGTTCCCCAGCACGTCATAGAGTCCAAAGGCATTGGGCGCCCTGGTCATTACGTCATGGGTACGTTTGCTGCTGTTGCCATCGTGCCAGGCAATGTCGTCCAACTTCGCATAGCTGGCACCTGTAGTTCCGCCACGCGCAGCGTACTCCCACTCCTCCTCGGTCGGCAAGCGTACCCCCGCCTTGCCACAATACGCGGTCGCGTCGTTCCATGACACGTTTTCCACTGGCCGCTTGTCACCCTTGACGTTGGCGGGATTGTTTCCCATTACCTTCTGGTAGGCCCCCTGCGTTACCTCCGTCTGCCCCATCCAGAAGCCTTTCGCTATGGTGACTTCCTTCGCGGGTTTCTCATCGGCGTCGCACTCCGAGTCGCCCGGCGAGCAGCCCATGCTGAACTTGCCTGGCTGAATCCACACGTATGTCTGGCCGTCCTTTGGGTTTATCTGCGTTCTGACCGGTGGAAGTGGCTCGACCTTGCTGGCCTCTGGCGAAGACTGCGAATTGGCGACAGGCGGAGCCGGTTTACTGCTGAGCCCCGTGATGAACAAGCCCGCGGTGAGGACACCGGAAAGCACGGCGGCGACGCCGTTTCGCGGCCGCCGGTCAAGCAGCCACAGTGCCGCTGTTGCCATCAGGCCGAGCAGGGCAATCACCACGGAGCCAAACACCAGCGCCGTCACGCCGAACAGCGCTCCAGCAGCCGGCCCGGCCCACCATGGGGGAAAACTGGCTGTGGGAACGACCTGCGCCGGCGGCGGCTGCGGTTGTGGCTGCGGCGTAACCACCGCCACTGGCACCACTGGCGAGCGGACCGGCCCCGTGCGGGACACGGGGCTGGCGTGTGTTCCCGCACGAATTGCATCAGCCGAGGGGAACGGGTCAAGGCCGCCCAACTGGGCAGCCCTTTCGCACCAGGGGCAAGCGCGCAAGCCGCCGTAATGACGGTGGTGTCCGTTTTTTGCGCAGACGGCTAACTCGGTCCGAGCAGTGGACAGAGCGTCCCTCCACTGCTTCGCCCGCGGACGTGCCGCCGGGTCCGCGTGACCCTGATCGAATGCCGTCACCAAAAGCTCCCGTACGGTGGGGTGGAGCATCTCCAGCGGTGGCGCAAGAGCCTTCGGGGCGAACTGCACCTTGCGCCGGATGGAGTACGGGAACTGGCCCGCGAGAATCCGCTCCTCCCGCTGAGGCGGGTCGCCCGAGCCAGTGTATTTGCCGTCGAAGGGGTGCGTTCCCTCCATCAGCATCTGGAAGATGAGCACGGCGAGCCCGAAGTGATCGTGGACAGTGGTGCGCTCCACCTCCTCAAAACGCTTGCCCTGTAACTCGGGCGGGGTGTACTCCGGCTTGCCCACCAGGCAGCGGTGCAGCGAAGAGCCGTCGCGGCCGCGCACCTGGAAGGAGTCCGTGTCCACCAACGTCGCCAGCGCGGCGTCCGTCACCAGCACGTTGCTCTCATTCACGTCGCCCACCACGTGGCCGCGCGCGTGGAGGGCGTCCACAGCGGTGGCAATGTTCAGCGCGGCGGTCAGCAGGTACTCATAGTGAAACGCGGGGCAGCGCTTCCGCCGCTGGCCGGGGTTGAAGTACTCATACACCGTCACCGGCTGGTCCAGTCTCGGCATCAGGAAGCCGACCGGCTTGCCCGTGCCGGGGTTCTCCAGAATGTCGACCGGCCAGGCGATGGAACAGTGACCTCTGGCGGCCATGGGATCGTCGGGCGGATTCTCCAGCATCGCCCGGAGCTTGGCCCAGTGCCGGTCGTCGGCGGTGTGGTAGATTTTGGCCACCCAGCGGGGCTCACCGGTGACCAGATAGATGTGGGCCTCGCCCCCGGTGGCGAGGTGCCCACCGAGTTCCAGCCGCTCCCTGTTCGTCCCGCGTCGCAGTCGCATCCTTGTGATCCCGGTCAGGCGGCGGGTACGGCCAGCAGCAGCGTCAGATCGTCGTCAGTTTTCGCGGTAACTTTGGGCGAGTTCATCCATTCGGTAAGTCCCTCGGTGGTGCCTCCGTTGCGGGCAAAGTCGAGCAGAGGGCGGAAAAAGCCGCCGTGGGCGATGCCGGAGGGTAGTTTCAGGGCCAGACCCTGGAATCCGTCGCTCAGCAGGGCAACTCCGGCGGGGGTGCCGGACCAAACGCTGAACCGGGCGGAATCGATGCCATTGGGGGAGACCAGAAAGGTGGTTTCGTTCAGATACTCGGCGATGACGGGGCCGGTGAGCGAGAGGGTCTCGCCCGCCTCCGTGGCGACCACACACGCGCCGTCGCCGATCTGGGCGGCCGCGATGGTGTCGCCGGTGACGATGGCCAGGATGAGCGTGGCGGAGAATTCGCGGGGCGGGAGGCCGGCCGCGCGCGCCGCTTCAACGACAGCGTCGCGGGCCTGCTCCAGAATGGACTTCAGAAGTGCTCGCCAGGCGTCCTCGGTGCGGTCAACCGGAGGCACGGCGAGCAGGCGGCGGGCGGTCTCGACGGCGGTATCGGCGGCGAGGCGGGCTCCCGCTTCGGCATGCGAGACGGAGCCTGCGCCGTCGGAAACGGCGAGTGCGACGCCTCCCACCGCGGGCAGTGTGGCGTAGGCGTGGGCGTCCTGGCAGGGCTGGGCGTGTTCGGCGTGACTGGTTCCGGCGACGCTGGCTCCAACGACGGTCCAGGTGGTTGCGGTTGGCGGCGTGGGCTGCATGTGGTGGTGGGGTGGGGACGGCTGCCTGTTGCTCTTAGACCTTGCCCCAGCCAGCGGGAGTGAGCGCAACCATATCGCCCGGCGTGGAGGCGGAGACGGCGGCCATGCTGCGGGAGAGCCAGACGAACATCTCCACGAAGTTGAGGCCCTTCAGGGCGACGGGCTGGCGGTCGCAGATGGTGGCGAGCTGGGTAAGATTGGCGCCTTCCACACCCACGGCGAAGAACGCGACTTTCGAGGCTTTCTCGGCTTCCTTTACGCGGCGGGCCGCGCGTTCGACGACGTCGGAGGTTTCGCCCTGCGGCTCACCGTCGGTGATCATGAAGATCCAGGGCCGGTAGTACTGGATGTCGTTGGCGCGATACGTGGCTTTGCGGCTCTCGACCAGGTCGAGCGCCTTGTTCATGGCGGCTCCCATGTGAGTCATCCCGGTGGTGCTGAGAACGGGGGCCTTGAACTGGTCGGAGGTGGTGAAGTCCAGAACGACCTCGATCTCGCTGTTAAAGGTGACTACGGCGACCTCCACCCGGCGCGAGGCGAGGGTGTCGCGGTGGATGTCCTGCTCAAATGCCTTGAGGCCGGCGTTCAGCGCGTCGATTTTGTCCCCGGCCATGGAAGCGGAGGTGTCCAGCAGCAGGACGCACGGGCATCTGGGGTCGGGATTCTCAGCGAATTCGATGGCTTCGTTGAGGTTGGGGGTGGTGGCCATAATGGGGTGATGCTCCTTTTATTTTGCTTGCCTCTGAAGAGGTCAGGGCGGGGCGTCAGCCGCCTGAGGCAGTAACCGATAATCCTGCGGACACGCGCCGCCGCCGTTCGGACGCGTTCTTTCGTGTGCTGTACAGATATAACAGAGCATGGGGGGAGGTCAAGTTGCCCGGGGATTCCTGGCGCTTTTTGACAGTGTCGCTCCTGGGCCTGAACCCGCCAAAACACGCCGCTCTCGCGCAAAACCGGGTTCCGCGATATCGTAGGACAAGGAGCACAAATCATGGCACCTCTCGACTGGTCCCAATGCCCTGCCGTGGAGAGCATCCCCGGCAAGGTGAGCGGCGCATGGGTGCTGCGCGGAACCCGGATGCCCGTTTCCGCCATCTTTGAAAACATCGAGGCAGGAGCCAGTATCGACGACATCATGGAGTGGTTCGACGGCCTGGACCGGGAACAGGTAAAGGCGGTTATCGGGTTCGCCGTACGCAGTCTCGACAGAGCGCCCGCGTCCCAACAAGCCGTCGAATGCTGATTCTGTTCGATCAGGGCACGCCAGTTCCGATCCGCCCCTGGCTGACGGGTCACGAAGTCAGAACCGCGGCGCAGCAAGGTTGGGACACCCTGAGGAACGGCGAGTTGCTCACCGCGGCCGAATGCGGGGTTTTCGAACTATTGGTGACAACCGACAAGAACATGCGCTACCAGCAGAATTTAGCTGAACGAAAAATCGCCGTGATCGTTCTCGGCCAACAGCAGTGGCCGCACGTCCGTCCACATGTTCAACGCGTCATCGATGCGGTGAATGCGGCCACGCCGGGCGGCTTTACCGAGGTAGACATCCCGTACTTGTAAGCCCCGCGGACGCCAGCGCATCCTACCCATCCAACGGATGATCCTGGCCCCGTGGAGGAGGAAGTGCGCCTCCCCCAGCACCGCCAGCAGCGGATGATGACTGGGCCGCCCGTGTCGGCGCGGGTTGTGCCCTTTCAGAGAACCTTCCTGTTGACCGTAACGTTCAAACACGGTGGAATCCATATCGAGCGTATAGCCCTCTGGGCGCAGCGGCCTGCCACTCGGTCATCGGCTCGAAGAAGCGCTGGATCTCGCCCATGCCAAACTTCCGGAACAGATTACAGATCGTGTCGTCGGTGGGAAAGCGTTTGGCACCCACCAGCACGGTCATCAGGAACGCCATCCAGGTTGTCGTTGGCTCAATGTGATTCGGCGACTTCCATTGGATGGGCAGGTGGCGGCGAACCTGCTCCACCAGCCCTGCCTTCTGGCGGTCACCGTTTCCCGATGATTCGCTCAGCGCGATAAACGGATTTTTCCGTTTCATTCAACAGGGCCTTAGCATCGCATCGAAACTTTCACCGGATGGTCATCAATGAGAATCACGCGGCGGCTGCCCCGCGGACCACTGCATCGCAAGGAGCCTTGCGCGGGGCCGTTGTGATAACCTCACTTCGTGAAATCAGCCATTTTCCTTGGATTCGTGGCGGCCATGACTGCCGTTCACGCCCAGGATCCGCGCGGGACCATTAACGGGCAAGTTACGGACATCAGCGGCGCGCTGGTTCCCAACGTGGCGGTGCGAATCACGAATGCCGCGACGAGTGTCTCCGCCAGCGACAGATCTAACAACCAGGGCGCGTATGAGGTGCCGTACCTGAACCCGGGAATTTACCGGGTGGAAGCGGAGGTCCCGGGGTTCCGCAAATGGACGCAGAGCGAGATCACGTTGCGCACGGGGGACCGGCTGCGGCTGGACATCACCCTGACGCCGGGCGACGTGAAGGAAGTGGTGGACGTCACGGGCCAGGCTCCGCTGCTGGAGGCTGCGACGGCGACGGTGTCTCAGGTGATCACCAGTAAGCAGGTGTCGGAGATGCCGTTGAGGGGCGGCAGTATTGCGTATCTGTTCACGATGGCGCCTGGGGTGATCATGACGGCGCTGCCCTACGACGGGCCGTGGAACGTGGATCAGTCATCGAGCATCAGCGTGGCGGGAGGGCGAGGAGCGTCAGCGGATTTCAATATCGACGGCGTGACGAATAACGGCAAGGGTGGAACCACGGCGTTTGTGCCGCCTCCGGACATGGTGCAGGAGGTGCGGATTGAGGCCAACAGTTACGATGCCGGGGTGGGGCATACGACAGGCGGTTCGATCAACGTTTCGCTGAAATCCGGGACGAACGGTTTGCACGGGACGGCGAACGTATCGGTGTCCAGCGGTCCGATGATGACGCGGAATTTTTTCACCAACAAGTTCATTTTCGATCCCACTACCGGTCCTGTCACTCCGGAGAAGATCAGGGCGAACACGCCGTCGGCGCGGTGGCTGCGCGAGAGCGCGACGATTGGCGGGCCGCTGGTGCTGCCGAAACTCTACAACGGCCGGAGCAAGACCTTCTGGATGTTTGGCTACCAGAGCCACAACCGGCGGCGCGCCGCGTCCTCCCTGCAGACCGTTCCGACTGAACCGCAACGCAATGGCGACTTCTCCGCGCTTCTGCGAGTGGGCCCACAGTATCAGTTGTCCGACCCCATCACCACGGCGCCGGCCGCCGGAGGGCGATTCAGCCGTCAGCCGCTGGCGGGCAACGTGATCCCGGCCAGCCGAATTGATGCCGCCGCGAAGAATATTCTGCGCTACTATCCCGCGCCCAACAACGCGGGTACGGCGGATGGTCTGACGAATTATGCCAACACCCGCCAGGAAACGCAGGATTTGTATCAGCCTGTGGTCCGAATTGATCACAATTTCAGTGACACAAACCGGATGTTCGCGCGCTATTCCCACTCTGACTTTTTCGGGCACTTCGATCAACTGGTTCCTGGCAGCGAGGTGCGCGGCAGGCTGCGCCGGAGGCCGCATCGTGGAATCGCACTGGACGATGTGATTGTTCTGTCGAACTCGCTGGTGCTGGATGTCCGCTATGGCATGACATGGTTTCAGGAGTACCAGAGTTTCGATAATATCGGCTGGGATTTATCGGAATTCAAATTTCCCGCGAGCCTGATTGCGCAGTTCCCGAAAGAAGCGGTTTCCTTTCCGCAGATCGCGGTGAATGGCTTGCTGCAACTGGGCAACGACGGAGGATTCCGGCAGCCGTCGTACAACCACTCAATGCTTGCGGTATTGAACTGGACGCGGGGATCTCACAGCGTGCGGTTCGGATTCGACGGGCGCATGCTGTACGACAATGCCTACACTTACGGCAATGTCTCGCCACTGATGAACTTCGACCAGGCTTTCACCCGGGGGCCGCTGGACAACTCGCCGGTGGCGCCCGCGGGTCAGGGACTGGCGAGTCTGCTGTTCGGCCTGCCCACGGGTGGGTATTCGGACCTGAACGCCTCAAAAGCGGAGCGGAGTAATTTCTTCTCGCCCTTCGTGCAGGACGACTGGCGGCTGAGCCGGACGCTGACGTTGAATCTTGGTGTGCGCTGGGAGGTAGAGACGCCGGTGGTGGAGCGATTCAACCGGGGCACACGGGACCTTAACCAGGTGACGGCCAACCCGATTGAGAATGCCGCGCGCGCGGCCTACGCGCGGTCTCCGATTGCCGAGGTTTCCGCGGCGCAGTTCCGCACGCCGGGCGGTGTTACTTTTCTCGGAGCCAGTGGCCAGCCGCGCAGCCAGCGGGATATCTCGTACCGTGCCGTGATGCCGCGCTTCGGATTTGCCTGGAGCGTGCGGCCGAAGATGGTGATACGGGGCGGATATGGGATCTTTTTCGGGTTAATTGGCGCGGATTTCGCCGATGTGGCGCAGCCTGGTTTCAGCCAGCGCACCAATATCGTGGCGACGAACGACAACGGTCAAAGCTACGTTGCGTCGATCTCGAATCCGCTGCCCAATGGTCTGGAGCAGCCGCGAGGAGCCACGGCGGGTTTGTCGACGTTTTTGGGGCGGAGCCCGGGGTTTACGGCGTCCGACGGGCGGCGTCCGTACACCCAGCGCTGGAGTTCCTCGATTCAGTGGGAGCCGCTGCCGAACACTGTGATGGAAGTGGGATACATGGGGACGCGCTCCACGCGCCTCCGGGTGACGACGGATGTGAACGCGATTTCGCAGTCGTATCTGAGCACCTCGGCGGTGCGCGATCAGCCGACGATAGACCGGCTGTCGTCGCAGGTGAACAATCCGTTCCTCGGGATTGACGGGTTTCAGGGCACGACGTACTATGCGGCCCGCCAGATTGGCCGGCAGCAACTGCTGCGCCCGATGCCGCAGTTCAACGGGCTCACCACAGGTCTGCCGGCCGGATCCTCCTGGTATCACGCGCTGACGGCCCGGTTTGAGCGGCGCTTTTCGAAAGGGCTGATGCTGCAGGCCAACTATACGTGGTCGAAGACTCTGGAGGCGGTGAGCTATCTGAACGACTGGGACTCGCGGCCGGAGCATGTGGTGTCGGACCTTGACCGGCCGCATCGAATTTCCATGATGGGGATGTATGAGCTCCCGTTCGGGCGGGGACGCCAGTTCGCCGGTGGGGCGAAGGGCTTTGTGGAGCAGGTGATCGGGGGCTGGCAGATGCAGGCGATGTGGCAGCAGCAGAGCGGGGCTCCGCTGAACTGGGGTAACGCGATCTACACCGGGCAGTTTACAGATTTGCGGCTGAGCGGAGACGAGCGCAAGCTGGACCGGTGGTTTAATACGGCCGGCTTTGATCGGAATAACCTTCGGCAATTAGCGAATAATATCCGCTATATGCCGTCGCGGATCTCCGCCGTGCGCGCGGATGGGATCTGGGTGGCGGATGTTTCCCTGTTCAAAACGTTCCGGCTGCATGAGCGGTTGAAGCTTCAGCTTCGGGGCGAGGCGGAGGGGGTGTTGAATCATCCGAACTTCTCGGCGCCGAACGTGGGGCCCGTCAGCACGCTGTTCGGGAGCGTAAACTCGACGCAGACGGGCCAGGAGGAGCGGCGGGTCTTCGTGGGCCTCAAACTGCTGTTCTGAGGCGTGCCGGGCGTGTCGCGCCATATGCCCCTGCGGATGGTAGAGATTCCTCAGGTGGCGCAGCACTTCCACGTAGTCTGTAGTTTGTGCAGAGGCTCGCCTGGAACGGTGGCGAGGTCGCGCCGATCGGCATGGTGGTGATGCCGACATCGAGCGGCTTGTCCTTCTCCCAGCGGTGGGCGAACTTCAGGTTGTCCGTGCGCCAGCGGCGATCAGGGCCACCGCAGCCAGCGCCCGAACGGGCCTGGAGGCTTTTGGCCCGCCCCGGCTTCGCACGGTCTTAAACGCCGGGTCCAGATCGGCTGCCCTCTTCCGCCCGCCTCCGGCCCGCCGAACGTGTCCAGACTCGACCAACGGCGGTTGCTTCAACTCGGCCATGCCCTGCCGGATCACCCGCCGCGAGATTCCCGTTGCCCTCGAAACCGCGGATACACTAGTGTCCTGAGTTAGCAATGCGTTGAATAAGTCGCGCGCCGAAAGCGGTTGGGGATTTAGGCGGCGAACTTACAACTCGGAACACTAGGTGGACCGATCGCTTCGCTCTCCGCTGCCACCAGCATGCGTCGTCCACGCTCATCCAGGAGAGGACTCAGCGCCTCGAAGCGCAATTTGATTCGTGGGTCAACGTCCACTGGCTACAGTGTACGCTAAAACATTTCTATATGGAACTGTTATTTATAAACAGGCCCTTAGGGCCTGTGCCGAAACAACCAATCCAACCACTCCCTCACATCCGTGGCTCAGAAGCGCTTTATTTATGAGCCGCGCGCGTAACGGACGGTTCCGCAACGTGGAGTGGTACGCGCAGGACAACTGGAGAGTGGGACGCCGTCTCACCATGGACGTGGGCGTCCTGTTCTACCAGATTGTCCCGACATGGGTTGCCGGCCAGAAACTCGGCTATTTTTCCGCGGACGACTACAAGGCGGCCGACGCCCCGCCGCTCCTCCGCGTCAGGTGATGAGCCCCAGTTTGTGCAACTCCTCCAGCAACTTCGGCTTCCGAATGGGCTTGGTCAGGTAACCATCGCACAGACCGGAGTAGGCGGCGAACACGCTTTTCATGTCATCCACGGCAGTAGTCATCACGATCTTCGCCCCGTGGGGTGAGACAACTCCCGTGCCCTCCTCCAGAGCCCGGATCTCCTTCAGCGCCTGGTGGCCGTCCATCTCCGGCATCATGATGTCGAGGCAGATCAAATCGTAGGGCTCGGCGGCCTTAATTCGTTTTGGTTCACGGTTCTCTTGTCATCACTTCCCGATGTCTTGCAACCTCACCATCCAAATCGTCCGTGCGTGCCGCGGCGGAGCTCGGATCCTGGGCCCTGGACGCTCCCTCCGTCGCCAGGGCCAACGCGCCCAGGGCCTCACCAAAGGCGCCGCCCGCCGGCAGCCAGCGCGAAACAGCCTCGCTCAGCGCCTGCCGTGAAATGGGCTTCGTCAAAAAGTCGTTCATGCCCGCGTCCAGGCAGCGCTGCCGGTCGCTCTGCATGGCGTGGGCGGTCAGGGCGATGATGGGAATCGCGCGATTCAGGACCGAGGATTGGGGATGGCGGATTTTGCGGGCGGCCTCCAGCCCGTCCACCACAGGCATCTGCACGTCCATCAGCACCAGGTCGTAAGGGATAGACTCCAGCGCGCTGACTGCCTCGGCTCCGTTGGCCACCGCGTCGACCCGAAGGCCGAACCTGGTGAGCAGGCCAATAGCCACCCGCTGGTTAATCTGGTTGTCTTCCGCCAACAAGATGCGCGCATTCACACCGGCAAACGGGCCCAGGGACTCGCCGGTCCCCCGGTGCGCCACCACAGGCCGCCGGTGGCAGCCGGGGGTGCTGGATAACACGCCCCAGAGAACGTTCAGCAGTTCCCGGCACCGCACCGGCTTAGTCGCAAAGCCCGAGAAGCCGAGTTCCTCCCGGCGCTGCCTGTCGTGCCGCGCTCCCATGTTGGCCAACATCACCATCCGGGTATCCGCCAGCCGCTCGTCCGCACGGATGGCAACTCCGACGGCCTCGCCGTCCATGCCCGGCATCTGGCTGTCGATCACGGCCAGGTGGAATGCGTCGTTCTCCTGTCGCGCCCGGCCAAGGGCCTGAAGCGCCTCCACGCCGCCCGCCGCCTCCGACGGGCGCATGCCCCAGGAGGTCATTCGCGCGGTCAGGATCTGGCGGCTGGTGGCATTGTCGTCCACGATCAGCACGCGCACGCCGCCCAGACCGGCAGGCGAGCGGCTTTCCGTCCGCGCTCCCTCAGGCCTCTTTTCCAGGCGGACCGTGAAGAAGAACTCTGATCCGTTGCCTGGCTCGCTTTGCACACCGATTTCTCCGCCCATCAACTCGGCCAGTTGCCTGCAGATGGCCAGCCCCAGCCCGGTGCCTCCGTATTTCCGGGTGGTGGAGGCGTCTACCTGGCTGAACTTTGTGAAAAGCATGCCGATTTTGTCACTCGGAATACCGATGCCCGTGTCGCGCACCGAGAAGCGCAGTAGCACTCGCTCGTCCGTCTCCGATTCCCGTGTGGCGCGAACCACCACCTCGCCCTGGTGGGTGAACTTGATGGCGTTTCCCGTCAGGTTGGTGAGGATCTGGCGCAGCCGGCCCGGATCGCCGCGCAGCAGTACCGGCGTCCCCGGATCGACCGCGCAAAGCAACTCGATTCCCTTTTCGCGGGCCTGCTCGGCAATGGTCTCGGCGAAGTCTTCCAGCAGGATCGAAAGATCGAAGTCCAGCGTCTCCAGTTCAAGTTTCCCGGCTTCGATCTTGGAAAAGTCCAGAATGTCGTTGATGATTCCCAGCAGCGACTCGCCGCTGCTGCGCACGATCTCGGCGAAACGCCGCTGGTCGTCGGCCAACTCCGTATCTAATAGCAGCCCGGTCATGCCGATGACGCCATTCATGGGCGTGCGGATCTCGTGGCTCATGTTGGCCAGGAACTCGCTCTTGGCCACGTTGGCCGACTCGGCGCGCTCCCTGGCCAAACTCAGTTCTTCCACCAGCCGCGCCAGTTCGGCGCTGTTTCTTTCCTGAGCCTCGCGGGAAGCCTCCATGTCGATCATTTGGCGTTGGATGAGATCCTCCGCCCGGGCAGCCTCAGTGACGTCGAACAGAGCGGTGCGGATGGCCCGGACCTCCCCCGTCTCGTTTCGAACCAGCCGGTCGTGGAGCTCCACTATCAACTCGGTGCCGTCGCGCCGAATATAGCGGCGACGGACCGGCACCAGAGGATGGGTGCCGGTCAGTTTCGCCAGAACAGCCTGGTGGCTGGCGTCCCGGTCCGCTCCAGCCATCAGTTCCCACGCTGGCCGGCCCAGTAGCTCAGCGGCCGGGTATCCCAGCAGAGCGCACTCGGCCGCGTTCACCCGGCGCACGATGCCATCTTTGTCGAGTTCGTGATACGCTACCGGCGCCTGCTCGAACAGATCGGCGAGCACCCCTTCTTTCTTCAGCCGCTCCTGCCGGAGCTCCTCTTCAGCCTGCCGGCGCACGAAGGCTTCACCGATACGGCTGGCGATCCCCTCAAGGGCGTGGAGCGCATCGGGGCTGAACACACCCTTCCTTCGGTCGTTGAGCTGGAGCAGGCCCACAATCCGCCGCTTTTCACGGATCGGCACCAGCGCGATGGAAGCAAAGCCCTCGCGCGTGCACCGGTTTCGCGGGTTGAGCCTGGGATCCTCGCTGGCCGGAAGATGGAGCAGCGGAAAGGAATCGTTAGTCCAGAAAGTACCGCCCGGCGTGAAGAGCGGATTGGACGGAGGGGTCTTTCCGGATAGGACCAGCCCGCACGTGCATTCCAGTTTTGCCCTGCCGTCGGGCTCCCTGCAAATGTCACCATCGGGGCCGCGGGCAACCAACGTGTTCTCCGTGAGCAGGAAATCGCTGGGAAAACCCGTCTGGCCAAAATACGGGAAGTCGTCCCCGCTTTGCAGCCGCATCCCCACCGCATCGCAACCCGTGAATTGCTTCACGACAGTGAGAATACGCCGGATCGATTCCTGAACGTCCACCGATTCGTTGAGTATTTCCAACACCTTACTGGAAAGATCCCGGTAAAGCTCCGTTT
Organism: Bryobacteraceae bacterium; assembly: GCA_034408745.1. Classification (GTDB taxonomy): domain Bacteria; phylum Acidobacteriota; class Terriglobia; order Bryobacterales; family Bryobacteraceae; genus JAWXCM01. Next base: position 14,928 of record JAWXCM010000158.1, read on the forward strand.
GTTTTGCGGCGCTGATATCCGTGTGGGTGCCGAACATCATCAGCGGCTGGCCGTCGGCGGTACGGGTGATGATGCGGCCGCGGTCCTGAACCCAGACCCAATGTCCGTCCTTGTGCTTCATCCGGCATTCGCAATCGTAGCAGGGCGATTCCCCCGTGAAATGCCGCTCTATGAGTTCGCCGGATTGCTTCAGGTCGTCGGGATGCGTCAACGCCTCCCATGTCTTGATACTGGTGGGAGACAACTCATCGAGCGTATAGCCCAGTATCTCCGCCCAGGTCTCGTTGAAGACTGTTTCCCCGGTCTGGACATTCCATTCCCAGGTGCCGGCACGAGTGCCTTCGATGATGCTCTGCAGCCGCCAGCGCCGCTCCCGCAGCTCCTCCTCCGCGCGCTTGTGATCGGAGATATCTACAAAGTCGACCGCAATCGCCCGCGTGCTCGTCTGGAAGACATTCACCGCATAGCAGCCGCTAAGGCGCTCATCCCGGTAAGGAATCTCGAACGCCTGTGGGCCGATCCTGCCCAGCGCCACATTCCGGTAGATTTCCGGAATTTCCGTACCGGCGAGGTTGGGGAACGCTTCCTCGATCGTCCTGCTCAGAAGCGCCTGATTCGAGATGCCCAGGAGCCGCTCGGCAGACGGATTGGCGCCAGTGAGGATCAGCCGGTTATCGGCGTCGAGACGGTAGAAATACATGGCCGAGGGGGAGCATTCAACTACGCTGCGGAATTTCTCTTCACCCTCCCGCAGCGCCTCCTCCGCCCGCTTTCGTTCGGTGATGTCGCGGGCAATGCACATGATCGCCGGTTTGCCATCCCAGACAATGCGTCGCGCGCTCATTTCCGTCGGGATGAGTGAACCGTCCTGGCGCTGCCACAGTGTTTCAAAGGTGAGCTGACCCGTATCACCCGTATCCATTAGCCCGGTGATCCGTTCCGCCACATGCCGCCCTTCCTCCGGTGAAGCCACCTGGCTGGCTGTCATGGACATCAGCTCCGCGTGCGTGTAACCGAGCCGCTCCACAGCCAGCTTGTTGGCGGCCAGAAACCGTCCTTCCCCGTCATGGATGGAGATCGCGTCACCGGCGTTGTCAAACACAAGCCGGTGTTTCTCTTCGCTCTCGATCAGGTCGCGGTTCATTTTTCGAGCCGCACCGATTGCGCGTTCACGCCCCAACAGCAGCAACCACGCCACCCAGGCCAGCAACAAGCTGGCAGCAAAACCCGCAAACGCGATCGGCGTTGGCCGTTCTGTATAGATACGGGCGAAAATGCCTGGCTGGGCGCGGATGTTTATCGTCCATGCGTGGCCGGCCAGTCTGATAACGTTGCTGGATTGCAGTGACGTCCAATGCGGCAACCCGGCGGCGCGGCTGCCATCCGAGTCGTACATCAGCGTGCCGTCCGTCGCCTCGTTCCCATCGAATATCTCAATATCGAGGTCATTGGCCCGCTCCCCCTCTATGCCTGACAGCAAGTCAGTCACACAGAACGGCGAGTAGGCCCACCCGATGATGTTTGCGCGCCGCTCCGCCAATGTGCGGTGCAGCATGCCTTTACGGTAGAGCGGCAGATACAGCAGAAAACCCGCTTGCTCCTGTTGGCCCGATTCCTGCACCAACCGCACCTTGCCCGACATTGCCGCATCGCCGCTGTCACGCGCCCGTTCCATGGCGGCGCGGCGCACGGGCTCCGAATACATGTCGTAACCGAAGGCATTGAGATTCCGCCCGGCGAAAGGCTCAAGGTAGATGATGGAGGTGTAAAGGTCGCGCGGCCCAACCGGACGGATGTTGTATTCGGGGAAGGTCTCTTTGCGAACCGCCGCAAGGTGCTCGTCTTTCTCCGCGGTCGGAACGATGACTGAAAAGCCTACGCCCTGAATGCCGGGATAATTATCCTCCAGGCGCAACGATGCGACATAGTCCCTGAAGTCGTGCCGTTTCACGGTGCCGGAAGCGTTGTGCAAGCCCTTTACGCCCAACAACACTTGCTTGTAGGCCTGCATGCGCTGCTCAATGCGGCCGGTTGCTTCGCGTACCCGGAAATCGAAATAGTCGTTCCGGGCCTGGTTTGCATGGGTACTGGCGGATCGCCACTCCAGGAAGGTCATCAAAAGGGAAACCGTCAGCACCAGCCACGGCAACAGGCGAACAACACCTCCTCGTCCTGCCCAACTGTTCGGGAAAGGCGAAGTTTCGCCAGTGCCGCTATCGGGGATCGATTTGTCATCCGGGCTTTTCATGCCGTTTCTCGTTTGGCGATCAGGGCCGCCCCTGGGTACTGGTCTTGCTTCATCATCGGGTTCCTTCCGGCCCAGGCCGCCGGAATACCTTTCTAAGAGCCTGTCATGAAACAACCGTTCCATTTGCTGAAACCGCTTCTGAGCCACGACCGTGAGGGAGTGGTTGGATCGGTTGTTTCGGAACAGGCCCTAACTGGACATATCGGCTTCGCACTGGCCTGTCCGCTGGCCGGGCGCCCGGCGCCGTCAGGCTTCCGGAAGTTCAACCAGGGTGACCCAGAAGACGCCGTCCGGCGTGCGGTACGCCTCCCGCTCAATCACGGCTTTGCCGCCGCAGAGTCTGAGGCTGTAGTCGCTGCCCTCCACCACCGACGGCATCGACAACACCACGCCGCGCGGCAGCACCGATTTCAGGTTGCCCCCCAGCATGTTCGCCAGCTCGCCCATGGTGTCCCGCACGTCGTCGTTGACTTCTTCCGGCAGGGGAACCGCCATCAGGCGGCTGGCGAAATGGCAGGCCTGGCCGTGATCGCACTCCAGCAGCACCGCGCCTCTCCAGGCCCCGGCCAGATACACCGCCCCGGTCAGCCGGTCCCGGGCAGGGTGCCATTCCTCCTCGGTCGGTTGCACCTCGATACCGAGCATGGTATCGAAGACATCGTGCGCAATCCGCCCCAAATCCTCTTTGTACGTGTCCAGGGAAAATATCGCTGGCATGTGTTTCTCCTTTTGGGCTCAGGGACAACGGTAGAAAACCGTCTTGCCGATGGCGGTACGCTGGTAAACCTCGTCGAGCCCCAACGTTGTCTCGCTGCCGCCCAACAACAGGTAGCCGCCCCCGAACAGGGTGCCGCGGATGTCCGCGAGTATCTTCTTTTTCGTTGCGGCGTCGAAGTATATCATCACGTTGCGGCAGAAGACCACGTCGAAAGGACCCATCGCGCGCATGCTTTGGCGCAGGTCGAAGCTCTCAAAACGGACCATCCGCCGGACCTCGTCTTTCAGTTGCCAATCCAGGCCCACCCGGGTGAAGTATTTCACCAGGTATTGCACCGGGAGCCCGCGGTTTACCTCGATCTGGGGGAACCGGCCGCTACGCGCCCGATCCAGCACCTTGGTGGAGAGGTCGGTGCCGAGGATTTGAATGTTCCAGGCCCCCAGTCCCATCTCCAGCAGCATGATGGCCAGACTGTAGGCTTCCTGGCCGGTGGAAGAAGCCGCTGACCAGAAAGTCATCCGCCGCAAGCCCTGCCGCTGCTCCACCAGCCGCGGGATCACCTCCGTCCGCAGGGCGTCGTATTGCGCCATTTCACGGAAGAACAGCGTTTCGTTGGTGGTCATCGAATCGACCACCTGTTGCTTTACCGTTGAGGAGTTGACCGCCCGGAGCAGCGCGCACAGATCGTTCAACGATCCCAGTTTCTCCCGGGTCACGATGGGCATGAGCCGGGCTTCGATCAGGTAGTGCTTGTCATGGTCCAGGACAATTCCAGATTCCCGGTAGACATAGTCCTGCAAGAATCGGTAATTGCCTGGCTCCAGCGCGGCCGCGCCGCCTGCCGCCGAAGGATTCGGTATGGTGCTTATGCTCATGGATCCTCAATAGCCGCCGATCTGCCGGAGAATCTCCGGTACCACTCCGTCCAGCGGAAGTACGCAGTCCGCCAGCCCGGCACCCACCACCGCCCCGGGCATTCCCCAGACGACGCTGCTCGCCTGGTCCTGCGCGATGACATACGCTCCCAGCGCCTTTAAGGACTGAACCCCGCGCATTCCGTCCTGCCCCATACCGGTGAGGACCACCGCCAGGGCGGCTCCTCCGTAGACCTCCGATACGGACCGGAACATCACATCCACCGCCGGGCGGCAGGAGTTCTCCGGCGGCGACTGATCCAGACAGGCCTTCACCGCTTCGACTTCCTTCCTGACCCGCAGGTGGTAGTCCCCAGCCGCGATCAGCACCTTCCCCGGTTCCACCTGGGCGCCCTGGACCGCCTCCTCGATCTTGAGCCTGGAACCGGCTTGCAGCCGCTCGGCCAGCAGCCGCGTGAACATCGGCGGCATGTGTTGGACGATCAGGATCGGCAGGGGAAAGCCGGCCTCGAAGCGCGGCATCACCAGCCCCAGCGCCGCCGGTCCGCCGGTGGACACCCCAATCACCAGCACCTTTGGGCGCACCGCCCGCACCGCCCGCGCAGCCGGGGCGAACTGCGCGCCCACCGGCCGCGTCATCGGCGCCAGGCCTTCCGCCGCCGACCGGAAGAACTGCTTGATTTTGGGAATCAGATCGGCGCGCAGACTGGCCATCGACCGGTCCAGAGAACCCACGTTGGCGGCCTTGGTGACGTAGTCGTCTGCGCCCAGCGACAGCGCCTCGAAAGTCGACGCGGCGCCTCGCTCCGTCAAGGTACTGAACATGATCACCCGCAGGTCCGGATACAGGCGACGGATGCGCCGCAACGCCTCCAGCCCGTCCATCACCGGCATCTCCACATCGAGCGTGATCGCGTCCGGATTCAACTGCGGGATGCGCTCCAGAGCCAGCGCACCGTTGGGCGCGGCCCCCACCACCTCAATCAGCGGGTCCTCCTCCAGTGCATGGGTCACCAGCCGGCGAATCACCACTGAATCATCCACTACCAGCACCCTGATCCGGCAGCCCGGCGACAGTTGTTTCCGTGCCCTCGCCATCATCGTGCCACCTGCTCCACCAGACCCAGCAGGTGTAGTTTGTCCGCGATGATCTCCCTGGTGAAAGGTTTCATCACGTACTCGTTGGCCCCCGCCTCCAGAGCCGTCATCATTTGCTCGATCTCAGTCTCGGTGGTAACCATCACCAGGGCAACCGACGCCAGGGCCGGATTGCAGCGCACCTGCCGGACGAAATCCAGGCCGCTAATGCCCGGCATGTTCCAGTCCACCAGGATAAGAGACAGCTGCTCACCCTGAGTGGGCAGCATGCTGAGCGCCTCGTTGCCGCTGGCAGCCTGCACGACCTCGAAACCGAGATCGCTCAAGGTCCTGTTCAGAATCATGCGGATCGCCCGCGAGTCGTCAACCACCATGGCCTTCATGAATATAGACTCCTTTTCTGAGCGTCCGGCGGCGCGGCGGAGCTCCACTGGCCCGCCGCGCCGCCGCCCGCCTTAAACGGTGAATTCGCCAACCAGCGTTTGCAGTTGCGCCGCCATCTGGCTGAGCGCCCTGGCGGCGTTTTCGGTGTTCACGCTCCCGGCCGGGGTGCTTCTGGCCGCTTCGGCCACCCCCGAGTTGTTCTTGGCAATCTCGTTGGTGCCTTTGGCGGCTTCGGACACGTTGCGGCCGATTTCGTTGGTGGTAACCGTCTGCTCCTCCACCGCCGAAGCAATGGTGTTGGAGATGTCGTTGATCTGGTTGATCACCGCGCTGATTTCGCCGATCGCCTTCACCGCTCCCTTGGTGTCGCCCTGGATGGCCTCGATCTTCTGGCTGATCTCCTCGGTCGCCTTGGCGGTCTCCTTGGCGAGCTCCTTTACCTCGTTGGCTACCACGGCGAAGCCCTTGCCCGCTTCTCCGGCGCGCGCCGCCTCAATGGTGGCGTTCAGCGCCAGCAGGTTGGTCTGCTGCGCAATCGAGGTAATCACCTTAATCACCTGGCCGATCTCGATGCTCGAGTCACCCAGCTTGACGATGGTGGCGTTGGTGTTATCCGCCACACCGACGGCGTTCTTGGCTACCCGGGCCGCCTCGTTGGCGCTCTTTGAGATCTCCCGTATGGAAGCCTGCATCTGCTCGCTGCCGGAGGCCACCACCGCAACGTTCTTGGAAACCTGCTCGCTGGCCGCCGAAACCACGTTAGCCTGCGTCGCCGTCTCTTCGGCATTGCTCGCCAACTGCTGGCTGATGGCGGTGAGTTCCTCGGAAGAGGACGCCAGCGACGAGGCGTTCTGCCCAATCAACTGCATGCTCTTGCGCAGATCGTCGCTCATCTTGTTGATGTTGGCCGCAAAATTCGCGTGATCCCCCTTGTACTGCCCGGTAACCTTCGCCGTCAGGTCCTTCCTGGAGATGCGCTCGATGACTTTGGCTGCCTCGTTGACCGGCTCCAGCACCGCGTCCAGCGTCTGGTTGACGCCCTCGACGATCTTGCGGAAGTCGCCGCCGTGCTTGGTGGCATCGGCGCGCGTGGCCAGTTTGCCTTCCACCGCCGCCTTCACCAGCACGCCGGCGTCGGCCACCAGCGCGTTGACGCTGTCGACGCAAGTGTTCAGGTTGTTCTTGATCTCGTTGAAGTCGCCGTTGTACTTGTCGGTGATCCTGGGCGGGATGTCGCCCTTCGAGATCCGGTCCACGTACTCGGCCGCCACATTCAACGGGCCAATGACCGCGTCCAGCGTCTGGTTGACGCCTTCGACGATCTTGCGGAAGTCGCCCTGGTGCTTCGTCGCGTCGGCGCGGGTGGCCAGTTTGCCTTCCACCGCCGCCTTCACCAGC
>JAWXCM010000159.1:0-8282 GCA_034408745.1 Bryobacteraceae bacterium
AAAGCTGATGCCGACGTCGTGGGTGGCGGCGCCTACCCACATATCGCGGCCCGGCACGCGCCAGATCCGTACGTGATGGCGTCGGGATACGGTGTTGAATGACTTCTGAAACACGAGGTCCGGCTCGCGGCCATCGTAGGTGAGCAGCGATACCGGCGCGGTGGGATAGCCTTTCATGCTGGTCCAGGCGTGATACATGCGGACGAAAGTGCGGCGGTTCAGCGGATCGGCGGCCACCCACCCGGCGGCGGCAAACGCGGTGGTCAGCTGTTCTCTTGTTCCGGCGAAAAGGACGTTGACGATGTCGTCCGTGGGTTTGCCGTTCGGGCGCTGCAGGTCTCGAGGCAGCCCGCTGTAGTTTCGCGCGCAGGCGAAGCGCACTGTTTCGGCCTGAAACTCGGGTGCGCCGTCGGACCGGGACGTCAGGTTCAGGAGCAGTTCGGTTCCCGTGGGGAGCTCGATTTCCGGTTCCGGGAAGCGCAGCACAGCCCACCGCACGCCCATCAGACCGAGGCTGAAAGCGGGCGCGAAGCCTCCGGTGCCGATGCCGATGAGGCGGGTGAACGGTCGGTGCAGGACCGCCTGAGAAGGCATTCGCCAGAATCCACGAGCCAGTCCGGAGGGTCCGCCCGCTGCCAGAACTCCGCGGATTCTGCCGTTCGATGTGGTGGATTCGCGCGCATTGTCGATTCCCGTGACCACGGCGGTGCACGACAGGGGAGTTCCGCCCGGAACCTCGCAGGAGTGCACTTCCAGAGCCATCTCGGCCCGTTCACGCCGGAATCCGATCCCGACGCTACGGACGGACACAACGCGCCCGAACAGGGTGGCACCTTCGGGGATCAGGATGCGGTCGCCTTTACGGGCGGCCTCTGTAACGGTGGCGCTGAACTCCGACCCGGCGGCCGAGTCATAGGTGGTCAGCCGGGTGTTCAGTCGCGCAGAGAATTCCGCTGCCGGCGCAGTTAAGGCAGCACCGGCTGCAAGGATCCAGAACAAGGCTCGCATTGCTTGTCGGACAGTATATCGACATTTTGGCCGCGGCGTGACAAAGTCGGCACTACTCCGTCCGTCCCCACCGGCACCAGGCCCACTCTGCCGTGCGGCGCTGCAAGTCGACCGTCTCCCCCTGATGCCAGCCCCGAAAGATCAACGGCGCCCGCTCCCCCGCGAGTTCGCCGCCACGCCAGTTCGACACACTCTGGCAAGCCGGGCGGGTCCGCGGCCGACTCTCAGAACATATACTTTAAAGCGACCTGCACCACCCTCGGGCTGCCTGCCGTCAGAATCTTCCCGAAGTTCAGATTCGCGACATTCCCGTTCGGAGCACCCAGGTTCGCGTGGTTGAACAGGTTGAAAAACTCGGCCCGGAACTGCAGCCTGTGCTTCTCAACCAGCGAGAAGTTCTTGATCGCGCCGATGTCGAAGTTCTCCCGAAACTCGGCCCGCATGATATTACGGCCCGCGTTTCCGAAAGTCCCTGCCGGATTCTGCGCAAACGCCGCACTGTTGAAGAACTGGCTGATCTTCTCAGCCTTCGAGCGATCCTCCGACAACCGCCAGTCCCCAACCACATTCGGCCGGTCCTGATTCAGTGCCGTGCCCGAATTGTCCCGCCCCGACGTCACACCAAACGGCCCGCCGCTGTTCAACGTCACAATCCCGTTGATTTCCCAGCCACCGGCGACATGCTGGACAACCTTCGGCATCGACCGCAACCCGGGAAACTGGTAAATGAACGAGCCCACAAACCGGTGCGGCACGTCCTGGTTCGACACCGCCTTTTCCGAGTTGCGGTCAAACGGATTCTGCGGAACCGCGCCATCACCCGAGCCCGTGTCCAGGTACTTGCTCCACGTATAATTCGCGAGCACTGTCAGCCCCTTCGACAAACGCCGGTTCGCCGTCAACTGCAGCGCGTGGTAAGTCGAGTTACCCGTCGCTGAGTAATCCGTGATCGAAGTAAACGTCGGAGCGTAAATCCGGCGAGCGTCCACTGTCCGCCCCGCGGCACCGAACACCGCCGGGTTCAACTCGTTCTGCACAAACAAATGGTTGCCCTTTGAGCCCACATACGCGCTGGTCAGCACAAATCCCTTCAGTTCCTGTTGCAGCGTGAAGTTCCATTGCTGTGAGAGCGCATTGCGCATGTCCGGATTCCACTGCGTCACGTTCAGAGGCAAAAGGAACTTGTACGCCGTGGTCTCTTCCCTGGTCGAAGGCGCCTTGAACGGGAACGGATTCCCGCTGTCCGCATACGGCCGCTCGAGCCCGCCCGACGGGTTCTGCACCGTCAGTTTGATCGAGAACGGCTGATTGTTAGAGATCTGATTGTTCGCCTGCTGGCGGATCTGCGAATAGAACACTCCGTACCCGCCCCGAACGCTGGTCTTACCTTTGCCCGTCGGATCGAAAGCAAATCCGAACCGCGGTCCCCAGTTGCCGAGTTGCTTCTCATACGTCGCGTCCGAAACTCCGGTATCGCCCGGAAATACGTACCCGCGCGGCGCTGCCGGAAAGACGGTCGACTGTTGCCCGAACCGCACCTGCGCGAACCGGTTGTCGGGATCGGTGAACGGGAGGAACGGATCCCAGCGCAATCCGAGGTTCAAAGTCAGCCGCCGGGATACCTTCCAGTCATCCTGCACGAAAGCCGAGAACTCGTTCGTCCGGGGCCGGTTTTGATCCGGCGCAATCTGCGTGAAACTGGTCGGCAAACCCAGCAGCAGATCCGCTGCCGATACGCCGGTAAAAGTAGCCTGAAACGCAATCTGCGGGTCCGTCTGGAAGTTCTCCTGCAGCCGCAGCCGGTTAATTCGAACATCTCCGCCAATTCGCAGGAAATGCTGCCCGATAGTCCAGCTCAGGTTCTCTGAAAGCTGGATGTTCTTGCGGTAATGGTGCAGCGGATACCGAGCCTGCGGCTGGAAATATCCAGCCACATTGGTGTCGAACCCTACAATCGGATCGTCCGGGTAGGCGCGCACAAAACCGGCTCCAAAGTCGTGCCAGCCCTTGTTTCCGGGCACGACCGGTACCTGATCCCGGTCAATCTTGTTGAACCCGAACGTGAACGTATTCACAACCGACCCCGAAATCAGATGAGTATCCGTCACCGCAACGCTCCAGTTGCGGTACTGAATCAGCGCCAAAAATCCCGGCAGAGTGACATTGTTCGCCGACTGGTAATTGTCGTTGCTGTTCCACAACAGCCGCCCCGACAGCCGGTTATTCTCGGTCAGTGTGTGGTCGATGCGCGTCACCGCCTGGTCATCGTCGATCTTCTGCTGACTGGCAAACGAGAACTGATTCACACCCCGGTTCGGCAGAGGAACAAACGCCTCGAGGAACTTCTGCGCAGGCTGACTCAGCCGGCTCAGCGGAATGATGTTGTTCGGAAATGTCCCTCCCAGCGGATCCCGAAGCGGCGTCCGTAACCCTGAATTCGACCAGTCACCCCGCCGCTCGGCGGCCGTCAGCACGGTAGGATTCAGCGCGCCGGGCGAACTCCGCTCCGACGTCCTCTGGTACGACCCAAAGAAGAACGTCTTGTCGCGCCGCACCGGACCGCCAAACGTCCCGCCGAACTGATTCCGCTTAAACGGCGGAATCGTGTTCGCGAAGAAATTGCGAGCATTTAGCTTCTCATTCCGCAGGAATTCAAATGCCGTCCCGTGAAATTGATTCGTGCCAGAGCGCGTCACAGCGTTCATAATGGCGCCGGCATTCCGGCCCCGGTCGGCCGAGTACGCACTGGTCTGCAAACTGAACTCCTCCAGCGCGTCGGGATTGGGAAATACAGCAGGCGTATTGAAGTACGGGTCGTGATTATCCGCCCCGTCGAGCGTATAGTTATTCGTGTTCGGCCGCGATCCGTTGATCGACACCGAATCGTTCTGCTCCTGACCTGCGGAAACCACACCGCCCGAGCCCGCCACCAGATACTGCAACTGAAGCGGATTGCGGCCATTTAGAGGCAACTGCACAATGCGTGCGGAGTCGATGACTTCCTTTAGCGCGCCCGACCGCGTCTCCACCTGCGTACTCTCGGCCTGTACCGTGATCGACTCGTTCACCGCCCCGATCGTCATCGCGATACTGACCTGCCGGTTCTCATCAACCTGAACCTGAATGTTGTCCTGCACCGCCGTCTTAAACCCCGCGGATTCGGCTGTCACGGAATACGTACCAATCGGCAACCTGGAAATCACATAGTCGCCGGCAGCGCCGGTATTCGCTTTCCGGGAAACTCCCGTTTCTTTGTTCGACGCAGTGACGGAAACGCCCGGGATGGCTGCACCACCCGGATCGGTGACCGTACCGAAGATCGTAACGGTCCCCTGCGCTGACAGCAGGCAAGCCGTTAACATCGTTACTAAAACAACCCTCATGATGCTGGAAGTATATCCCTTTGACACCCCTCCACCTGCCGTCATCCGCCGAATACAAGAAACAGGGGGCAACCGGGCGACAATCGCGATCGAGGTGGGCCCCCCGTCGTGGACGTGTTTCGAACTTTGGTGACCTGCCCGCCGGCGGCTGTAAGGCGACAGGAGCGAACCTGCACCCAGTCGCAGGCGTTCCGAGCGCACGGCCTCTCTCAGGGTCTACTCTACCTGAACGTGCAATTGGTTCGCGGCCGGAGAAGTCCGCTCGAAGCAATACTCCGGCCCGAGAACTGGTCCTTATTCCTGGCGTGAAACTGGATCTTGAAACTATACCAATCAACCGGCCTCGGGCTCTCCATATGCGAGCGCCTCACGGCTCTCATGGGAGGAACCATCACCGTTGAGAGCGAGCCCGGGCGGGGTTCGAAGTTTCGAATCCTGATGCCTTTCGCCGTCAGCGCGGAGAAAGCGGAGTGGGATTGCGACCACTCCGAACTCGCGGGTAAACGAATCCTTGTGGTCGACGACAACCCGACCAACCGGCGGATCGCGGAACGCACCCTGGCCAAATGGGGTGTCATAACCGAACTGGCTGTTTCAGGCGCCGATGCTCTCGAAAAAGTGCGACTGGCACGTGAAAGTAACAGATCTCACGACGTAATTCTGCTCGATGCCCATATGCCCGAAATGGACGGCTTCGAACTTGCCGTCCACTTGCATGAATCAGGAGAGCGCTCAGTTCGCCTGATGATGCTGAGTTCAGCCGACCTGATGACGAATCGGGAACGATGTGAAGCATCGGGTATTTCAGCCTGTTTGATAAAGCCTGTTCGTCAGCAGGATCTTCTTCATAACTTGCTTCGCCTCCTGGGTTCTGGAATTCCGGACAACCCGACGGCTCCCCCGCCCGAGGCGGCAAGCGTTGTTCCCGCGTCTGTTTGCTCTCGAATTCTCGTTGCGGAAGACAACCAGGTGAACCAGAAGCTGATCTGCGCCTTTCTGATGAAGGAAGGTTATGAGGTTGAGATCGTTCCCAACGGCCGGGAGGCGGTTGCGCGGTACGAGGCCGGTAGCTACTCGGTGGTATTGATGGACGTTCAGATGCCTGAAATGAATGGTCTGGATGCATCGCGGGCGATTCGAAAGTATGAAAAGAAAGTCGGGAAAACGACCCCGATCATCGCGCTGACGGCACACGCCAGACCCGAAGACCGGGAGCGCTGCCATGAGGCCGGTATGGATCATTACTTATCCAAACCGCTCAAGCGCAACGAACTGATGTCCCTGATCAGCGGGCTGGTAGCGCAGGCTCCGCGCTCGTCCTCCGTTCCGGTAGCTGAATCCGTCGGGGTAGTAGCCACATCCAACCGAAACCTCGGCTAAGGATCTGAACCCTTTCTTTGATACGCGATGCCCGGGCCTGACGCGAAATCTTGCCTTGCCGTAATTACAGCCACTCAATAATTGGCTGCCGCTGACCCGTAAGATGCAAAAACAGTTCTTCCAAAGAAGTGAAATGCTGGCCCCCGTGGCGGACCACCCCTTTCCCTTCGAGTGCGGTGATATCTCCCTGCCAGACCAGTTTCCCCGGCCGCCACAGTCTCCCCCTCCACCGAATACGCAGCAGCCGGGAACGTCTGCCACTTCCCGCCTCACACCTGACCGCGGACAGCGTCCACCATGATAAAGTGATGGCAAACATGCACCCGGCAGCTAACGATAAACAGAGCTTCTACGGTTGGTGGATGACGCTGTTCGCCTTCTTTACCTTCGGTATTGCCGTCGGCATACCGTACTACGGCGGACCCTTCTTCTACGACTACTACATGAGAGAGTTCGGCTGGAGCAGGCCCGATGTCACACTCGGCTTCCCCCTTGCCGCCACCCTGACCCTCTGGGTCGGTCCGCTGCTGGTCCATCGATTCAGCCCCCGCAAAATGATCCTCGTCGGCACCGGGTTCACTGCCGTCGCCTTCATCGGCTTCGGCACCATGAAGGGCTCTCTGCCGATGTACTACACCTTCTGGTTCCTGTACGTCGTCGGCTATATCTTCTCCGGTCCCATCGCCCACCAGGTCATCGTCAGTAACTGGTTCCGAAGCAACCGCGGCAAAGCAATGGCACTGGTGTATCTGGGCGTCGGCGTGTTCGGCGGCATCTCAGCCAAGCTCATCGCGCAGCCGCTCACCAAAGCCTTTGGCTTCCAGTACGCGCTCATCGCCATCGGCTGCATGATGTTCCTCGCCTGGCCCCTGACGCTCTTCTTCACGAAGGACCGTCCGTCCGACCTCGACCAGTTCCCCGACGGCGCCGCCGCCCCCGCCGACGAAGTAAAAGCCCCCCCAGCACCGTTCATGACGCTGCTCAGGTCTCCCGCCTTCTGGCTCCTCGTCATTGGCAGCTTCTGCTCCATCGGTTCCATCGGCTCCATCAACCAGCACATGAAGCTCGTCTTTAAGGAACAGGGCTTCACCGGACAGCAGGCGCTCGACGATATGTTCAGCAACGCCACGCTCTGCATCCTGTTCTCCAGCATCGGTGGCCGCCTCTTCATGGGCTGGCTCGCCGACAAGTACAGCAAGAAGCTGGTCATGACCGCGACGTACGTCCTCGTCGCCGGAACCATCCCGCTGCTCGCCCTCGTCCGCCCCGAATCGCCCAGCATGGTCTACGTCTTCGCCATCCTCTTCGGCTTCGGCATGGGTGCCGATTACATGCTCATCCCGCTCATGGCGGCCGAGCAGTTCGGCGTCAACTCACTCGCCCGGGCCATGGCCATCATCCTGCCCACCGACACCATCGGCCAGACCTGGTTCCCCTACCTGGTCTCCATGCTGCATGAGAAGTTCGGCAGCTACGGCACGCCACTCCAGATCGTGTTCGTGCTGTCCTTCATAGGCGCCGTAGCCGTAGGCATGTTGCCGCGCGCCAAAAAGCCGAACGCCATCCCGCCAGGCGTCGACGCTCGCAACGTGGTAACTCACTGATCGTCCTGATTGGGGGCGGCAGCCGTTCCGGCAAGACCAGGTACTCGCTGGAGTACGCGCGTCGTTGCCCGCCGCCCCGAATCTACCTCGCCACCGCCGAAACCCTCGACGGCGAAATGCGAGCCCGCGCCGCCGCCCACCAGGCCGAACGCGGCACCGACTTCACCACCATAGAGGAACCACTCGACCTCACCGGAGCTCTCCCCGAAGGTCCCTGCACAATCGTCCTCGACTGCCTGACGTTGTGGACCTCCAACCTCCTGTTAGCCAACCGCGACATCCGTTCCGAATCCACCCGCTTCTTCGAAGCCGCCGCGCAGCACCCCGGAACCCTCATCCTGGTCACCAACGAGGTAGGCTGCGGCATAGTCCCCGAAAACGAACTGGCCCGCCGTTTCCGCGACGAAGCCGGATGGCTCAACCAACAAGCCGCCGCCGCCGCAACCGAAGTCTGGTGGCTCGTCTTCGGCTGCCCCCTGCGAGTCAAATGACCAGACCCGCCAGACTCCCAGCCCAATGATTCCCCGACTCCTCGGCGCCATCCAGTTCCTCACCATCATCCCGGTCCGCACCCAAACCGCGAACCCCGGGCAAAGCGCCCTCTTCTTCCCCCTCGTAGGAGCCGCCCTCGGCATCGCCGGAGCCTGCGCCCTCATCGCATCCCGAGGCTACCTCCCCTGGTCCCTCGCCAGCCTCCTCGTATTAGCCCTCTGGTCCCTGATCACCGGCGGTCTCCATGAGGACGCAGTGGCCGACGTCGCCGACGCCGTCCGAGCCTGGCGCACCCCAGAGCACATCCACGCCATCCTCAAAGACAGCCGGATCGGAGCCCACGGCGCCACCGCCCTCATCTTCCTCCTCCTCATCCGCTGGCAGGCCCTCGCGGCCATCACGGCCGACCCCCTAC
>JAWXCM010000160.1:0-3296 GCA_034408745.1 Bryobacteraceae bacterium
CGCCCGGGCCGTCCTCAAAGCCGACCTCGACAAACCCGAAGTGCAGGCGCTCCTTGCCGGAGGCAACTAACCCGTTCGGGCCACGCGCATGGTATTGTGATGGGCCAGAGGCGTTGTTCTCGTGAAAGTCCCCCTCGTGTGCGCAGCCGTGTTCATAGCAGTAGCAGTCACCGCGGCCGCGTGGCAGGGAGGCGGCCGGTGGAGCAAGTACGCCAGTGAGATGCAGAACCCGGCGCCCGATCCGCCCGACGCCGGAGAGAAATCCGAGTGGGCCTTCGCCCGCCTTCGCTATCGATCTCAGGGAGGCTTCCGGCGCGGAGGCTGGGGCACCGATTCCAACAAAGCCGAACAGCACTTCGTCCAGGGCGTCCGACGCCTCAGCCGCGTCAATGCCCGCTCCAACGAAGAGGTGATCGACGTCGACAGCGATGAGGTCTTCGACTGGCCCTGGCTCTACGCGGTCGAAGTGGGCCGATGGTACCTCAGCGATCCTCAGGCAAAGCGCCTCCGCACTTACCTCGACCGCGGCGGATTCCTCATGGTCGACGATTTCCACGGCGGCTATGAGTGGGATGCCTTCATGCAGTCGCTGGCGAAGATCTTCCCCGACCGCCCCGTCGTCGATATCCCCGATTCCGACGCCATTTTCCACGTGCTCTACAACCTGGAGCAGCGATTACAGGTTCCCGGCCACCAGTACACTTACACGGGTCGCACCTACGAGCGGCAAGACGGAGTCGACGCCCACTGGCGCGGCGTCTACGACGACAACGGCCGAATTCTGGTCGCCATTTGCCACAATTCCGATCTCGGTGACGCATGGGAATGGGCCGACGACCCGCAATATCCTGAGAAATTTGCCTCGTTAGCCTACCGAATCGGCATCAATTATCTGATTTACGCCACCACGCACTAACCTAAGCGGCCTGATGCGGAACCTCACGCGCAGGGACACGGATGCGGAACGTCGACCCCTTCCCTTCCTGCGATTCCACCGTGATCTCCCCGCCCAGCCGCTCCATGATTCGTTGACATGTAGCCAGGCCAATCCCACTGCCCGGTACGTCAGGGCCGTGCAGCCGGCGGAACATCTCGAATATAGTCGGAATATCCTGAGTCCGTATCCCGATCCCGTTGTCCGAAACCGCAAGTTCCCACATCGCGCCCAGGCGGTGCGCCGTCACCGAAACCGCGGGCTCGCGCTCCGGACTGCGGTATTTCACCGCATTCGAAATCAAGTTCTGCAACAGTTGCCGCAACTGAACCCGGTCCGCCAGAATCGTCGGCATCTCCCCGACAGTCACCTTTGCTCCCGATTCCTCAATCTGCGTCGACAAGTCCGCCAGCACTTCCTTCGCTACGTCGTGCAACGGCACCAGTTCGCTGTAAATCTTTCGCGTGCTCAACTGCGAATAATCGAGCAGATCCTTCACCAGTTCGCTCATCCGCTTGCCCGCACCCACCGCGTCGTCGATCAGCCGGAGCAGTTCCGGCTCCAGCCGGTCTTTGGCCCGGCGCTGCACCAGTTGCATGAACCCGACCATAGTCCGAAGCGGCGACTGCAAATCATGCGAAACCGCCCACGCAAACCGCTCCAGATCGACGTTTGACCGGCGCAAATCGTCCGACAACGTCTCCAGTTTCCGAGCCCTCGCCCGCTCGCTGTCCAGCAGCCGTTTGCGCTCCAGCGTCGCCGCCAGACGAGCTCGCATCAGCACCGGATTGAATGGCTTGAACAAATAATCGACGGCCCCGGCCTGAATGCACGACACCACGTTCGCCATCTCATCGAACGCCGAGATCATCACCACCGGAACCTGGCGCATCCGCTCGTCCTTCTGCATCTCGGCCAGCACCGCCGTCCCGTCCATCTCCGGCATATGGACATCCAGCAACACCAGATCGAAGTCATGCCGCCGCAGACTTCGCAGCGCCTCCTCCCCAGTCTCCGCCGTCTCCGCGCGATACCCCTGAAGGCTCAGCGTCCGGCTCAAAATGTCCCGGTTCGCCTCATCGTCGTCGACAATCAGCAGCCGGGCCCCCGGCATCGACTTCGGAACCTCGGCCGGAGCCGGCGCAGTATCCCCGCGCGTGTCCGCCAGAGGTGTCGTGCTCAGAGTGATCATGGTGATCAGCCGCGATGCAGCCGCCCCAATCCGCAGTGCATAGTGCAACGAATCGTCCGTCGACTGATGCGCCAGCGACGCCGACAGCCGCACCAGCCGCTGCAACGGCTCGCGAACCTGCGTCTGCAACTCGGTCAGGCGTTCCTGTGGTGAGTTCGTCTCGTCAGCGCCCGACAGGCACGATTCCACCATCAGGAACACACTCTGCGCCTCGGCGCGAATGTCATGCAGCGTCGAACTGAACGCCTGGTCGCCCGATTCCGCCGTCGCATCGGCCAGTATCTCTCCGTAGCCCAGCACGTGGTGCAGCGCGGTACGCAAGTCGTGCCGCAGGTGCGATAACGGCGTGACTGCTTCTGGAGTCATTCCGTTGCCCGCCCGCCATGGGTGGCCAGCAGAGCATCGATCTTGCGAGTCAGACTGACAAAGTCGACCGGCTTCGTTTCGAACTCGTCGCAGCCTGCTTCCATTGATTTCTCCCTGTCTGTAGACAGCGCGTGAGCTGTCAGCGCGATGATTGGAATTGCCCGCGTCGGCGCGTCCGCCTTCAGCCGGCGCGTTACCTCCCAGCCGTCAAGGCCGTTCGGCAAACTTACGTCCATAAGAATCAGGTCGGGGTGAAAAGACAGCGTCTTTGCCAGTGCCTCGTGGCCATCTACAGCCATCTCGAGTTCGTAGCCCTTGCGCAGCAGCCGCCGCGACAGCATGTCGCGGTTCATTTCGTTGTCTTCTACCAGGAGGAGTCGAGGCATCCGGTTCGCGCTATGTAGACGCCCCGGCGAAGGAATTTTGATCGAAGCCGCAAAATCCGTCCTGCGGTAACTCACGGTGAGACTGCGGCGTGTCTCAGGGCGAACCACGGCGTCGCACAGGCCAGACACTCATTCACCGCCTGGATATTGCGGACACCGTCATGCTCCAGCCACGATTCCAGCGCATCCACACCACCCTCGGCATACGGCGCGACGCCGCCCTGCCACGTCGCCCGGCCGCACAGCACGCCGGAGAAGTGAGCCCCCGATTCAGCAGACAGCCGCAGCGACAGCGTGAAGTCCGCCGCCGACACTCCCGCGCTCGGGTTCTGTCGAGAGGCGGATGCGGCGGCGAAGGGTGTTCCTTATATCTACCTGAGCGCGGGAGTGTCGGCGGCGGACTTCACGCTGTCGCTGC
>JAWXCM010000161.1:0-36459 GCA_034408745.1 Bryobacteraceae bacterium
GCGATAGCCGGCGTCGGCAGCCCGAAGCAGTGTGCCTCCGCAGGTCTGCTCGACGTCATCGGGATGGGCCGCCACCGCCAGCAGATCTACCATCGCAGGTCCGGCCGATAGCGGAATCTTTCCCGCGTTCGCAGAACGAAAACGAGGCCGATTCCAGCAAGAAATCCGCCAATGTGAGCAAACCAGGCCACGCCGCCGCCGGAAATACTGGAGTACGCAATCGATCCGATTCCCTGCAGAAACTGAAGGCCAAACCAGTACAGCAGCATGAACGCCGCCGGGATTTCCATGGTGGTGACAAAAATAAAGATCGGGATTAGCGTAAGAATTCGCGAGCGTGGGAACCTGACCAGATATGCGCCCATTACGCCCGCGATCGCGCCGCTTGCCCCTACCGTCGGGATGCGGGAAAACGGATTCAACAGAATGTGGACCAGCGCTGCCGCGATCCCGCAGAGCAGATAAAACAGCAGATATTTGCTGTGTCCCAGAACATCCTCCACGTTGTCGCCGAAGATCCAGAGGAACCACATGTTGCCGATCAGGTGCATCCATCCACCGTGCAGAAACATGGAAGTGACCAGGTCCTGCAACTCCAGCCGGTCCGGTACAATCCCGTGCTGGGCGATGAAGAAATTCCGGTAATGCGGCTCCAGCGAGATTTCAAACAGAAATACCAGCACATTAATGACGATAATCACCAGGGTGACTGCCGGAAAGTTGTTGCTGGGCTGTGTGTCACGAAGTGGAATCATAAAAAGTTAGACCGGCTGTCCCTGCCGGAGTTCGTAGTCCCGATGGGAGCGCCGTTCCGTTCGGGCCATAATTCCGCGAGCCTGACCAAGAAGGTGCAACCCGCCGCGAGCTCCGATCTTCGTGCAGTTGATCGCAGCCATTGCGTTTGACAGATCGAGCGCCTCCCGCAAGGGCAGCCCCTGCAGAATCGCGTAGCAAAATGCTCCGTGGAACACGTCGCCGGCGCCCGTGGTATCGACACAATTCACCACGAATGCCGGGGAGTAGACATATTTGCCGTCGGCCAGCGCGAGCGCCCCGTGCGCCCCCAGTGTCATAGCCGCGACCTTCATCCCGTATTCCTGCTGGAGCAGTGCGAGCGCGCGGAAGGGGTCGCGCTCACTGGTCCACTGGCCCGGGAACTCCGAACTGGCGATCAGATAATCCACGTTGGGTAAGACGCGCTCAAAACCGTGGTAGATGGTATCTACGTCCACCGTCACAGGAATTCCGTGGGCGCGGGCGAGTTCGGCCGCTCTCGCCACTGCCGGAGTGTCGTGTCCATCGATGTGCAGCATCCGGCCGCACGCGATCATGTCCGGGGTGATTTCCTCCGGCTCCAGTCGCAGGCAGTCCTCGCGCTTCCACAAAACGGTGCGTTCGCCGGTGGATTCATCGATCAGGATGTACGCGGTTTGGTTGGCGCATCCCTTGCGGACCTGGACGTGCGAAATGTCGATCCCGGAAGCGCGCAGGCTGTCCATCTGGACCACGCCGCGGTGATCGTCACCGCACGTGCCGATGTATTTCACACGCAGCCCGAGGTTGGCGCACGCAACCATCGCGCTCGCCACCTGACCGCCTGGGCTAAGGATCTCTTCAGCGAATGGAACCTTTCCGGCGTAAGCGGGAAATTTGGGAAGAAGGATGAGAGTGTCCGTCGCGTTGAGGCCAACGCCAACGACATCGAAATCGGGCATCTGAAATCCAGAGTAACTTACTGGGCTTTAGCCTGGGCCGCCTTCTTTTTGGGAGGTGCTTTCACCGATGCCGGAGCGCCGATTTCATACAGGTAAATGGTGTGGTTTCGGTTATAGGCGTGGATCTTCTCCACCTTCGCTGTTTTCCAGCCCCGCACTTCGAAATCATGCGACACCACACGCGTTCCAGGGCGCAGTTGCTTCTCCATGGCCGGACGCAGCATCTCATTGGAGTTGGTCTCCAGATACAACGTCACCACGTCGGCGTCGCTAAACTTCACTTCAAGGATGTTCCCGAGGCGGATCTCGACCTGTTCCTGCAGTCCGAGGCGCTTTACCAGCGCACTCGTCATTTCCACAAGTTTGGGAGAAATCTCAATGCCGACGCCGTGCGCCTTGTAGCGCTGCGCGGCTGTGATCAGGATTCGGCCGTCCCCACAGCCGAGGTCGTAGACAAGGTCACCTGGCTTGATATTGGCAAGCTCCAGCATCTTGTCGACAATCGGTTGAGGCGACAGGACATAGGGTGCCAGAGTCTGCTCGTGCTCCCGCAGGTCGCGTTGCAACGGTCTTTGAGCTGCCGCGGGGAGAAAGCCCAGCAGCAGGAGCACGGTCGTGATTCGCATCGGTCTACTCTGATGAAGACGTACCGGACCGCCGAACCTGTTTCCATTTAACGATTCTGGAAACCATTTCCGAGACGGCGAACCAAAGATCCCTGGGTCTACTGATAGTGTACTCCTGGCCCTTCATAAATTTGACGGCCTTGCTGATGGTATCGTTCCATGGCACGGCCTGCGGGTACAGGTTATAGTTCATGTAGAACACGGGATAGTTCAGATCGCCAATCTGGCGCAGCGAGTCCTGAGGCACACTTTCTTCAAGCAGAGCTTTTGGTCCGGCGAACACCACGGCGTCCGGGACAGCCGCACCCGGAACGCTCACTTCCTGCCGGATCAAATTCGCCAAAAACTCGGTATCCCCGTGCTTCTGGCTTAGCCGTTTGAGGTCGATCGTTCCCAGATTCAGTGAGTTGAGAGCTTCACCGAGGCCTGGGAAGTCGATCTTGTCGGCGTTGTCCTGGCGGTACAGCACGCGCTGTTCCTGCAGGTTGAACGCGACCAGCGAAAATCGCCCGATCCGCGGATCGCGCGAGATATTTCTCAATATGGACACCAGGGCGCTGGTGTCGAGCGGCTGCAGTGTCGCCGATTTCGAATTCTGGGGTGCGAAGTTCACCAGCACCTTCACATTCAGGGGCGGCTCTTCGCTGCTTCGGGCTACCGGCGGCTCTTCCCGGAACTGCTCGCGGTCCAGCGCCCGGATCTCTCCGGATGTCAGCGCCAGGGCGATTTGCCGGTCCTTTGCAGGAAGCTGGGCCTCAAAGTCCCACGAATGCGAACAAACCCGCTCGGAGCGGTCGCGCATCAGCCAGTCGACGTGATACTTTCCCTCACCGACGTCGAACCCGCCCAGCAAATAGGCGTCGCCTTTGGCTTCGTCTTCAATGCTGGGGACGGTAAAGCGCTGCGTCAGATACAGGGTGTCGCCTTTGGGTTCCAGCGGCTGGACCCGGAAGACAATAGTAAGGAGATTCTCGGAGCCGGAGAGTTCCTTCATCGGAACACTGACTTCGTAGCCGCCATGGTATCGAAGATCGAAGCCGAGAAGAGGTTTGCTGTTAATCACGGCGCACGGGAGGTCTTTGCGAGTTTCGCCAGCTTCAAGGACGGCGATATCGGATGGAAACATTCGGAAAGCACCGGAAAGGCCAGTGCCGCCCATCAGGACCTGAGCCTGCGTGACCGCGCAGAAAGATAGCGGGGAGAGAATTAAGAGGACGAGTCGTGTGTTACGGGCGGCGCACATTCGCTAACCCATTTCGTTTCCTGCCCGATGTTTACCGGTGCCGACACCCGTGGTGTAAGCTCCCCGTAACAAAAGCAGCTTTAGTCGTATTATGCGGGTTTTGGTAGAAAGCGCAAGTGGCAACCATCCCTCCAGCCCGCAAACCATAGATCACAAACATCTTTCGGGTGTTTCAGAAACTGGAAGAAATATTTGCCCCACGACGCTGTGGTGTACAAGTTTTGGAATTTCAGGTTCCATCGAAAGCGCGTTGTGATACATTGCAATTGGACTCTCCCATGGCTTCCCGCAGCGTAAACAAAGTTATTCTCATCGGCAATCTTGGCAAGGACGCGGAGACGAAGTTCGCGCCCAGCGGAACTGCCAAGACCACCTTCAGCATCGCCACTTCCCGCCGCTGGAAGGATCAGGCCACAGGTGACTGGAAGGAAGAAACCGACTGGCACAACATCGTATTGTGGAAATCGGAAAACCTCGCCAACTACCTGCAGAAAGGGAAGCAGGTGTTCATTGAGGGCCGCCTGACCACGCGCAGTTGGGACGACAAAGACGGCAACAAGAAGTGGATGACGGAAGTGGTCGCCGACAACGTCATCCTTCTGGGTCAGGGCGGTGGCGGCGGCGAAGGCGGCGGCGGTAGTCGAAGCTCGTCTTACGACGACTCGGAATTCGGCAGCGGTGGCGGCGGCGGTCCCGTCTCCATGCCGCGCAGCGCACGGCGTGAACCAGCCGCTCCCACTCAAAGCACCGGCGGTAGTTTCGAGCCCGGCATCACCGATGACGACGTACCTTTCTAAGTCGGGTATTGGGGAAAGTGTTCAGTTTCCTTGAGGAATCCCGTCTCTCGATTGATTTCCAAAGGTCCTGTTGGAGCCGCCTGCTCTGGGCCAAGTCCCCCGAAGTGTCCACTTTCAGCCCAACTCGCAGTTTTGAATCGGGTAGCGTCCAGCCTGTTCACTTTCGAATCTTTGAAAACCAAACGCCGATCGATCGTCTGATGAGTCGTGGACGATACAATCGGGCGGCAGTGCCAAGAACCACCGGCCGGAAGCGCTACGCTATTCTTGTTTCAATCAGGGATGAGTAGACCCGTTACATTGCTCGAACGGCTCAGCGAGCACGCATTGTCGTTCGGCGCTCAATCGATAGCGGTGGAGTTCAAGGACAGCCGCGAATGGGTCTTCGCCAACATAGACGGCTCGAGCGTTCGGATTGCTGACTTCGCAAGCTCCAGCGCCCACGCGAAGGAGTTGCGAGGGAACCTCTCAGCCGCCGCCAGGAAGCCCATACGCACTGTGCTCGGCGGGCACGCCTGCATTCTCAAAGTCCGCGTCTTCGAAAACTTTGGCGAGGATGCCTTCGAGGTCAGGATCGATCCAGCGCCGAAACTCGATCCCTCAATAGCCCCATCATTCACGTCCAGGCAGGGCCAGTATCTGGCCTTCATCTACAACTACACGAAGATCCATAGTCAAGCTCCTGCTGAATCGGATTTGGAACGCTATTTCCGGGTCTCCCCGCCGGCGATTCACGAGATGATCAAGACCCTGGAGCGCAACGGCCTCATCGAGAAAACTCCTGGGAAGGCGCGATCCATCCGTCTCCTCGTACAGCCAGAACACCTGCCGCGCTTGGCATAGATCGATGATCATCGCTGGACCGCATAGCTTTGACGCCGTCGTGTTTGTTGTTTCGATCTCGAACCAATTACAAGCTGGACGCGGCCAAATCCGCGCAAAACCGTTCCAAGGCCCGTCCGTCAGTTCGACTGGCGTTGTCTCACCGTGAGCCTTCGGTCGACGGTGGCACCCCTGGCCGTCTATCAAATGCCATGTTCGCAGACTTGCCCGGAGTTCTCCTCGGCCGCCGCCCAGAAGCTCGCGTTACCATCGTTGCAGCCCATCCGGACGACGAGAGTATAGGAGCAGCGTCCCGGCTCGCGAGCCTCCCCGGACTCACCATTATCCACGTTACCGATGGCTCGCCGCGCAATCTGGCCGACGCGGCCCGGAACGGCTTCCACGATGCCGCTGGTTATGCACGGCAGCGGCGCCTCGAACTTGCGGCGGCGCTCAGCGAAGCGCGGGTGTCGCCCCAACTCGTCGAGCTCGGCATTCAGGATCAAACCGCGGCCGAAAACCTGACGCGACTCAGCCACAGCCTTGCCGGCCATTTCTCGCGGAACCGCCCGGATCTGATCCTGACGCATCCTTATGAAGGCGGCCACCCCGACCACGACGCCACCGCCTTCGCCGTCTCCGCCGCAGCCGAACTGGCGGGCATTCCCCGATCCTCGCTGGCCGAATTCACCAGCTATCACGTCCATAAGGACCGACTCCGGACCGGCGCGTTCCTCCCGAACGGCGGCCCCGAAATTGTATGCGAGCTTACGTCCGGGCAGCAGGTCGCCAAACGCCGGGTCTTCGACTGCTTCCGCACGCAGCTTCAGATCCTCGAACCGTTCGTGCTTACAGCCGAGCGCTTTCGCCTTTCCCCACCGTACGACTTCAACCGGCCGCCGCATTCCGGCGAACTCTGGTATGAGCGGCTCGGCTGGGAGATCGACGGCGCCCGTTTCCGCCGGCTCGCTTCCCGCGCGGCGCAGGAACTGGAACTTGGAACGCTCGCCGCCCGATGAAGATCCTCAGCGTCCCGTACCCGTTCGCACCTGTACCTGGGGAGCGAAGGACCGCATCCAGTACCGAATCAGGCGCGGCCGCGGCTCGGATTGAGCGTGAAGAACTCCAGGAATTTCTTCGCGGGCTCGGGCTTTTTCATGGACTGCTCGTCTGGTATCATCCGCGCAAACTCCGCGATTTGCCGGCCCAGTTCTGAGTTTTCCTTCACCGGGTTCGCATCCTGCAACGCCTGCGCCACGCTCATGTAATCGTTGGCGAATGTTCGGAACACGGGCAGGCCCAGCAGCGACGATATGTCCTTCTCATCGATTGAGCTCCGCTTCACCGCCCGGTTCAGCAACACGGTCACCCGGTCGCCCAAGTCCAGGGAATTGAGATACGCCACGCGGTCCCGGGCCAGATACAGGGCTGGCAGTTCCGGCGTCGTCACCAGGAAAATGCGCCTCGACTGGCGCATGATTTCAATGGAGTATTTCTCGAAGTTCCCCGACAGGTCCGCGAACACGATCTTGTAGGGCCGGCGCAGGAATTCGATTAGCCTCTGTGCCTGGATCGGCGACACGCGCGTGTCCGGCTGCAGGCGCCCGGCATGCATGAAATCGACTCCGAATTTCCGGCAGATCAACTTCGACCACGTGCTCTCATCCGCTTCGTCCGTCGACGCGGCGTCCACCACGCTGCGCTCACTGTCCAGCTTCAGCATGAATCGCACAACGCCGTTGCTCAGATCGAAATCCCCGAAAAACACAGGGTCGGCGGTGATGCGAGCCGCGGCAATCGCGGTGTTGACGGCCAGTGTGGTGGTACCGACACCAGGTTTCGCGGGAAGGAAGGAATAGACCAGATTGGTGCCCTTAGCCAGCACCGAGTCGGTGGACAATTGCGTACGAACGCGAAGCAGGGACTCGGCCACGATGTCGTGACGGAACGGCGGGCTTAGAAATTCCTGAATTCCCAGCCGTATGACCTGTAACAGCATCGACGGCTCGGCCTGGTCGTGGACCGCTATGAACTGGACGCCTGGCAGAGACTTCCTGACTTCTTCTGCGAGTCGGCCTGCTTCCGGCAGATCGGCAACACTCAGAATGACGCAATTTGGAGCGTAGATCCTGACCAGCCGTCCGGCCTCTTCCGCATTAGGATAGTAAGGAAACGAACGCAGAATTGTGACGCCTGACTGTGACTCCATCGACCGCGCAACCAGTTGGCTGACAGCGGTTTCCGGGCAAAATAGAAATGCGCGAATTTCGATCGCCTGACGAGACAATATGCGACCCTCCGCTGGAATTGTCACACGACTCCCGCCTCGACTGGAGCGCGTATCGCTCCTGGCGACCCGACTAAGAAGGCGTGCTACTGCCAGGGGCTTTGTCTTAAGCCGCCCAACCGCCGGCCGCGCGTTCCCAGGGCAATCGCACTAGTTCAGGTTGAAGTTGTGCGACTGCAGAGCCCAGGAGAGTTCCTCCTGCCAGATCTGCTTCATGCTCTCGTCCTCGGTGGTAAACGGGTTGGCCGCCGAGAGACGAAGTTGCAGGTCGCCACCGTAGCTGCTCGGATTCTCCGTGCGAACCCGCCGGATGACTGCGCGGGCTACCATGCGCACCACCGCTTCCGGATCTTTCGTAATGACGCTGTTTTTGAAATGATGATCGGTCATGAACACAATCGAAATCTAACATCGATTGGCTCCGAAGTCATTGGTACAAAAGGACATTTTGATGCCGCAAGGTACTGGTTTGTTGTAGACTTGGGCATAGTACCTCCTGCCCACGTAGAAAATCAGTAATAACCCTTAAGGTTCCGAAATAGCGCGAGCACAGACACCCCGCTACACTGGTTTTCAGAACCTATGCGGGACCTCGTCGACGCACTCGCAACCCTCGAAGACAAGCTCCGTCAGGGTGGCGGGTCCGTCAAAGCGGAAAAGCAGCATCGCGACGGTAAACTCACAGCGCGGGAACGTGTGGCGCGGCTGATCGATCCCGGGTCCCTTTTCCTCGAAATTGGACTGCTAATCGCCTGGGATCAATACGACGGGCAGGCGCCGGCGGCAGGCGTCGTCACCGGAGTCGCACGCATTGAGGGCCGACCCGCTGTCATCGTCGCCAACGATGCCACCGTCAAGGCCGGGGCGTGGTGGCCGGAGACGATCACCAAGATCCTTCGAGCCCAGGAAATCGCCATGCGCAACCGCCTGCCGATCGTATACCTGGTCGATTCGGCTGGCGTCAACCTTCCCCTGCAGGACGGAATTTTTCCTGGTAAGTACGGTGCCGCACGTATCTTCTATTACAACTCGCTCATGCGCCGCCGACTGCGCATACCGCAGATCGCCGCGGTCATGGGTCCGTGCATCGCCGGTGGCGCCTATTTACCCGCGCTCAGCGACGTCATCATCATGGTTGAAAAGACCAGCTTCATGGGGCTCGGTGGACCGAACCTGGTTCGAGGAGCCATCGGCCAGTCGGTGGATTCCGAGTCGCTGGGCGGGGCGGCGCTTCACACCCCGACCAGTGGCGTCGCACACTTCATGGCGGCGAATGACGACGAGTGCCTCGGACTGATTCGCCGGCAGTTCCTGCGCTTCGCGCCCCCTCTGGCCCGCAACCACGGCGGCTCGATGCCCGCAAAACCGGCCGAGGACCTGTACGACATTCTTCCAGCCGACCACCGCGCCGCCTACGACATGACGGAAATCCTTGCGCGACTTCTCGACGCCGAGCCAGCCATGCTCGAGTTCCAGCCCGACTATGCGCCGGAGATGCTGTGCGCCACAGCCTCGCTGGCCGGGCACCCCGTCGCCGTGATCGCCAACCGCCGAGGATTCCTGCGCACCGGGGGCGGCCCGCGCATTGGCGGGATCGTGTACACCGAATCGGCCCGTAAGGTCGACTATTTCGTCGAGAATGCCGAGCGCAGCCGCACGCCGATCCTCTACATTCAGGACGTGTCCGGCTTCATGTTGGGCGCCGAAGCGGAGGCGGACGGAATTATTCGCGCCGGAGCGGGAATGGTGGAGTCGATGGCCTGCGCCACAGTCCCTAAAATCGTACTGACCGTAAACCACGCCAGCGGGGCCGGGTACTACGCGATGGCGGGCCAGGGCTTCGACCCGACGTTTACCTTCGCCTGGCCGACCGCGCGAATCGGGGTGATGGAGGGCGAATCGGCCGTGAAGGCGATCCATGGGCCGGAGCTTGAGAAGCTGCAAAGGGAAGGGAAGCCAGTTCCGCCGGAACTCCAGCAGCGAATCGCGCAAACCCGCGCCGATTATGACAAGTGGCTCGATGCGCGCTTCGCCGCCGCGCGCGGCCATGTCGACGCATTGCTCGACCCGCTGGAGACGCGTCGCGTACTGACTTTCGCGCTCGAAGCGGCGCTCTGGAAAGGGCACGCGGAACACACGGTGCTGGAGACACTCGGTAACTGATAGCATGTCGCAATGCTGAAACGAATCATCTTCATGTTGACTGCTGCAAGTCTGACTTTCGCGGCCGAGCTTCCCACCCGCAAGTACCTCGACCTCAGCGCTGTTAAGACCATGGCAGCCGCTGCCGAGGCCGAAATGAAAAAGCGCAATGTCGACGTGACGCTCTGCATTGTCGACGAGAGCGGCAATATCCTCTTCCTGCAAAAAGGCGACCGCCCCGGTAACAACACCGTTCAGTTCGCGCTGCGAAAGGCGAAGCATGCGGCGATGTACGGCCAGCCCTCCAAAGCTGGCGCCGACCGTCTCAAAGGGGGCGACCAGTTCGTGATGTTCATGCCCGACGCGTTCCCGAATCAGGGTGGCGTGCCGATTAAGGTCGACGGGAAAACCATCGGCGCGGTGGCGTGCAGTGGCGCTTCCTCAGACGTCGACGAGGCCATCGCTCAGGCCGCCATTGATGCGCTGCTGAAGCCCTGACGATGCCGATACGGAACGACACCGACTCTGGTCCTCTCAGCAGGTTTCTCGGCTGGGTCGGCAGTCATGAACGCGGCTTCCTGCTTTCCGTGGCCGCCCTGCTGGTGGGTCTCTCAGCGTTTGCGCTGCTGGCCGACGAGGTAATGGAGGGCGGGACGGTTGGGATCGACCGGAAGATCCTGATGGCCATGCGCAATCCGCACAACCTGGCCGATCCGGTTGGCCCGCCCATCGTGGAGGAGGCCGCTCGCGACATCACCGCGCTTGGCGGCAACACGATACTGGCGTTCCTTACGGTGGTGATCGGCGTTTACATGATGCTCGATGGCAAGCGGCGGCTCGCGCTGTTTTTGTGGGGCTCGGTCTGCACCGGAACGCTGATGGGTTCGCTTCTGAAGTACGGGTTCGCAAGGCCCCGGCCTGCGCTGGTGCCGCACTCGGTGTACGTAAGCTACTCCAGTTTCCCCAGCGGTCACGCGATGCTTTCCGCGGTCACGTTTCTTACGCTGGGAGCATTGCTGGCGCGCAGCGACGACCGGCGGCGCATGAAGGCTTTCTTCATGCTTGTCGCCGCGGGCCTGACGCTGGCGGTCGGCGTCACTCGCGTCTACCTCGGCGTCCACTGGCCTACCGATGTGCTGGCGGGCTGGGCAGCCGGTGCGATATGGGCGCTCCTGTGCTGGACGGTGGCGCGGTGGCTGCAGCGGCGAAGGAAAATCGAGACCGACTCCGGAGGGCAATAAACCGCTATTTAGTGCCGTACAAACGCCGGTATATGTCGGCATTTCGTAAAACGACCTGCACATATTCGCGCGTTTCGTTGAACGGAATGCACTCGACAAACTCGGCCGGCTCGCGATACTGGTGCCATGTCTTCCAGCGGTCGACCCGGCTTTTGCCCGCGTTGTACGCCGCCAGCGTATGCTCCCAGTTGCCCTGCAGCGATGTGTTGAGTTGCTTCAGATAAAATGTGCCGAGCTGCAGATTCACCGCGGGATCGGTCAGCAGTGAGGTGCGAAACGTACCCAGCTTCAGCCGCTGGTACAACTCGCGTCCTGTGGATGGAAGCACCTGGGTCAGCCCATAGGCCTTCGCCCGCGAAACCACATTAGGATCGAACTCCGATTCCTGCCGCACCAGACCCGCAACCAGGTGCGGGTCCAGGCCGTGGCTCGCCGCATGTTTCTCCAGCGGAGCTGCGAAAGGCCGCGGAAACGCCGCCTTCCAGAACCAGTCCGGAGCCGCCTCAAAATGCATGCTGAGGTACCCTTTGGCGAGGCCCTTCACATACCGCAGCGCCTGACCATGCGCATCCCGCCGAGCCGCCAGTCCGGCCAACTCTGCTGCGGCAACAAACGGCTGATCCTCCGCCGCATATTGCAGTTCGAACTCGGCCCACTCGTTCAGCTCCGCGGCTTCCAGTTGCTTCGCACGCGCAATGCGAGTCTTCGTCGACGGCTTGATCGTGAATCGACTCGCATCTACAGCTGAGCCCGCCCGTGGCTGCGTTGCCGTCCCCAGCTTCCGCCTCGACAGCATGGTGTAGTACGACGTCGGCCATTTCGCCACGCAATCGGAATAGCGGCCTGAAAAATAGAGTGCGGCCGATGCCTTCTCGCTCTCTGGCCAGCGCGTGGCATGCTCTTCCATCAGCTTCTTCGCGCCTGGCTCCCGCGCCATCCACGCCGACCAGGTCACTTTCCAGTGACAATACGCGGCCTGCTTATCCTGCGGAAATCCCTCGTAGCAGCGACGGAGAAGCGGGACAAATTGCGCCGGTTCGTTGCGCAAAGCCCAGTGATTTCCCCACGAAATCAGCGCCTCCATCGTCCAGGGCGACGCGGGATATTTCTTCTCCAGCCGCGCCAGCGACGAGGCCGCCTCCGCGTCCAGAGAACTCCGCCGCGCCGCAGCGTGGATGAGGTAAATGCGCTCGGCGTCCGCCTCCGGTTCCTTCAGGTCGAGCCCGGCCAGCGCCGCGCGATCGTAGAAATTCGCGAGCACCATCGCCCGTTCCCGTTCGAGGCCAGAGAACTCACTCGCCGCCGCCAGCAACTCCGCGCGAGCCTTCGGGCGCTGTCCGGCTCTACGCAGCCGCTCTGCCCGCTCCAGCACAGCGCCCGGCATAACGGGCGGATAGTCGGCGCCCAGCGCGGGTCGAAGCCGCACCAGTGCAGCCTCGGCATCAACGTTCTCTTTACTGAGTGGGAACTGGAGGTAGACTCGCTGCCAGGCAGCCGCCGCGGTAACCAGATCGCCCGCGGCCTCCGCCGCGACTCCGGTGAGTGCGTCGCCTTCGGGCTGCGGCAGTCGCGCGAAGTACTTCACCAGGATCGCTGCCGCGTCCTTCGGCTTCTCATTCTGCAGGCAGGCCCGCGCCGCCAATACCGCCGCCCTGCCATTCAGTGGCGATTCGGGAGCCATGGCCCAAACCGGTCGCAGTCCCTCCACCACACCGGCGGCCTTGCCAGTCTCGAACGCCGCCTGCGCCTCCAGAAATGCGCGATAATCCGCCGGAATATTGCGCGGGACCGGAGCGGCTGCGGCGGCGAAAACCTCAGGCCACAGGGCCAGGATAATCAGCGCCGAGAGCGTCTGCGTCTTCCCTGGCAAGCGTCCGAACCAGCTCCAGATGCAGATAGTCGACCATCGAAGAGCAGGGCTCAAAAAACTCACGGCGGAATTCCTGGCGTGCGGCATCGATTTCCGTTTGAAATGTGGAATAAAGGTTTTGCGACAGCCGGGCATCCCGCACACGGCTGATATGATTCAACACCAGCTCCGCCACACGGGTCCGGGCAAAGCGCTGCGCCCGAAGGTGCATCTCCTGCTCCGGACGGCTCAAATCGGACCAGCCCGGCTTCGGCGGAGGCGGCTCGATGATCACAGGCTCGGGAGGCAATTCCAGATGCGGCGCCGCCAGCGTGCCCAGCAACTCGAGCGCGCTCACGTTCACTGGCTCGCCGGAAGGCAGGCAACACAGCACGCCCAGGGACTTGTCATGCGCCACCAGCGGAACCAGATACACCAGCGATTCCGGAGCTGCACCCAGCTGTTCGAAAACGCGATCGCTCAGTTCGGCCGGAGTCGCCGCGGCAACCACCGTGTCCCGGGATTCAAGCGCATTCGCCAGCGCTGGCGCCGCCTGCAGGTCCAGCTCGCCAGGCTCGTAGAAGACCGACCTGGCACTGTACTCGCCCGCCGCATCCACCAGCGACCGCCGCACCTCATCGCGCGATTCAGCCGACCGCAGCCTGCGCGCCAGATTGTTCAGCGTCTCGGCAGTCTCCCGCCGCGCACCAGCGACCGCCGGGCCGAGCCCTGCGTCCACCTGCTCGCGCGTTCGGTCAGCCACGGCAGCCTCGAAGCTTTCGCGCAGCTTCGCTTCCACGTCGGCGTATCTCTCGGTAAAAATGCGTTCCAGCGAATCCCGCCAGCCCGCCTCCAGCGCCTCGCGTACGCGGTCCAGATGCAGTTGCCAGGCGGCCTGCACCTGCTCGCGAGCAAGCGTTTGTGCGTCGGCCACCGCGTTGGCCAGGGGGTCAGCGGGCTTCAGGTTGTCGTTGAACGGGTCCATATGCAGGAAGCTCCATTATCGCCAGTTTCGGTGCCGCAATGGGGCCGCTGACGCGCAACATCCGGGTCGGCGACGAAAGATCTACCTGGAGTCGGCCGTCCGGCTGCGTCGAGCCCTCGCCGCTAAACCGCTCCGCTCCTACCTCCGCCTGAACCGAGCTCAGCCGGATCTGCGCGCCCGCGCGTCCCGCCGTCAGCTCAAACGTGCCTGAGGCGGTCTTCAGCGTCTCCGGCGCCACCGACACGGATCGCGCCACAAACTTGCCATCCGCCTTCAGATTCAGCAGCAAATCCGGGCCAGCGCCGCTCGTTCGCACAGACCCGTCCAGATCCACCTGACCGCTCCGCCACGCCAGGTTCTTCATCGTGCCAGTCATCGACCACCAGGGCAGTGCCTTGCTCAAATCCAGCGACACCTTGCCGGCCATCGAGCCTTCATCCACCCGGGCCTGGACCTCAGAAAACTGGACCAACGCGCCATTCCAAATCACACGCGACCGCACCGAGCGCAGTTTCCACTCGCCCGCCGTCAGCGTCCCGATGCGAATTTCCCCAGCCGCGCGTCGATCCTTCAACCAGTCCGGCAGCGGCTGACGCCACCGCAGTGTACGCGCCAGAAAGCTGCTTCCACCGCGCAGCAACACCGGCTGAAGCAGCTTTTCCAGCTCGCCCGTATCCGCCGACGGAATTGTGAGATGGAACTGGTGCGGCCGAGCCTCCTCCGGCTCATACAGATAGTCGCCCGACAGCTCGACCGGACCTGCGCTGGCACGCAGCCGCCGCACTTCCAGGCGGCCGCCCTCCACTTCAACCTCAGCAAACGCAATTTTCAAAGGCGACGCCAGCCCAGGAACACTCGTCTCGGTATCGCGCAGGCCAATGCTGGCAGTCCACGCACCGGGCTCGCCGGCTCCTGCCAGATAGTGCAGCGTGCCGCCCCAGGTTCCGCCACGGAAGCGGTCCAGCATCGGCACCGGAACCCCGTACAGATTCGGGGCGATCTTCATCGACCGCGTGCGCAGCCGAGCCTCCAGCCGCTGCCGGAAAGGCGCGTATGTAGCGTCGAGTTCCGCATCGTCAAGGTCGGCCGGAAGCAGCCGAATCTGATCCCCGGTGATTTCGAGCGACGCCACACCCATACGGAAATCGGGCCCGCCTTCCACCCGAAACACCGCGTTCTCCACCGTGAGCCGCCCCGCCATTCCCGTTGCGGAGCTGTAGCTGACCGACCCTGCCACATCGCCCTCTGTCGTCATCGACGGAGGCAGCGGGACACCCATGTGGCGCGCGAACTCGGCCAGACCCGACGCGGGCATCTTTTCGATCCCGACCTCCGCCAGCCACTCCGGACGGCTCAGCGCGTGCTCCACCAGCAGCCGCGCCGCGAATGGCTTGCTGGCGGTGACCTCAAAGCGCTGCGTGCCGGCATCGAAACTGCCCTTATAGTCGGTGGAAAGTACCCCGGCCCGACCCGGCTGCAAATCCCACCGGTGCACGTCTTCAAGCTCCACCCGACCCGTGATCTCGGGATGCGACACCGGACCCGATATCCGCGCCCGCGACTGAATCACACCGTGGACGCCCAGCGACTGTCCCCGAACCAGCGTGATCAACTCCTCCAGCGGACTCTTCTCCAGTTGCGCGTCAAGCTCAATGCGACCGTTCTCCACCCGACCCCGTCCGCTAAACAGGCCGTAGCCCTGCCTCGTCCGATCCGTGCGGGCAGGCGCCCAGGAGAATCGAACCTCAGCCCCGTTCCGTGTCGGCGTGACCGTCAGGTTGGTGTCCGTCAGATAAAATGCCGATTTTGTCTGGCCGAACTTGAAGTTGATCCGGCCGTCGATGATCTCAATCTGCGGCAGTCTTTGCCCGCTCGGCGCAGCCGCGCCAGCCAGCAGCCCCAGCGCATTCCACGGCGCTCCGTCGGGCTTCACCAGGTTGACGCTCGGCTCCACGAATCGCACCGAGTTGAAGGCGAGCCGGCCGGTGAGCAGCGAACTCAGGGCCACCGTAGTCTGTAGTTCGGCGACGTTCGCCAGCGGCTCCAGCCCCGCATGCGGGTCGTCGTAAATGACCACCTTTTCCACGCTGAAACCCGGACCGCGGAACAGGTTCAGATGCGCATCGCCATAAATCTCGACCTTGCGGTGCAGCGACCGTTCCAGCCCCAGCCGGATCTGCTCGCGATACTGGCTCACGCGAATGAACGGCGCCACCACGCCTGCCACAACCAGCAGCAGAAACGCGATCAGCCCGTATTTGACGCCTCGCTTCACAGCGCCGCCTGCGTGACGATGGCCCGGTAAGCCTCAGGGTCGTCCACATCCAGCAGAATACCCGGATCCTCGACAGGAATGTAACGCGTCCGCGCCGCATGCCTGTGAATCACAGTGCGAGCCGAATCGGTCACCGGAAGTTCCAGAAACTCCGCCGTCATCCATGCGGGGATCAACACGGGATGCCCGTGCTTTCCGTTGTACTCAGGCACCACCGGCGCGTCGCCCGCGGCCGCCATCACAGACTGCACCGTTTCCGCTCGAATCCCAGGGTAGTCCACCGGAGTAAAGAACACCTGGTCGACGCCCGGCCGCAGCGCCGCAAACCCCGCCTGCAGTGATGTCAGCTGACCCCGCTCAGGATCGGGGTTCACGACGAACTCGGCATCCCGCCGCAGCCCTGCGCGAATCCGCCCGGCATGATGACCCAGCACCACCACGGTCTGCTCGCACCACGGCGCAAACAGCCCGATCAGTTTGTCGAGGAATGTCTCGCCGCCCAGGTCGAGCAGCGCTTTGGGAAAACCACCCATACGGCGCGAGGCGCCGCCGGCCAGAATGACAGCTGCGAACTTCACGGGGTGGTGAGCAGCGCACGCAGCCGCTCGTTGGCAAATACCGACTTCGAGGCCTGCCGCCAGTCCGAATCCGGTGGATTCCGCCGCACTGCGATCATCTCCGCCGCCACTGACACCGCGATCTCTTCCGGCGTAATCGCCCCAATATCGAGCCCCATCGGCGCATGGATACGCTCGAACAACTCGGCAGGCATGCCCTGCTTTTCCAGCTCCCGTATCACCGAAATGACCTTGCGCCTGCTTCCAATCATCGCCACATACTTCGCCCGCGTAGTAGTCGCCCACTGCAGAACGCGCATGTCGTCGCGATGCCCGCGCGTGACGATCACGATATAGGACGTCTCGTTGATTTCCAGCCTGGGAAAGACGTCTTCATACTCGCCCGCGATTACTTCGTCCGCCTCGGGGAAGCGCTCTCGATTGGCGAACATGTCGCGGTCGTCGATCACCGTGGTCCGAAACCCGGCCAGTCCCGCCACTTTCGCCAGACTTTTCGAAATGTGCCCGGCGCCAAAAATAAACGCGCCCGGCTGCGGAATTACCGGTTCCACAAACACATCCAGCTGCCCTCCGCAGATCAGGCCGTTGTCATACGCCGCTTCCTGCCCGAGCGAGAAATGCAGGTGCCGGGGCTTCTCCGTATCGATCACTTCGCGGGCCACGGTCCAGACCTCGGCTTCCACGCAGCCGCCGCCCACCGTGCCCACCATCGATCCGTCTTCGCGCACCAGCAGCTTCGCGCTCTCGAAGCTCGGGATGGATCCCCGCACCTGCACAATCGTCGCAAGAGCACATTTCTGCCCGAGCTTTCGCAGGCGTATGATTTCGTCGAAAATATCCATCCCGAACTTCCGAATTACAGCGGAATTACGCTCCGATTTTCAGCTTCTGCGCCCGGTCGTCCCACACCACGCGCTTGCTGCCGTTGCGGTAGGACTGGGTTGCCATGTGACCGGGGATCGCCGCAATTTGACCCGCGGCTGCCGGCGCGATTGCCTTCGCCTTACCCTGAACCGCTTCGATGAAGTTCAGCACGTGATCCGCGGTCGCGTCCGGCTGATTGAAGTCTTTCAGGTAATTCATTGAGACGTCGGCCTTCTGCGAGGAGAACGGCTCCGTGCTGAGGCCTTCGCGCTGTGCTCGCGGAATGAACTTCGGCTGCGAGGAGAACCGCAGATTCTGGCGGTCCAGAACTTCCAGCGTGCCCTTGTAGCCCATGAATTGCTCGCCGTACCCGAAGTTGTCGTTGCCGAAAAAGCAGGAGTAGTTCAGGTGGAAGCGGTCGGGATATTCGTACAGCGCGCTCAGCGTGTCGGGCACCTCGCGGTCATCCTTGTGGCGCTGATCCCACATGTACACGCCGCCCGACGCCACGCACGACGTCGGCACCGTCTTGCCCACCACGAAGTTGCTGATATCGGTCTGATGCACCAGCAAATCGGTGGAAATGCCGCCGGAATAATCCCAGTAATTGCGCCACTGAAAATAGCGGTTCTTGTTGAACGGAATATTCTTGTGCTCGGCGGTTTCAAGGAACCGTTTCCAGTCCGTGTTGTCCGGGCTCGCCTCGACTGGAATCGGATAGCGCCACGCGCGCGGCGTGCCGGTCACCGGGTCGACACCTGGATCGAAGTTGCGGTACCAGAACGCGCGGACGTAGTGGACCTCGCCCAGCAGACCGTCCTCATACATCTTCTTCGCCTGGATATACAGTTTGTTCGACCGGTTCTGCGTACCCACCTGCAGCACCTTGCCGACCTTCTCCGACATCTTCACGATCTCGGTACCTTCCTCGATCGTGTGGCCAATCGGCTTCTCGAGGTAGATATGCTTGTTTGCCTTCAGAGCAGCCATCGCCATGGCGTGGTGGAGGTGCTCCGGCGAGCAGATGAAAACCACGTCGACATTCGGATCGGCGATCAGCTCGCGATAGTCGACGTACTTCTTGGGAGTCTGCTTCTCCTGAGTCGCAACGATGTCGGCGCCGGCGTTCAGATTGCCCGCATACGTGTCGCACACCGCGACCACGTTCACCTTGTCTTTGCTCTTCAAATACATCTGATTCATGACGTGCTTGCCACGGCTGCCCGTGGATATCCAGCCGACGCGGACGCGGTCATTGGCACCGCTCTGGGCGGCAAGCACGGCGGGCGCGGCGGTCACAGCCGCTGCCGCGGACGCAACGAAGTTTCTGCGGGACAAATCCTGTTTCATGACGCTGGTCTCCTCAAGGGAAGGAACTCCTTCGAGGATATCACCTTAAATAAACGGCGGACCGCCTTCTCCCGCCGTTTCCCGCCAAAAAGTTCGACAGCCGCGGTAGGTGATAGCCTCCAGGTACAAGGGCAACGAATCCTCATGATGCTGAAGTCCGCCGTACTGCTGGCAACCGCCGTGCTGATTGCAGTCGCTCAACCACAGGACCGCGCGACCATTCGTGTCGATCTCGGAACCTCGCTCGGCAAGATCAAGCCCGTGTGGGCCTTCTTCGGACACGACGAACCCAACTACACCTACATGAAGGACGGCCTGAAACTCAACACCGAACTCCAGGCCATGAGCCCCGTTTCCGTCTATGTCCGCGTCCACAACCTGCTGACCTCAGGCGACGGAAAAGCCGCCCTGAAATGGGGCTCGACCAACGCCTACACCGAGGACGCGCAGGGCCGGCCCGTCTACGACTGGACCATTGTCGACCGCATCTTCGACACCTGGCTGCAGCGCGGCATGAAGCCGCTGGTCGAGATCGGCTTCATGCCCGAGGCGTTGACCACCGGACCTCAGCCGTATCGCCACACGTGGGACCCGTCGGTGAAGGGAAGCTCCATCTACACTGGCTGGGCATACCCGCCGAAAGACTACGCCAAATGGGGAGCCCTCGTCGAGGCCTGGGTGAAACACTGCGTTCAGAAGTACGGCAAAGCGGAGGTCGAAAGTTGGTGGTGGGAAGTGTGGAATGAGCCTGATATCAGCTACTGGAAAGCGACACCCGAGGAATACTTCCGGCTCTACGACGTCGCCGCCCGGGCAGCGAGGAAAGCGCTCCCAACCCTGCGCATGGGCGGTCCGACAACCACCGGCCCCGGCAACGAAAAAGCGGCGAAATTCCTCCGCGATTTCCTGACATTTGTCGAAAAGAACAACACCCCGCTCGATTTCATCAGCTTCCACGCCAAAGGCCGGCCGACTTTCCCCGAAGGCCACGTCCGCATGGGCCCGGAAAAGCAAATGCAGGACGTCAGCCGCGGCTTCGAAATCGTGACGTCATTCCCGACATTCAAAAAACTCCCAATCATTATCGGCGAATCCGACCCGGAAGGCTGCGCCGCCTGTGGAGCTCGCTGGAATCCGCAAAACGCCTACCGCAACGGGACGATGTACTCGTCCTACACAGCCGCGACATTCGCCCGCAAGCACGACCTCGCCGCAAAGCACGGAGTCAACTTCGAAGGCGCGGTCACCTGGGCATTTGAGTTCGAGGACCAGCCCTGGTTCGAAGGCTATCGCGACCTCGCCACCAATGGCGTCGACAAGCCCGTGCTCAACGTGTTCCGCATGTTCGGCATGATGGGGCTCGAGCGTGTGGAGGTCGACAGCGACCGCGCCGGAGATGGCGACGACATCAACGGCTTCGCCACGCGTTCCACTCGAGGCGCAGAGGTGATGGTGTGGAACTACCACAACGACGATGTCCCTGGACCCGACGCCACCATCAGCGTGCCCGTGAAAGGGCTCCCCGCAGGCACCACACAAGTACTGGTCCGCCACTACCGGGTCGACCGCACGCACAGCAACTCCTACACACCGTGGTTAGCAATGGGCTCGCCGCAACAGCCTACCCCCGACCAAATCGCGACCCTCACAAAGGCAGGGCAGCTCCAGCTCAGCGACTCCCCGCAGTGGCTGCCCGTCAAAAACGGAGCCATCGCGCTCGACTTCGTCCTCCCCCGTCAGGGAGTCTCGCTACTGCAACTCAGCTGGCCGTAATTTCACGCATTCACCGGCACAGCTTCACCCACCTGCTGGCGCCACATCGCGTAGTAAAGCCCCTTGCTTTCGACCAGGGCATCATGGGTCCCCTGCTCGACGATACGCCCGCGTTCCAGCACGTAGATCCGGTCCGCATGCATGATCGTCGACAAGCGGTGCGCCACCATCAACGTGATCGCGCTGGCCCGACGCCCCACATCGCGAATCGTCCGGCTGACCTCTTCCTCGGTCAGCGAATCGAGCGCCGATGTGGCCTCGTCGAACACCAGCAAATGCGGCTCCCGCAGCAGCGCCCGTGCAATCGCGAGCCGCTGGCGCTCGCCGCCCGATACCTTGATGCCGCCCTCGCCGATCACCGTGTCCAGCCCCTTGTCCGCGCGAGCCAGCAACGACGTCGCAGCCGCACTCGTCAGCGCCGCCAGACACCGATCGTCACTGGCGTCCGGCCGGACGAACCGCAGATTATCCCGAATCGAACCCGAGAACAACTGCGGATCCTGCGTCACCAGCCCGAGCCGTTCGCGCAGTATCTCCAGGTCGACCTCGGCCGATGAGACGCCGTTGTACAGAATCTGCCCCGATTGCGGCGCATACAGCCCAACCAGCAACTTCACCAGCGTCGTCTTACCGGCGCCCGAAGGCCCGACAAACGCCACCGTTTCTCCGCGAACCACCCGGAACGTTACGTCGCTCAAAGCGGGAGTCGACGCCGACTGGTGCTGAAATTTCACCCGCTCAAACCGCAGTTCGGTCAGCTCCCGAACTGCCACCGGATTCGCCGGACGAGGGTCGGGCGGAGTCTGAAGCAGCTTCTCGTAATTATCGAGCGACGCCTCGGTCTCGCGATACGTATTAATCACCGTACCGAATTCCTGCAGTGGGCCAAACAAAAAGAACGAATAAATCCACAATGCAAAGAACTGACCCGTAGTAATCGCCTTAGTGAAGATCAGCCACAGCATCAGAAACAGCAGGCTGGTGCGAAGCGTATTGACGATGGTGCCCTGAATAAAGCTCAGCCGCCGCAGCACCTTCACCTTACCGAGTTCCAGCCCCAGGATCCGCGCCGTCGTGTCGTTCAGCCGCTTCGTTTCCTGCGCCGCCAGTCCGAGACTCTTCACCAGTTCGATGTTCCTCAGCGACTCGGTAGTCGCACCGGCCAGCGCCGTCGTCTCCGCCACAATGCGCTTCTGCGTCTCCTTGATGCGCCGTCCCAGCACAATGCTGACCACCGTCAGAATGACCAGCGTTAGAAAGTAGACCGGAGCCACGGACCAGTGCGTCGTCGACGCGTACACCATCACAAACACAAACCCGATCAGCGTCGTGAACACCAGATTCACGCTGATGTTCAGCAGCCGCTCCACGTCCGTGCGAGCCTTGCTCAGCCGCCCCAGCGTCTCGCCCGACCGCTGGTCCTCAAACGCCGCATACGGCAGATCCAGCGAGTGCCGGACGCCCTCACTGTAAAGCGCCGCGCCAACCCGTTGCGTGATCGCGTTGACAAAATAATCCTGGAAATTCTTCGCGATTCGCGACACCAGCGCCACCCCTGCCGCGGCGGCGAGCAGCAGCCCGACGCCGCGAAGGAACTGGCTGGTTGTGTACTCGGCATGCTGCATCGCATAGCGGTCGATCACGTACCGAAAAATCAGCGGGTCCATCAGCGAGAAAATCTGGTTCACAGCCGCCAGTGCCAGCGCCAGAAAGACCAGCTTCGAGTGCCTCCGCAGGTGGTGCAGCAGGGTTTGCATAAGGACTATTCTGTAGCAGCCTTCTGCGCCGCCAACTTCTCGCGCATCGCCTTCATCCGCTCACGAACCGCAACGCATCTCTCGCGGCCGCCCGGTGTCGCATCGATCAGCTTCTCCAGATTCTTCATAAAGTACGGCGCACCAATCGTCGACCGGATTTCTTCGAGAAATAGCTCAACTTTCGCGAAAACTCCAAAGTGCTCACCGTTAGTATCGTTGAACAATTCGATGTCGATGGCGCCATGATTTACCAGGGCGGCGGCCATGTCCCAGTAGCTCGCCACCATGCGCATGTGACCGCTGTGCGGACCCATCGTAGCGCCCATCACATCCTGCATCGATTCGGGATGAAATTCGCGGAAGTACCAGTCGCGCCCGGCCCGCATAACTTCTTCGCGGCGCAACTCGTACAGCTTGAGAATCAGACCTGCCTGATCTTGTTTCGACATATGGTCAGGTTAGCAAGCTATTCCGCACTGCCTGTACCCAGCATACAGTGAGTGCCTGTCACAACTTTCGCGTATTCCCGTTTGCGCGCGCCGCGTGTAAACTACCAACAACTATGTCGGCCTTCGAGCCGTTGGACGGACGGAGAAAATGCAGAAAGCCGTACCCTTTGGGACCAGTGTGCCCGCCCTGCGCCAGGAGTGTGTCCCGGCGGCTCGCGACTGGGCGTATTTCCTGCTGGCAGTCCTTGCAATTCTCATAATCGCCACAAGAATTCCACTGCTTCCGAAATACTTATATTATTTCGACAGTGTGAATTTCGCCCTCGCGCTGGAGGAGTTCAATCCGGCGAAGCACCAGCCCCAGCCTCCCGGTTATCCCGGCTTCGTACTCCTTGCCCGAGCCATTTACGTTGTCTTTCCCGCACCAGAAATTGCTCTCGGGCTCGCCGGACTCGCAGCCGCGGTGGTTGCGCTCGGCCTCACCTGGCGAACCGCGCAGTCCATGTTCGGGCCCGAAGCGGGAATCCTCGCCGCCACGCTTCTGGCGCTGAACCCGTCCTTCTGGTTCGGCGGCGTCACCAATGAAGTCCGCCTGTGTCTTGCCCTCAACAGCGCAGCCGTCGGACTCATCTGTTGGCACGCGTTACAGCGCCCGGCCAGCCGAGCCTGGTTCTTCGCAGCCTGCGCGATCCCGGGCCTGCTCGCGGTATTCCGGCCGGTCGAAACGGTCCTGCTGCTGCCACTGGTCCTGTTCGTCTGGTGGCGCACCCGCCGCACCGTGGCTGACCTGCTTGTCGGGGCCGTTCTCACGTTGGCCGCGGCCCTCCCGTGGGTTGCCTTCACCATCGATTCCTGTGGCGGTCTGCGGCCGGCGATCGACCTGATGCGGAGCTACGGCCAGTCCCAGTTCCACTCGTCCTCGCTGCTCTTCGGCGCACCGCTCGGAGGCGCGATTCTCATGGCCAAACAAGCCATCGTGTGGAACGGCACCGGCGCCATCGCGTGGATCTGGGCCGTGCCTTTTGCCCGGCGCATCCCGAACGTCGCCTTCCTCGCAGTCTGGTTCCTGCCAGGTTTCCTGTTCTCGGCCCTCGTCCATATCGGCGACCCCGACCAGGCCCTGCTCACCATCCCCGTGCTCTGCATTGCCGGAGGCGCCATCCTGCAGACCGTCCTGCGCGCCTTCGACCTCCCACGCCTCACCGCGACAATGGTCTGGATCCTCGCGGCAAACACCGTGCTGTTCGTGCTCCCACCAGGTCGCATAGCCCGGGCAGCCAGCTTCAACGCAGTGCACAGTATCGACCAGCGAATGCAGTCTGTCTTCGTTTCAATTCGGGAGCTCAGCGCCGGAGGAAACACCGTCGCCCTGTTGCATTACGGAGGCATCGTCACCTGGCGCCACCTGTTCTACTACTTCCCGCAACACCGGGTGACCTATCTCCCGACCGAGCAAAACGAACCGTGCATGACCCTGTTCCGCCGCGACCTTGAGGACAACCAGCACTGCGCCACACAACTGGCTCCCGCGCACCGATACATCCTCCTGGCCCCACACCTCAACCCCGACTGGCTGCTGCAGAACGGCTGGCATCGGCACGGCCTGATCTACTGGCGCGACGCGGCCCCGAACTTGAAGCTGGACATCGGCCCCTACCACCTCAGAAGCTGATCTTGCCGAGCACCACCGCCCGCCGGGCACCCGTCGCCGACGGCACGTTCGAGGCTCTCCGG
This sequence comes from Bryobacteraceae bacterium, assembly GCA_034408745.1. Taxonomy (GTDB): domain Bacteria; phylum Acidobacteriota; class Terriglobia; order Bryobacterales; family Bryobacteraceae; genus JAWXCM01. The sequence continues at coordinate 24,488 of JAWXCM010000161.1, forward strand.
TTCCACGTTTCATACGCCAGAACCGCAAATGCGATCGCTTCCTTCGCATCGCCGTCAATGCCGAACTCGTTCGACGTCCGAAGCTGGATATCCGGCAGAAATCGCCGCAAATAGTCCATCATCGTGCGATTGTGCATCCCTCCGCCCGACACAATCAGCTCGGCCACGGGATGCTTCACGAACCTTCGTATGCCAGCTTCAATCGTCGCCGCGGTAAACGCAGTGGCCGTCGAGATCAGGTCCGGCAGCGCCAGGCCCGTTTGCACCAGCTCGTCGACAAACTCGCGGCCATACTGCTCACGGCCCGCTGACTTCGGCGGCTTCTTCCGGTAATACGGCGACCGCAACATTGTGTCGAGCAGCTTCTCATTCAGCCGCCCCTTCGCCCCAATCGCGCCGCCCCGGTCGAACTTCTGCGCACCCTTCGTGTGAATCGCCACCAGTTGATCCACCACCATGTTTCCTGGCCCCGTGTCGAACGCCGTTACATCTTCCGGACCCGCACCCGCCGGAATTGCCGTAATATTCGCAATTCCACCGATATTCAGTGCGACGCGCCCCAGCTTTGCATGTCGATACAGCCGGTAATCGAGGAAGGGAACCAGCGGCGCCCCATTCCCACCAGCGGCCATATCCCGAGGCCGAAAGTCCGACACCACCGGCACTCCGCAAAGCTCAGCCAGCACCGATCCGTCGCCAATCTGCAGCGTGCTGTTGCGTCCGTGGAAAATCGTTTGCCCGTGACACCCAATCAGCTGAATCGATTCCAGCGGCACGCCGCATTTCTTCACGGCCTTTGCGTACAACTCAGGCAATTCAAAGTTAAGCCGCGAGATTTGCGCCGTATGCGTCTCGGTGTTCGACACGCCCATCAGGTCCTCACGCATCTCTTTCGGATACGGCGACGTGCGAAAGCACACCACGCGGAACTGCCGCCCGCGTATGTCGACCACGGCCACGTCGATGCCATCCAGCGACGTCCCACTCATGATTCCCGCGACTCTCATCGGAGCTTCAACTCCTCCTGCAGCTCAGCCAGCAGCCGCAGCGCGTCCATTGGTCGTAATTCATCCAGATTCAATCGCCGAATCCGGTCGGCTATTTCGTAATTCACAGGCTCAAACAAAGAAATCTGCATGGGGCCGGTAAAAGGCTTCGGCGACGCTTCCTCCGTCACCACATGCTCGGCCCGCTCATGCAGTTCCAGAATCTCACGCGCCCTCTCGATCACACTTACCGGCAGCGCGGCCAGCCGGGCCACCTCGATGCCATAGCTCTTGTCTGCCGCCCCAGGCTCCACCTTGCGCAGGAAAATGATCCCGTCGTTCGATTCCCGCACCGACACGTGCAGATTTCGAATCCCCTCCAGTTGCCCCGCCAGCTCCGTCAACTCATGATAATGCGTTGCAAACAGCGTGCGAGCCCTGATTTTGTTGTGGATATGCTCCATCACCGCCCACGCCAGCGCGAGGCCGTCGTACGTCGACGTACCGCGCCCAATCTCGTCGAGTACGATCAGGCTCCGCTCGGTCGCCGTATTCAAAATAGCCGCCGTCTCCGTCATCTCCACCATGAATGTCGAGCGCCCACGAGCCAGATTATCCGCCGCGCCAATGCGAGTAAACACGCGGTCGATCACCGGAAGTACAGCCTCGGCAGCCGGAACATAACTGCCCGTCTGCGCCAGAATCGACAACAGCGCAGCCTGCCGCAAATACGTCGACTTGCCGCCCATATTCGGCCCCGTAATCAAACCGATATACTGCGTCGAATCCAGATAAATATCGTTGGGAATAAACCGCTGCGCGTCGCGTTCGGTCAGTTGTTCGATCACCGGATGCCGCCCGGCCAGCACCCGCATCTCGCCGCCGTCGCTGAACCGCGGACGCACATATTTGTTCCGGGCCGCAATCTCCGCCAGTGTAGCCGTCAGGTCGAGCTCCGCAATCGCGCCGGCCGTAGCCCGAATCCGCGTCGCATGGCCCGCCGCAAAGATCCGCAGCTCCGAAAAGATCTGCCGTTCCAGGTCGAGGATGCGCTCCTCGGCCGACAGCACCTTGGCCTCCAACTCCTTCAGTTCCGGCGTGGTAAACCGCTCCGCATTCACCAGCGTCTGCTTGCGCTCATAATCCGACGGAGCGTTCTGCAGGTTCGACTTCGAAATCTCGATGTAATACCCAAATACGTTATTAAACCGGACCTTCAGCGACCCGATGCCCGTCCGAGCCCGCTCCCGGATCTCGATCTGCGCAATATACTGCCGCGAATTCTTACTGATATCCCGTAATTCGTCCAGCTCCGGATGAAACCCACCTCGAATGGTCCCGCCGTCCGTCAGATTAACCGGAGGCTCCTCGGAAATCGCGCTCAAAATGCGCGAGTGGACTTCCTCCACCGGGTCCAGCCGCGACGCCAAATCCGCCAGCCGCGTCGACCCGCCCGCGCTAAACACCAGCGTCGGAACCGCCGCCAGCGACTTACCCAGCGCCAGCATGTCCCGAGGATTAGCGGTGCCCACCGTCACCCGAGCCAGCAGCCGCTCCAGATCCAGCACCCCACTGAGCGCCTTACGCAACTCAGACCGCTCAATCGTCGCTGACAACAACTGAGCCACCGCGTCCAGCCGAGCCTCAATCTCCGCCAGGTTCGTGCAAGGCCGCAGCAGTCGAGCCCGCAGCAGTCGACCACCCATGCCCGTGCAAGTCTGATCCAGCACGAACACCAGCGTCGAATCCCGGCGCTCCCCGGCAAACAGCGGCTCCAGCAACTCCAGATTCCGAACCGTCACCGCATCCAGAATCATGCCATCGGTGCGATCCAGAAACCCCGGCCGTTCCAGATGCTCCAGCGCGCTCCGCTGCGTGTCCCGCAAATAATGCAGAATCGCCCCACACGCCGAAACGGCCAGCGGCTTATCCCCGATCCCGCAGCCATCCAGACTCAGTAGCCGAAAATGATCCCGCAGCGTTCGGTCCGAATAATCATGGTCGAACACCCAGGCTTCCACCGTCGTCTGCAGCATGTCGCCAGGCAGCCGAGCCCCTTCGGCCACCACAATCTCGCGGGCATTCAGGTTCTCCAGCAGCGCGCCAGCTTCCGATGCATCCGCCTCCGTGACGCGAAACTCCCCCGTCGAGATATCCACCCACGCCACACCAGCCCGGTCGCCCTTCACCGCCACCGCACCGAGGTAATTATTCTCGTGCGACCGCAGCAAATTGCTCTCCGTCGCCGTCCCCGGCGTGACAATTCGGGCGATTTCCCGCTTAACCAGCTTCTTAGTTAATTTCGGATCTTCGGTTTGCTCGCAGATTGCGACCCGGAAACCCTTCTGAATCAGCCGCCCGATGTACCCTTCGGCAGAATGCCACGGCACCCCGGCCATAGGGATCGGAGTACCGCCCTTCTCTTTCTGCCGCGAAGTGAGGGTGATTTCGAGCACCCTGGCCGCAGTGACCGCGTCCTCGTAAAACAACTCATAAAAGTCGCCGACCCGGAATAACAGCAGCGCCTGAGGAACCTGTTGCTTCAGCGCATGATACTGCCGCATCAGCGGCGAAGACGGCTCCTCCTGCATCAGGCGTAGATGCCTCGAAGCTTGATGGCGAATCCGACGCGGTCCAGCGCCAGCATATACGCGGCAGTGCGGTTATGAACGTTGTGCTTCTCCGCATACGCCACCACGTCATTGAAGCTGTTCACCATGATTTCCCGCAACCGCTCATTCACCAGTTCTTCATTCCAGAAAAAGCCCTGCCGGTCCTGCACCCACTCGAAATACGACACCGTTACGCCGCCCGCATTCGCCAAAATATCCGGAATTACGAAGATCTTCTTCTCCGCCAGAATATGATCGGCAACGGCGGTGGTCGGACCATTCGCACCCTCGGTGAGAATGCGGCATCGCAGCCGCTCCGCATTGTGCGACGTAATCACGTTCTCTTTCGCCGCCGGCAGCAGAACGTCGCAGTCGAGGAACAGAGCCTCGTGCTTGTCGATATTCTCCCCGCCCGCGAAATCAATCACCGAGCCCGTCTCTTTCCGATGCTTCATCAGCGCCTCAATGTCGAGCCCGTGAGGGTTATACACCGCCCCATCCCACTCCACAATCGAGATAACCTTGAAGCCCGCGCGACTCATCAACCTGGCAGCCATGCCGCCCACATTGCCGAAGCCCTGTACCACCACGCGCGTATCTTCCACGCGCATCCCGAACTTCTTCAGCGCCTCCAGAGTCACCATCATGCAGCCGCGGCCCGTCGCTTCGACACGTCCCCGAGACCCGCCCAGATCCAGCGGCTTACCCGTGACAACGGCCGTGACGGTATGCCGTTTATGCATGGAATACGTATCCATGATCCACGCCATCGTCTGATCGTTGGTGTTCATATCCGGCGCCGGGACGTCGAGCTCCGGGCCAATAAAGTCGATGATTTCCGCTGTATATCGGCGGGTAATTCGCTCCAGTTCGCCCTGCGACAAAACGCGAGGCTCGCAAATGACTCCGCCTTTTCCGCCGCCGAACGGAATATTCACCACCGCGCACTTCCACGTCATCCACGAAGCCAGCGCGCGAACCTCATCCAGAGTCACATCGGGCGCGAATCGGATGCCGCCCTTGGCGGGGCCGCGTGCAATCGAGTGCTGCACCCGATACCCGGTAAACACCTCCAGCCGGCCGTCATCGAGGCCCACCGGAATCGCCACGGTAATCTCGCGCGCCGGCGTCTTCAAAATCTTCCTCAGCCCGTCTTCCATCCCGAGCCGCTCAGCGGCTTCGTTAAAGCGGGCCTCGGCGGCCAGCCACGGGTTGAGTTCCTGCTCGGCAGAGTGCCGCTCAACTTCGGTAATCATTCAGGGGTTACCTTTCCGACTTCATTATCCATGAAGCCGCGAGCCGTTCGCATCGCTCTGATACCGTGCACTGAGGAGGATTCGCGCATTGACACACGCGGCACCCGTCTTCAGCCTTGCAGGTGAGACGGCACTGATCACCGGTGGCGGCACCGGCATTGGACTCGGAATCGCGGAGGCATTCGTCGCCGCTGGAGCAAAAGTGGTGCTGGCCGGGCGGCGCGAGCATCCCCTCAGGGAAGCCGCCGACCGGCTGGGCCCCAACGCTTCGTACACCGTGCTCGACGTCGCCGATTACAACAACCTTGACGGCCCGGTAGCCGAGATTCAGGCAACCCACGGCTTCATCGGCATCCTGGTGAACAACGCGGGCAACAGCCTGAAGAAGGATACCGTCGACACCACCGAGGCCGAGTTCCTGTCCATCATGGACACCCACGTCACCGGAGCCTTCGCCCTCACCCGCCGCCTCATCCCGGCCATGAAGGAGCGTGGCCACGGAAACATCCTGTTCATGGCGTCGATGGCCTCGCTGATGGGCCTCCCCCGAGTCATCGCCTACACCGCGGCCAAGAGCGCGCATGTTGGCATGGTCCGGTCGCTGGCCAGCGAACTCAGCGGCGACGGCATCCGCGTTAACGCCATCGCGCCCGGCTGGATCGAATCCGCCATGACCCGCCGCGCCTTCGACAACGATCCCGAGCGCAAAGCCCGCGTCCTCGCCCGAACACCCATGCGCCGTATGGGTGAGCCAGCCGACATCGGCGCCGCCGCCGTATATCTCTGCTCCCCCGCGGCTAAGTTCGTCACCGGAGTACTGCTCCCAGTCGACGGTGGAGCCAGCATAGGCTTCTAAGTTCGCCTCCTGCCGCGCTCCATCGCGCTCTGTGTCCTGACGTGTACCGGATCAGCAGCGGCGGCTGCAACAATATAGTTCCGGGCGATGGCCGCGGCCGGCGTACTGCTGTTGGCGAAACGCCTCCGCAGGGAATAGCATAGAGGGCTGATGGCAACCGCTGCTCAGTCCCCCGACCGCATCCCAGTAACCGGCCGCAACGTCGCCATCGACGTGCTGCGCGGGTTCGTCATGACGCTGATGCTCGCCGAAGTGCTGCATCTGCCCGGATTGCCGAAGGCGTTCCCCGGCAACCCGGTCGCCAGCTTCCTCGCGTTCCACCAAAGCCACGTCGAGTGGGCCGGATGCTCCCTCCACGACCTCATCCAGCCGACCTTCTCCCTGCTCGTGGGAGCCGCCATGGCCTACTCCCTGGCCGCCCGCCGAGCCCGCGGCGACGCATTTCCAACGATGCTCCTGCACGCCGTCTGGCGAGCCTTCGCCCTCGGCGCCCTCGGCATCGTCCTCCGATCCTTCAACCGCCCCGTCACCAACTTCACGTTTGAAGACACGCTGACCCAGATCGGCCTCGGCTACGTGCCCCTGTTCCTGCTCGCATTTGCCTCCACCCGAGTCCAGATCCTCGCCCTTGCGACCATCCTGGTCGGCTACTGGGGAGCCTTCGCCCTCTACCCCGCGACGCAGTCCCCCGACTGGCCCGTCCACTACACCGGCTTCGCCGCCCACTGGAACAAGAACACCAACCTCGCCTGGGCCTTCGACACCTGGTTCCTCAACCTGTTCCCGCGCGAGAAGCCCTTCGTGGCCAACGGCGGCGGCTACGCGACCCTGAGCTTCATCCCAACCCTCGGCACCATGCTGATCGGCCTCCTCGCCGGCGAATACCTCCGCCGACCCGGCACCACGCAGGACAAACTGGCGGGCCTGCTGAAAGCCGGAGCCGTACTGTTGGCCCTGGGCGTCGCCTGGCATTTCACCGGCACCGGACCGTTCGTCAAACGCATCTGGACTCCGTCCTTCGCCCTCGGCAGCGGCGGACTCGTCCTGCTCATGCTCGCCGCAGCGTGGTACCTGACCGAGGTGCTCCAGTGGCGACGCTGGGCCTTCCCGCTGATCGTCGTCGGCGCGAATTCCATCGTGGCCTACCTGCTCGCCCATGTCTTCGAGCGCGGTATCATCGACGGCCTCAACCGCCACCTCACCCGAGCCCCGTTCCAGATTCTTGGCGAAGGTCTCGAGACGCCCGTGCGCGGTCTCGCCGTGCTCGCCATCTTCTGGCTGAGTCTCTGGTGGATGTATCGACGCAAAGTCTTCGTGAAGATCTGATCGATCCGCACCAGATCCCGGCCGGCCCGACGCCTTCCCGAGGACCCGAGCCACAACTTTCCTGACCTGCCGCGCGGAGTCGTGGGATACTCGTTACACAGCAGTACGCACCCTCCTTTTTTTGTCGGAGAAAGATGTATGGAGACCACTGTGGAGCCGGGTAACCGAAAGCCGATTCGTCCGTCTGTCACTGAGATGAAAGAAGGAAAAACAGACGCACCCCGCCGCGCGCCTGCCACGAAAAAACCCGCCCCGCCGGATCAGACCAACGCGGAGAACTTCTACTACATCAAACAGATGCAGTCGAAGACTCCGATGGTCATCGTGCTCAGGGACGGTGAGCAACTCAACGGAATTATTGAGTGGTACGACAAAATGAGTATCAAAGTGAACCGTACAGACGGTCCTAATCTGCTCGTTTACAAGTCGTACATCAAATACATGTACAAAGCGATTTAATCGCGAGGGCGGTTCTTTTCCCGGAGACGCCATTCGCGGCGTTCTCCGGCTTCCTCATAACGGCGCTTTTCGTCCTCAGTTTCCGGGATAATCTGAGGAACCGGAACCCGCTCGCCTCGCGGTCCTATCGCGACGAACGTCAGATACGCCGATGACGTGTGCCGCTTCTCGCCCGTCCTCAGATTCTCCACCCACACCTTCACCCCAACTTCCATCGACGTCCGAAACACCCGGTTAACCTGCGACTTCAACAGCAGCAGCTCGCCGATATGCACCGGGTGCAGAAACGTCATGTAGTCTACCGACGCCGTCACCACCGGGCACCGCGAGTGCCTCGACGCCGCAATCGCACCCGCCAGATCGACCAGGTGCATCACTCGCCCGCCAAGCAGATTCCCTAACGGATTGGCATCATTCGGGAGTGCGATTTCGGTGTACTCAGAGATCGACTCACGGACATAGCGGCCTTCCCCAGACGCCTTTACCGGTTCAGGCATGCTTTTCGAAACGCCTCCGCCTGCCGCGCCAGGACGCCACCCGTCGCTGACCCGCGGTCCACCACCCCGTGGCGAACCGGTGCGCAGTCTTTCTCGATGACCCAAATTAACCGGCCATCCAGTTCCGTGAAACGGACCGCATCGCCGTCCCCGTTCGCCGGAAAGCGCGGGCACGTCGACCGCCCATACCCGAAATTGCAGGCCTCAAACAGCATCGCCGGATCCGCGGCGACAGGTTTCGACGCGTCTGCATGGCACAGCCCTTCGAACACTTTACCCAGTGGGGCACGGGCCGGCTGTGGACGGTCCAGCGTCAATGCAACGGACACGGGCTCGAACCACGGACACGCCATGCGCCCAGACTACCATGGGCATATGAACGCCGACCGCCTCGAAGCCCTTCGATCCATGTTGATTTCCGACGCCAATAACACCTTCGCCCGCTATGGCCTGGCGATGGAGCTGATTAATGTCGGCGACCTTGAGGCCGCGGTGAGCGAGTTCGCCACCCTCCGCGAGCGTAACCCCGACTACGCCGCAGCCTACTTCCATGGCGGTAAGACGTTGGAAACACTCGGTCGCCTCGACGACGCACGCGCTCTGATGGAAGAGGGAATTCGCGTCACCACCCGAACCGGCGACAGCCACACCCGCAGCGAACTACAGGCCGCTCTCGACCTTCTTGGCATCTGACGCGACGGCCGCGGACGTCTTCTTCCGAGCCCCGAAACAGTACAGGTGCCCCGTCGTGCGGATGAATATCTGTCCGTCTGAGATAGCCGGCGAACTCAGGCAGTAGTCGTTCAGCGGGTTCTCCGCGACCACCTCGAACTTCGGGCCGGCTTTCAGAACTGTCGTCAGGCCCTCTTCGTTCGTGATGTAAATGCGCCCGTCCACCAGCACCGGCGACGCGCTGTACGCCGCTGGTTTGATCCGCTGCCCGGCATAAATCTCGGCACCCGTCTTTGCGTCCAGCACGTTCACGATTCCCCGGTCGTTCACTATATAGAAGTACTTGCCGTCGCTGATCGGTGTCGGCACATCCGGCCCGTTCTGGTACGTGAACACCCGGTGCGTACTCGTCACGTCGCCGCGGCCGCCAGCCCTAAACGTCTGCAAAGGCCGAATTCGCGTTGGGACGTACACCAGGTCTTCCCACGTAGTCGGCGACGCGATCACGCGGTACGCCGGATTCTGGTCCGGATTGAACCCCGTCCCCCGCCACAGCTCTTTTCCCGTCGCCAGATCGTGCCCCGTCACCGCATCGCCACCGCTGATAATCAGCTCCTGCTTCCCGCCGGCTTTTGCCAGCATTGGAGTGGCGTACGAATCGGGTGACTCGTGTACAGCCGTGGTCGGACGGTCCACTTTCCACGTGGTTTTCCCCGTCTTCCCGTCCACCCGCAGCACATAAGATGGATCGTCGGTGTTCATCCCGTGCAGCACCTGGACGATCAGCGAGCCGTCATACAGCAGTGGCGACGACCCATACCCATGGTTCAGCCCCCATTTGCCGTATTCCTTCTGGATGTCCCGAACCCACAGTTCCTTTCCTGTGAAATCGAACGCTTTCAGGAAACCGGTGCCGGAGAGCACCCACACCGTCTTGCCATCGGTCACCGGCGACGGCGATGACATGTTGCCCTTCCGGACATTGTGGTTATTGCCCGAAACGCCCTTCTTCCAAAGCACTTCGCCCCTGGTCCGGTCGACGCTCCACAGCTCCACATTCTCCGCGTTCGCCACGCTCAGGAAGATGCGGTCGCCCCAGACGATTGGCGTCGAGCCACTCACCCCAGGCATCGCCAGTTTCCAGGTGACGCCCTCGGTCTGGCTCCATTTGACGGGAATTCCGGTCTCTGAACTGATCCCGTTCATGTCGGGACCCCGCCACTGGGGCCAGTTCCCGGCGTAAACACAGGCGGTGCTCGCGAAGGCGAGGAGCAGAACGGCGAAGCATCTCATATCGTGGAAAGGTACTACGCCGCACCGAATTGTGCAACTGGCGTCGCCCTACCAGTTGTTTCGAGCCTTAAGCGCCGTGATATGACCCAAATGATGCCGGCAATGCCACGCATACAGCGCCAAATTTACGTCGAGCCGCATCAGCCCACGCTCCGGATGCCGGAACGTTCGCGCCCACTCGCTCTCGCTCAGTGAACGCAGCAGAATGGTCCACCGCCGGTGCATCGCATCGATCAGGTCCAGCGACACCCCAACCGCCTCATGCCGCGCATCCGGCAGCATCGCCCACGCCGCCTCGTCGTACGGCTTGATGGTCGGCTCTTTCTCCGTCAGCGCCAGCCGGAACCGGATATAGCTGTTCATGTGCGAGTCCGCGACATGGTGCACCACCTGCCGCACCGTCCACCCGTCCTGCCGGTAGGGCGTGTCGAGCTGCGCATCGGACAGGCTGCCGGCTTCAGCCCGCAACTCCGCCGGAAATGCGGCAATCGCGTCGATGCCAGCCTGTATCTCCTGGGTCGTGAGCTGCGCGGGGGAAGTGAACTTTCCAACGGGATAGCGAGGGTCGGTCATAGGTTTGGCTCTCAGTATCGCACCCCATTTCCCTGGGCGAAAACCCCCGCTGTTGGGTGCGCTGCGCCCGTTACCCGCACGACATTACATCCAAAACGCCCGAAAAACGCACGGCACGGAACGTGCACTAAGACGGAGTGGAGGAGTTACAACCTCATGCCTGAGATCATAGCCCGACCCGTTCCCCCAGTCATCGACACCAACCTCTGCGGAGCCGACCGCGACTGCGTAGACCTGTGTGAAGCGGGAGTTATCGAGGTGACAGCCGAACGCCTTGAGCCGGTAATTGCCCACCCCGAACTCTGCGTCGAAGGCTGCACACTGTGCGTCGATATCTGCAGCAAGGATGCCCTGAAGAAGCCCTGGCTCTAAAACACTCTGTTGTATAAACAGGGGATGCTAACTCGCCGAGCCTGTCTTTCCACCCTCGCTGCCGCCGCAACCTGCGCCGGACAGGGACAGTATCGTTACCGGGTCGTACCCAACTGGGGTGTGCTCGACGAAAAGTCGCCGGTGAAGAACTGCCACGGCATTGTTCGCGACGCGCAGGGGCACATCATCCTGCTAACCGATCACGTCGCCAACAACGTCATCGTGTACGACAAACGGGGTCGCCTCGTTTCGAAATGGGGTACCAGCTTCCCCGGAGCCCACGGGCTCTCGATCGTCACCGAAGGCACCCGGGAAGTCCTCTACATCACCGACCTGAACACCCACAAGGTCGCGAAAACCACTCTCGATGGCAAGCTGTTGAATGAATGGGGATGGCCCGAAACCACCGGGAAATACTCCAAAGAAGCCGACTACAAGCCTTCGTGGACCCTGCACGCGAAAGACGGCAGCTTCTTCGTGCTCGACGGCTATGGACGCGACTACATCGGCCACTACGGCGCCGGCGGCAAGCTGACCCGGATCTTCGGCGGCGCGGAGGGCGGCATCACCCACTGGGGCCCGCACGGCGGAATGATGGACAACGACACGCTGCTCATCGCTATGAGCGATCAGCAATACCTCCTGCGTCTGTCAACCACCGGAGAAAAGCTGCAGCAAGTCGACCTCCCCGGCGGCAATCCGCGTCAGATCCGATTCCACAAAGGCCGCTACTACGTCGCCCACCTCGCCGACAACTGGCCCAAAGACCGCAAGAGTCGCGGCTTCGTCTCCATCCTCGACGACAAGCTGCGTGTGATCGCCAACATCGCCGCCTCAGCCCCGGAGTACACAGACGGCGGCAGACTCCGCCCCATGCGCCCCCACGACCTAATCGTCGATGGCGAGGACAGCATCTACGTCGCCCAGTTCGATTCTGGCGCGACGTACCCGGTAAAGCTCGAGCGCGTATAGGGGGGCAGGCCCCCAGGCCCATAAGCGCTAACTTAGCGATTAAAGAATCTTAACCTGTGGTGCTCTCCGCCGCTTTCGTTCCCGTAGGTCCATCTCCA
>JAWXCM010000162.1:0-10185 GCA_034408745.1 Bryobacteraceae bacterium
GGGTGGGGGTGAGGCTGGGGGTTAGGTTTGTTTGGCTTCGAGTTCGGCCCAGCGCTGGTAGAGTTTGTCTACTTCGGTTTGGGCGGTTTGGAGGGCGGCGCAGACTTGCTGGACTCGGATGGGGTCGGTGTTGACGGCGGGGTCGGAGAGTTCGGCCTGTCGGGCGGTTAGGCTGGCTTCGGCTTCGTGGATCTTTTCTTCTATGCCTTCGTACTCGCGGGCTTCGAGGTAGGACAGTTTCTTTTTTGACGGGGTTGGCGGCGCTGGGGCGTTGGCGGGGGTCAGAGGCTTCGGAGCCGGTTTCTCATTGCGTGCGGCCTCCCACTGCGAGTAGTCGGCGTAGAGGCCCCAGCCGCCTTCGCCGTCGAGGCCGAGAACCGAGGTGGAGACGCGGTCCAGCATGTAGCGGTCGTGGGTGACGAGGACGAGGGAGCCGGGGAACTCCATGAGGCTGTCCTCGAGGACTTCGAGGGTTGGGATGTCGATGTCGTTGGTGGGCTCGTCGAGCAGCAGGAGGTCGGCTGGTTCGAGCATGAGGCGGGCTATGACTACGCGGGCTCTTTCGCCGCCGGAGAGTTGCATGACGGGCACGTCGAGCTGGTCGGCACGGAATAAGAAGCGGCGAGCCCATCCGGCCACGTGCACGGTTCGGTCCTGGTAGATGACGCTGTCGCCGTGCGGGGCGAGGGCGCGGCGCAGGGAGACGTTGGTGTCGAGTTTGGCGCGGTGCTGGTCGAAGTAGACGACGCGGAGTCCGTCGGCTCGCTCGACTGTACCGGCGTCCTGCGCGAGTTCGCCGGCGAAGAGTCGAAGCAGGGTTGTTTTGCCGCTGCCGTTGGGGCCGGCGAGGCCGAGGCGGGTGCCGGGCCGAAGGACGATGTCGAGGTTGCGGAAGAGGGTGCGGCCGCCGAGCTCCTTCGAGACGCCTTCGGCGCTGACGAGTTTCTTTGTTTTGCGGCCGGAGGCGCTGAACTCGACGTCCGCGGTGCGTTCGCAGGCGCGGGACTGCATGTCGGAGAGCTGCTCGATCATGCGGCCGGCGGAATCGATGCGCGCCTTTGATTTGGTGGTTCGGGCTTTGGGGCCGCGGCGGAGCCATTCCACTTCGCGGCGCACTTTGTTCTCGAGGGACTCGCGCTCCTGGGTCCGGGCGGAGTGATATTCGTCACGGCGCTGGAGGAACTCGCTGTAGGTGCCCTGGACTTTGAAGAGGCCTTCGGGGTAGACGCGGTTGATCTCGGCCATGTCGGTTGCCACGTTCTCAAGGAAGTAGCGGTCGTGGCTGACGACGAGGCATGCGAAGGACGACGACACGAGGAGTTTCTCGAGCCATATGATGCCTTCGAGGTCGAGGTGGTTGGTGGGCTCGTCGAGGAGGAGGAGATCGGGTTCGCGCACGAGTTCGCGGGCGAGGGCGAGGCGTTTGCGCCAGCCTCCGGAGAGCGTTCCGGCTGTGACGTCGAAGTCTCTGAATCCGACGCGGCTGAGGGCTATGTTGGCGCGGGACTCCTTCTCGTAGGGCTCTTCGTGAAGGTCGGCTATGGCGGCGAGGACGGCGTTGAGGGCGGTATGCGCGGGATCGAACTCCGGCTCCTGGGGGACGTAGCCGAAGCGGACGCCTTTGCGTACGGCGACGATGCCGGTGTCCGGCGCGAGGGTTCCGGCGAGGATGCGGACGAGGGTCGACTTGCCGGAGCCGTTTGGGCCGATGATGCCGAGCCGTTCGCCATCGGAGATGGAAATCGAGATATCGTTAAAAAGATGGTGTGCGCCGAAGTCCTTGCCGACGGACTGGCAACTGATCAGATGGGCCATGAAGCAGTGGGCGAACTTTGAGGGTACCACCTGAAAAATCGGGCTCCATGTTAGCGGGCACGTGACAATGTGCTATGGTTGCGGAGGCGCTCAGCGTCTAATTTTCAGATTCAGGATGTTTTTGGATGCGTGAAACGGGTGTTGTGAAGTGGTTTAATGCGGCCAAGGGATTTGGCTTTATACAGCGCGAGAGCGGCGAAGATGTGTTTGTACACTTCTCCGCGATCCAGACAGGCGGATACCGCTCACTGGACGAGGGCGCGCGAGTTTCGTTTACGGTCAAGCAGGGTCCCAAGGGTCTGCAAGCCGAGGATGTAACCAACGCCTGATCCGGCACTCCGCCGGTATTAGTTGAAATCGCGGTGTGCCATGCTTCCGGGCGTGGGCACCGCGCCGATGCGCGGGTGAGTGTGTACTGCGATAGACTGCAAGTCGATGCACACGCGCAGATTTGGCGCCTTTATTGCGGGCATGTGGTTAATGGGCACGATCCTGATGTGGTTCGCGGTCACCCAGACCAACATGACTGTCGAGAGGCTTTTTAGCAACCCTCCTGTACAAATTCAAAAAGAAATCAATGACATGGGGCCGGATGTGGCCCGCCAGGTATTCCGATATCAGGCATCGCTGTTCATACGGCGTGTGTCAGAGACGTGGGAAGTGATCCAGCTCGGCATTCTGGGTGCGCTGCTGGCGACGTCGATCCTGACGGCACACCGAAGCAGGATGGTGCTGGTTTCGACCATTCTGATGTTGATTTTTGTTTTGTTCCAGGCTTTTTATTTTACGCCGCTGATGACGGGTCTGGCCCGTTCGTATGATTTTCTTCCGGCCACGGCTGCGCTTCGCGAACGCGAGGCGTACGCCGGCTTTCTCAACTGGTATCGGGTTCTGAACGTTTTGAAGACACTGCTGGCACTGCTGATTGTGTCGCGGCTGCTGTTCGACTTCTACGACTTCGGTTCGGTGGTGTTCCCGTGGAGCAGGGCTCCGAAGAAGCGCCGCCGCATCCGTCGCAGTTCTTTACGCCCTGGGGTTACGGCCACGCCGATGGGTCCGGCTGGACCGGAAGAAATCGATCCTCACGCCACTCCCGCTCCCGCTCCCGCTCCGGGTGATCGCGAGCGGGATTAGTGCTGGTGTCGCTGGCGGGTCTGGGGACCCGCCGCAGGCCTGGGGGCCTGCCCCCCAATGTCAGTTATCGCTGGACGCGCACTAGTTCGTCGAGTAGCGACATTAGTTCATCGCGGGTGACGAATTTCGATCCCGGGCTGGGCTGTTCGTCGCTGGAGGGGCGTGCGCGGCTGGTATCGGGGCGCTGTGGCAGGCCGTAGCGATCCCGGGCCTGGCACAACCGCTCGACTTCACGGTCGGGCAGGGGTTTGGGCCCGCCGAGGAGTTCGGCGATCAGGGTGATGCGGGCGACGTGCTCGACGGTTTCCATATTGAAGAAGGCGCGTTCGAGGTCGGCGCCATAGGCGACCACGCCGTGGTTGGCCATGAGGAGCGCGTCGTAATCGGGGATGAAAGGCCTGAGGGTATCGGAAAGCTCGCAGGTTCCTGGGAGCCCGTACTGTGCCAGCGGCACGCAGCCGAGGTTGACGATTACTTCGGGCAGCAGAGCCTGGTCGAGGGCACGTCCGGCGACAGCGAAGCCGGTGGCGACGGGCGGATGGGCGTGTACGACGGCCTGGACATCGGCACGCGTGCTGTAGATTGTGAGATGCATAAGGATCTCACTGGTGCGTTCGCGCCGGCCTTCCAGCTTGTTTCCCTGCATATCGCAAACGATCAGGTCTTCTTCGCGCATGAGCCCTTTGCTCACGCCTGTGGGCGTTGCGAGAATACGGTCCGAATCGAGTCGGGCAGAAATATTGCCATCGTTGGCGGCGACCCAGCCCTTCTGGTACATGAGCCGTCCGATGTCGACAATTTGGCGGCGAAGTTCGGATTCGGGAAAAGACATCAAGGAAAGATTTGATTCTACCATCGGTGATTCGGGCAGAGGTACAGGCGTGGCACAGCTACAATGGCAGCAGTGGACAAACGCAGGATGTGCGCGAATTGCCGCGCTTTTGTGACTGTGGATGACAAGGTCTGTCCGTACTGCGATGTACCGCTGCAGGCACGGGCGGTGGACCGGCGCAACCCTTCCGATATTTTGGGAATACCGGCTCACCGGTTTACCACGACAGTTCTGTTGCTGATCAATGCGGGTCTTTATGTGGGCACCACCATGTACAGCATGAACGCAACGGGTCAGGGTGGATTTCTCGACATCGACGGACAAACGCTGGTGCTTTTCGGCGCCAAGTATCCGCCGCTGATTCAGGCGGGCCAGTGGTGGCGGCTGTTGACGGCGGGTTTTCTGCATGGCGGCATTCTGCACATTCTGATGAACTCCTGGGTGATCTTCGACCTGGGTGCGCAGGCCGAGGAATTTTATGGCACGCCGCGATATCTGGTGCTGTATTTTTTAAGCACGATCGGCGGGTTTGGGGCGAGCCTGTGGTGGAGTCCCTCGCTGAGCGTCGGCGCATCCGCTCCGCTGTTTGGGCTGATGGGAGCGATGCTCGCGCTGGGCGTGAAGAACCGGCATACGGCACTGGGCTCGGCGATGCGGTCGCACTATACGCAGTGGGCGATCTGGGGACTGGCGATGGGGCTGATGACGGGGATGCGCATCGACAATGCGGCGCATATCGGCGGTCTGGCGACGGGGTTTGCTTTTGCGTGGATTGCGGGGACACCGCGACTGGTGGAGAGCTGGGCGGACCGGGTGTGGAAGGTAGCCGCTGCGATCTGTGTGGTGATTACGATCGCAGCGTTCGGACTGATGGTCCAGTTTTTGCTTTCGGTTCAGCGCGGTTCGGAGTAATCGTTCCGGACCGCGTCCGAAGAGAAACGCGCGAGCTAGACCGTGGTTTTCTTGACGGCCGGAGCCTTCTTCGCAGCGACCTTTTTGGCCGGTGCCTTCTTTGCGGCGACCTTCTTGGCCGGAGCCTTCTTTGCAGCTACCTTCTTTGCGGCGACCTTTTTGGCCGGAGCCTTCTTTGCAGCTACTTTCTTTGCGGCGACCTTTTTGGCCGGCGCTTTCTTGGTTGCGACTTTCTTTGTTGCCATATGTACTTCTCCCATACGCCGCAGTAGCGGCGGTCATCTGTGGAAACAGAATACCAGAGATTTGTTTTTTATGGGAGAGCTAAGTTTGGCACTACTTCTTCTTTGTGTAAACTTCCACCCAGCGCCGTGTCTTGCCATCGGGAGCTTTGACGGTCATGCGACGTTCCATGGAGTGGCCTTCGCGCGACATGGTTATGCGTGAGCGAACCTCGCCTTCAGGGCCTTTTGACAGCGATTCCACGGTGCGGCCGTTAATTCTTTTGAAGGTGACACGGCGGTCTCCCTTGTCCTGTTTGACCACGTGTTCCTTACCATCGACAGCGCCATCGTAGCTGAAATCGTTGATGGCGCCTTCGGTTGGGTTATTGGTTGTGCCTGAGTATTTGAGCTGGGGATCGTTATGTTCGATGGTGAGGGTGACCTGGCCTGGGCGCATGTCATCGGCGAAACGTGAACGTTTTTGATCGAGCATCCAGGTGCCGCCCATGTTGGCGACAGCCGCGGCCAGAGACGAGGCCAGGATGAGAGAGAGAAGTGTGAACCGCATCAAACGATAGATGCGGATGGAGGGGCCTTAATTTCGAAACAGGGTGGAATGAAGGGGCTCGCGTGAGGAAGTGCGAGCCCCGCGGATGGAATTACCCGATGAACATCTCGTCGTCGTGAGTGGCGTCGGCCACGCTGGGCCGGCCACCGCGCAACAGATGCTGGATGGCGGCGCGAAGTCCGGCGGTAAGTCCCTGGATTTCGCGAATTGGTTTGACGACACCGTTGTGCACGGCTGTCACGGACTGATGAACCCGGCTCATGGTGTCATCGACGATGAGTTCGGCGCGCTCGAGTTGTACGCGGGCGCGGTCACTGGCATCGGCGATCACGACATCGAGCCGGGCCATTTGAGTTTTGCCTGAATCCATAAGATCGTTGGCTTTGCCGGCGATCTCATTGGCGGTCTCAGCGAATGTGTTGATTTTGGCAGCGATTTCGCCCGCCTTCGCCGTGACCTCGGCGATGTTCTTCCGGTTTTCCTCCAGTGTGGAATCGGCTCTGGCGAGCACGGACCGCACCTGAGGAAGCACCGACGCCGCCTGTTCCTGCAGTTGTTTTGTCGACTTCCAGATGCCGATGAGCATCGCGGCCTGGAGACACATCGCCACGGCGCACAGGAACACGAAGAACGTCAGAACAGCGAGCAGAATATCATTCACAGGTATTGGCTCCCTCCGTGAGTTTAGACGCCCCGTCCGGAATCGCCGAGCGCTTCCGCGGCATCGGATTCGCCGCCGCCACGCGCCTGGGAAAGGGCTTCGCGATAGGCCTGACGGCCCGCGTCGAGAGCGGAGTTCAGCGTCTCTTTCTGGCTCTTGACTATGTCGCGGCCACGGTCCACGAGACCGGTCGCATTGTCGCGCAGTTCTTCGCTGCGGCGGCGGACAAAATCGCCGCTCTCAACGGCCTTGCTACGGATTTTGCCACGGGTCTCGCTGCCGGACTGCGGGGCAAAGACGATCCCTGCCGCCACGCCGATTCCGAGGCCCAGAAAGAAGTAAGACAAACCCTTTGTATCGTCCACAATGTTCTCCTTCGCAGTAACTGCCATACGCCGTTTTCAGCATAGCAGGGAGGGTGGAATAGCGCGAGAGGTAAGGTGGTAACGGACGGCAACGTGAACAAAGGCGTGGTTCGAAAACTGGCTCGCGAGCAACTGAAGCAGTATGGGCTGCGGCTGCTGGGCTCGCGAGCGCTTACCGAGGTTGAGGTTCGCACGAAGCTGACGCGGCGTGCCGAGGATGAGGCCGATGTCGGCGCGATTATCGAGGAGCTTCGCGGGTATGGGTTCCTGAATGACGAGCGGTTCGCGGAACATTTCGCGTCGGCGCGGCGGGACTCCGGTGTAGCGGGGAAGCAGCGCGTTTTGCGTGATCTGAGGGTGCGCCGGGTTGCGGGTCCGGTGGCTGAAGAGGCTGTGAAGGCGGCCTATGAAGACGCCGATGAAGTGGCGATGGTTCGGGCGTGGCTGGAGCGCAAAATGCGCAATGTGGACCTGGCAGAATATCTTTCCGAAGAAAAGCATCTGGCTTCGGTTTACCGGAAATTGCGTTATGCGGGATTTGCATCGAACGCGATTTTGCCGGTATTGCGGAAGTTCAGTTCGCGGGCGAACGACCTGGAAGACTCCGATGAAGGTGAGCCCTGACAGAATCACGGTGAGATGCCCGGCACCAGCGATACAGTAACGCGTCTGCTGCACGACGTTCGCGAGGGGAATAAGGCCGCCATCGACCAGTTGATTCCGCTGGTGTACCCGGGACTGCACCGGCTGGCGGACGCGTATCTTCGAAAAGAGCGCACGGATCAATACTCTTCAGCCCACCGCGTCTGATCGAAGCTATCGATTACAGCGGGGACAGCGCGTGGCAAATGGTGGCGCTGGACGATGCGCTGCATGAGCAGGAGAAGCACGACGCGAA
The DNA here is from genome assembly GCA_034408745.1 of Bryobacteraceae bacterium. Taxonomy (GTDB): domain Bacteria; phylum Acidobacteriota; class Terriglobia; order Bryobacterales; family Bryobacteraceae; genus JAWXCM01. The sequence goes on from JAWXCM010000162.1 coordinate 7,410, forward strand.
CAAGTGCCGTCTGGTGGAGCTGAAGTTCTTTGGCGGGCTGACGGCGGAAGTGACGGGTCAGACGCGTGGCGCAGGCGTGGCTGTTGCGGGAGTTCGACCGGCGAGATTCTGTGGATAAATCGGCGGTGCATTAGAGGGCCTGGGGGCCTGCCCCCCTTTTATGTCTGATTTTGTCATTTTGCCTTCGGAGCGCGGCGCTTTCCTGGACAGTGCCTGTGCGGGCGATGCTGCCCTGCTTCGCGGGGTGGAATCGCCGCCGTCTGCTGGCCAGGCGCGCACGACGATTCGTTTCGCAAGCTGGTGGCTAAGACACAGAGAGGAGAATGTTGGTGAGGGGGCGTTGGAGCGTATACTGTGGCCTTCGGTGCGGACGCGGGCGCTGCTGGAGGCTGAGGGTGCGCAGGGCCGGCGGTTGACTTAGCTAAGCAGGCGGGCTAGCATATGAATGGAGGAGTTCCGTGGCGCAGTTTAACGTGCATGAGGCCAAGTCGAATTTGTCGCAGCTTCTGGAGATGGTGGAGCGGGGGGAGGAAGTGACGATTGCGCGCAACGGAATGCCTGTGGCGAGGATGATATCGGTACAGCCCCCGAAGAGCATACTCGGGATCGGAATCGGGGACTCGAATTACCTGGGCACCGGCAAGTCCGACGACGAGATTATGGCTCCCCTTTCGGCGGCAGAGATCGCGTTGTGGGAAGGAGAGTAAGGCTGCATCTGTTCGACACGCACACGCTGCTGTGGTCCTTTCACGACCCTTCCAGGCTATCACCTCTGGCGGTTCGGATTGTGAAGAAAGGCGACTTTCTGGTGAGTCCCGCGAACCTGTGGGAGATGATCCTGAAGATGGGCAGGCCTGGAGCTGTCGTTAAGAATGCGGGAGCGTGGTGGCGACAGTATGTCGAGCAACAGAACGTACGAGTGTTGCCAATAACTACCGATGCGGTGATGCGCGTGCAGTATCTGCCTCCCATCCATCACGATCCGTTCGACCGCATCCTCATTGCACAGGCTGCTGCGGCGAATATTCCGCTTGTGACTGCAGATGCTGCGATTCTTCGGTACAGCCCGAGCCACGTTACTGCGGTGTGGTGAGCGGCGCTGGCGGGTTGAGGATGCCTCTTTGCAGCAGGTCGGGGAGGATTTTGTTGCGCAGGGTGGCGGAGAGCTGGCTGGGGTCGTCGGTGGGGGCGAACCAGATTAGTTCGGCTATTTCGGCGTGGGGGGCGGGTTCGGACGACAGGTCGCCCTGGTAGAGACGGACTTCGACTGTTCGGTGCTCGGCTCCGGCGGCTACGTCTCGGTAGGTGCCGGTGTAGGTGATGTTCTGGATTTCGAGGGTCGGGCCGAGTTCTTCGGCTACTTCACGGCGGAGGCAGGCTTCGTCGGATTCACCGGGGTCGAGCTTGCCTCCGGGGACGATTAGCAGGCTGGTGTCGCGGCTCTTGCGGCACAGGAGCATGCGGTTGTCCCTTATGACCAGGAGTCCGGCTTTGACGATGTCGGTGCTCATTGCAGGATGGGGAGCTGCTGGTAGTTCTGCGGGACGAAGAGGCTGCCTTCTGTCGTCCCCTGCGGGGCTGCGCGGCGGAGCTCTCTGGCGAGCTGGTCACTGGTGATTCGTCCTGCCAGCCGGCTGGTGAAGGCTTCTATGACTGCCTTCGTCTGGGCCTGGGTTTCGTGGGCGAATTCTACGCGGTAGTGCTCGATTCCGGCGGCGAGCCAGGTGTCGAGGTGGGCGCTGGCTTCCTGGGCTTCGGCTCCGAAGACGGTGTTGCGGCAGCCTATGTCGGCGATGACGGGGTGTGCCCTGCCCTGCTGGTCCTTCAGAGCTACCTGGTGGGTTTCGCAGGGGCGGCCGCAGTCTTTGTATGTCGTCCCGGTGGAGAGGAAACGGCAGAAGACGCAGTGCTCGGTGTGAAAGACGGGCAGGTGGCCGTAGGCGATTACTTCCAGCTTGTCGGCGGGGAATTCGGCGGCGAGGGTTGCGATCTGGGCGGCGTTTAGGTCGTGGGTGGGCGTGATGCGGTCGAGGCCCATGTCGAGGAAGACTTTTGTGGTCAGGGCGTTGGCGGCGTTTAGGCTGAAGTCTCCGGTTAGGGGATGGTGGGGCTGGTTGCTTAGGGTTTCCAGCATGCCGTTGGACCTTACCAGCAGGGGGGCGTCGAGGCGCTGCAGGAATTCGAGGATTCGCTCTTCGCCTGGCTTCAGGATTTTTGGGGTGGCTACTCTTACGTGGATGCCGGTGGATTTTATGCGGTCTACGGAGGGTTTCAGGCCGTAGAGGTCGAGGTAGTCGAGGGTGATGCTGGCGGGGTTTGCTTCTATGGCGGCTTCGAGTTGGGGTGGGGTGCGGACTAGTACGTGTAGCTGGGGGTTTTTGGCGGGTCTGGGGACCCGCCGCAGGCCTGGGGGCCTGCCCCCCATTTCTTCCACGACGGTGGGTGGTTTTAGAACCGGTTGGGATTGGGCTTCGGTTAGGGCTTTGGTGGCTTCGCGCCTTATTGTGTTTAGGAGTTTGGCTGGGGCGAAGGGTTGGCCTTCGATTTTCAGGGTCAGGGTGGCTAGTTCGTACGACGTGTTGCCCAGGCGGCCTAACTGGTCTCGGAGGAGTGCCTCGTCCAGTGGACGGTTCTGGGCGGTCCCCAGGGGCTCCTGTGAGGCTACTTCTACGGAGACCGCGCCGACTTTCCACCTGGTGCTCAGGGGGTGGCCTTCACGGGCTGTCACCGAAATATGCACTTGCTGGCGGCGGAGGGGGCTCGCGGGGTTGAGGTA
>JAWXCM010000163.1:0-21218 GCA_034408745.1 Bryobacteraceae bacterium
TGCAGCGCAGATCGCTGAAGTCATTGGACCGCGGCCGCGCAAGAAGAAGGTCATCATGTGCCACGGCACCTTCGATGTGGTGCATCCCGGGCACATCCGCCACATGCTCTACGCCAAGACCAAGGCCGACATCCTGATCGCCAGCCTGACCGCGGACGAGCACATCAAGAAGGGCAATATGCGGCCCTACGTCCCCGAGGATCTTCGCGCGGTGAATCTTGCTGCGCTGGAGATGGTCGATTACGTGCTGGTTGATCGCGACGCCACACCGATTGCCAATCTCGCCGTCATCAAGCCGGATTTCTTTGCCAAGGGTTACGAATACACCGCGGGCGCGGTGCATCCGAAGACGCAGGAAGAGATCGACACCCTCGAAAGTTTTGGCGGCGAAATGATTTTCACGCCGGGCGATATCGTCTATTCATCGTCGGCCCTGATCGAACTGGCGCCGCCCTCGATCGCTGTCGAGAAGCTGATGACGCTGATGGAAGCCGAGGGCGTCACCTTTCAGGGCCTGCGCGACGCAGTCGCCAAGCTCAAGGGCATTCATGCCCACGTTGTCGGAGACACCATCGTCGACAGCTATACATATTGCAGCATGATCGGCGGCATGACCAAGACCCCGACCATGAGCGTAAGTTACGAAAAAAAGGTTGATTATGTCGGCGGGGCTGGCATCGTCGCCAAACATCTGCGTGCCGCCGGGGCGGAGGTGACCTTTTCCACCGTGCTGGGCAACGATGATTACAGAAGCTTTGTGCTCGATGATCTCAGTACCTTTGGCGTACATTGCCTGCCGATCATCGATGAGACGCGGCCGACCACCAATAAAAACGCGATAGTTGCCGAGGGCTATCGACTGCTCAAGATCGATACGCTGGACAACCGTTCGATTTCAGACAAGATCGTCGAGCAGTTGAAGCGCCAGATCGTTGATACCAAAACGCAGGCGGTTGCATTCTGCGACTTCCGGCATGGCATATTCAACCGGGTAACGATCCCGCATCTTACCGAGGCCATCCCGAAAGGCGTCTTTCGCGTGGCCGACAGCCAGGTGGCGAGCCGCTGGGGCAACATTCTCGAGTTTCAGAACTTTGACCTCATTACGCCGAACGAGCGCGAGGCCCGCTTCGCGCTTGGCGACCAGGATTCTGTCGTGCGGCCGCTTGCGCTGGAGCTGCACAAGCGCTCGAACTGCGGCACGCTGATCCTCAAATGCGGGGATCGCGGCATCATTACCTACCGCACCAACTCGCCCACGGATTTCCGCGCGTTTTTCAATATCGAGACTTTTGCCGACAAGGTGGTCGATGCGGTCGGTGCGGGGGATGCGCTGCTGGCCTATGCCACGCTTGCACTGGTCGCAACAGGCAACGACGTGATTGCCTCGATTCTTGGCAATATGGCCGCCGGCATCGAATGCGAACATGACGGCAACTGGCCGGTCACGCCCGACCTGGTATTGAAGAAAATCGATGCTGTCGAAAAACTCGCCCGCTATCAGTGAGGCAGTAATCAGTATCTGGATACGGAGTCGCCGATGCGAGTCGTAGTTGCCGGTCTCGGTGTGCAGGGGCAAAAGCGGAAAGCGGTCGCCGGCAGCGAAGTTGTTGCCACGGTTGACCCGGTTCACCCGGAAGCGCAATACAAGCGGATTGAGGATGTTCCCGTCGGCGAGTATGACGTCGCGTTGCTGTGCATCCCGGACGAACCGAAGATTTCGGTCATCGAATATCTGCTCACACAGCGTAAACACCTGCTGGTCGAGAAACCGCTGTTTGCCGGCAATCCTCCCGACTTGCTGCGCCTGAAGGCGCTCGCCGAGAAGAACCGCACCGTTTGCTACACCGCGTACAACCATCGCTTCGAACCGCACTTCGTGCGTATGAAGCAGCTGATTGAATCGGGACGGCTGGGGAAAATTTACAGCATGCGCATGTTTTACGGCAATGGCACGGCGCGTCTGGTGCGCGACTCGGCCTGGCGCGACCAGGGGGCGGGTGTGCTCCCCGATCTCGGCTCACATCTGCTCGATACCGCGCTGTTCTGGCTCGGCAAGCCGATTGATGATTTCCGGATTCAATCTGCCAATTGCTTTGAGAACCGGGCTTATGACCACGTTGCTTTTGGCGCGAATGCAGATCCCGTGCTGCAATTCGAAGTTACCCTGCTGTCGTGGCGCAATCACTTCTACGCCGATGTTTTTGCGGAGAAGGGCAGCGCACACATCACCTCGCTGTGCAAATGGGGGCCAAGCACCTTCAGCGTGCGCGATCGCAAACTGCCCAGTGGCCGGCCGGATGAAGAGTCAATCACACTGGTGCAGCCTGACCCGACCTGGGCGATCGAGTACGAACATTTTCGCAAGCTGTGCGCCACGGGTGCGGGCAATATTGACAACGACATCTGGATCAACAATACCCTGCGCGGTCTCAGCGATGATCTGGCTCAGGGTGCGGGAGGGCGTCAGTGCTGATTCACGTTCAAACGAAACCGGTGAAACCACAGCGGGTTGTGGTGCTGGGCGGCGGCGGGTTTATTGCCGGAGCCATCATGCGCCGGCTTCAGGCGGATGGAATTGCGGCGATCAGTTTGGGCAGGCCAGCTTTGGATCTGTTGACGCCCGAAGCCGCGCAGCAACTCGCCGGTGAATTAAAGGCCGACGATATCCTCGTCTTCGCATCGGCCAAGGCGCCTGTCAAAGATGTTGCGATGTTGCGGGAGAACATCGTGATGGCCGAGGCGGTCTGCACGGCTTTGCGCGAACGCCCTGTGGCACACATCATCTATGTGAGTTCTGATGCCGTTTACAAGGACTCGACTCAAGCGCTGACGGAGGCGTCCTGCGCTGAACCGGCATCGCTGCACGGAGTCATGCATCTGGCGCGCGAAGTTGCGCTGCGGCAGTCATTCTCCGGTCCGCTTGCACTGGTCCGGTCGACACTGGTCTATGGTTTCGACGATCCGCACAACGGTTACGGGCCCAACCGTTTCCGCCGTCTTGCTGCTGCCGGGAAGGAAATCGTGCTGTTCGGTGAAGGCGAGGAGCGGCGCGACCATGTCGATGTTGAAGATATCGCCGAACTAATGCGTTTGATCGTCCTGCACCGCAGTACGGGAATCGCCAACGCCGTTTCAGGAGAGGTGGCGTCATTCCGCGAACTTGCCGATTTCGCAGCTGCCGCGTTTGTACCCCATGTAACAATCAAAGGTTCGCCGCGGACCGGCCCGATGCCGCACGACGGTTATCGCCCGTTCGACAACACCGCCGTTCTCAAGGCGTTTCCCGGTTTTCGTTTCAAGGGTTGGCGCGAAGGCCTCGCTGCCGTGCATGCAATGCAGCAAAAGCAAGGCAAGCCGAAGGGCAGGGAATGACGCAGCCGGTGATCGGTTTTGCCGGGATGACGCATCTGGGCCTGGTTTCGGCGGTGTCCGCGACAGAAAAGGGGTTCACGCTGATTTGTTTCGATCCCGATGCCGGGCGTATCACCGCCCTGCGCAAAGGAGAACTGCCGGTATCGGAGCCGCAGCTCGACGAGTTGGTCGCCAAAAACGCCGCACGTCTGCGCTTCACCGCGGATCCAGCTGATCTCAAGGCCTGTGACGTCATTTATGTCGCGCCAGACGTTGCCACCGACGATCGCGGGCAGAGCGATCTGGGCGCCATCGATGCTCTGCTCAATACCGTTTTCGAAGCTGCGCGCGCCGACACCGTCATCGTCGTGCTGTCGCAGGTGCCGCCCGGGTTCACGCGCCGCAAGCAGCGCGAGGGACGGATGCTCTACTACCAGGTCGAGACGCTGATCTTCGGGCGCGCCGTTGAGCGTGCACTGCATCCGGAGCGTTACATTGTGGGTTGCGCCGACCCAGCCCAACCGCTACCTGCGGCATTTCGTGTGTTTCTGGAAGCCCATGGCTGCCCGATCCTGCCGATGCGCTACGAAAGCGCGGAGCTGGCCAAGATTTCAATCAATATGTGCCTGGTCGCATCGGTCACCACTGCCAATACGCTGGCGGAGCTGTGCGAAAAAATCGGTGCCGACTGGTCTGAGATTGTGCCGGCACTCAAACTGGATAAACGCATAGGCCCATATTCGTATCTTGCACCGGGACTCGGCATTGCCGGGGGCAACCTTGAGCGTGATCTGGCCACGGTCTGCAACTTCGCCGACGAGCATGGCACTGATTCCGGGGTGGTGCGGGCATGGATTGCCAACAGCCGCCACCGCCGCGACTGGGCAATACGCACATTGCAGCAGGAGCTGCTCGCGAAGGTGAAAGACCCCGTCATCGCCGTACTCGGTCTTGCCTACAAGCAGGACACGCATTCCATCAAGAACTCCCCGTCGCTGGCGCTTCTGGAGCAGCTGATGTCGTATCAGGTGCGGGTGTATGATCCGGTAGTTTCGGCGTCGGTAGCCCCCAATCCCCGCTGCCATGGTGCGACTTCGGGGCTGGATGCGTGCCTGGGAGCTGATGCGCTTGCGATCATGACCCCCTGGGCGCAGTTCGCCAAACTCGTTCCTTCGGATATCGCTCGTCAGCTTCGTGGCAAAATCGTGCTGGACCCCTATGCGCTGCTGGATGCCACGGCTTGTCGCGGGGCAGGACTTGCTTACATGACGCTCGGAAAATAGGGCGGCAACGATTCAATGCTGTCGATAGCGCCCATTACGCCCAATGCTCAGTCACCAGAACCCCATCCAGAACAAGCCTGATCGCGTAGTGATTCTGGGCGCGCATGGGTTTATTGCGCGCCACCTGCGCGACTGGTGCGGGGCGAATGGCATTGACTGCCTGTCCGTAGGCAGCATTGACATCGATCTGGGCGAAGTGGGCAATGCGCCGCGCCTCGCTGCGTTGTTGCGGGCCGGAGACGCTGTCGTAATGACGTCCACGCTCACCCCGGAAAAGGGCCGTGATTACCTCACTCTGATGTGCAACCTGCGCATGGCGGAGACGGTCTGTCGCGCGCTGACCCAGGCGCGATGCGCCCACTTCGTTTATCTGAGTTCTGACGCCGTATATGATGCGCAGAAAATCCCCCTCGACGAAGATTCGGCCCGGGAGCCGACTGATCTTTACGCGCTTTGCCACACCGCCCGGGAGATGATGTTCGGCTCCGAACTGGCCAGACTATCCATCCCGTTCTGCATCCTCCGGCTTACCACGGTGTATGGTCCGGGCGATACTCATAACGCGTATGGCCCGAACCGTTTTGTGCGCACCGCCTTGAAAGACGGATTGATCCAGCTCTTCGGCGCTGGCGAAGAACGCCGCAGCCATGTTTTCATCGACGATGCCGTCAGACTCATCGGCCTCGCGCTCGGACATCGCAGCACCGGGACGCTCAATATCGCCACCCGGCCGGCTGTCTCCTTTAGCGATATCGCCCGGGCCATTATCGGCCTGGCCGGCAAACCCGTCCGGGTCGAACATGCTCCGCGGACCGTGCCGGTCATTCATCGCCCGTACAAACCGACACAGTTGTTCCGTTTTATCTACAACCTGGGTCGCCCTATCGGGCCGATCGTGCATCGCACGTTTGTGAACGCTGCCGTTTTTGCGGTCTTTCCCGAATTCCGGTTTACCCCCTTGGAAACGGGTATTGCCCGATTTGTCGACGCCGAACAGAGCAAAACGAGTAGCGCGGGCAATCTCCCGTCAGCCAGTAGCGGATCCCAGATGGAAGGAAATTGACCATGCCTGTCGTCGTCATTGTCGGGCTGGGCAGCGATATCGGGCGCGAGCTTGGCGTACGGTACGCAGCGGACAACTGGACCGTATGGGGTACTTATCGTGATCGTAGCGGGATGGACAAACTGCCATCCGGTATCAAGTCAGTGCCCTGCGACCTGACTGAACCGGATCATATTGCCGCTGCTGCGGATGCATTTTGTCGCGAAAATATTCAGTGGGACTTATTGATTATTGCAGCCGGAACCGAGGAACCCATCGGTCCGTTCTGGGATTGCGATGCGGTTGCATGGGATCGCGGCATCGAAATCAATGCGCTTGCACCGCTTCGTCTCGTCAGGCGGCTGCATCCGATGCGGAACCGATCCGGCGCACCGGGAGTCGCTTTTTTTTCCGGGTCAGGCACCAATAATGCAGCGCCTGCCTACTCCGCATACTGCGCATCCAAAGTACTGCTCATCAAGATGTGCGAGCTGCTGGACTCAGAATCCCCGGACACGAGCTTTTTCATTATCGGTCCGGGCATCGTGCGCACCAAGATCCACGAACAAACGCTGCGCGAACCAGAACGCAGCGGGCAGAATTACCGCAAAGTGGTGGAGTTTCTCCAGTCTGGAAACCCGGGCACCAGCCACGACGACATTCATGCCTGCCTGAATTGGTGCCTGAAGGCCGGGAAAACGGTAGTCGGCGGACGGAACATTGCGTTGGCTCATGACGCCTGGCGACAGGGCGGGGCCGGGCTCGCGCAGCAGCTCAGGCAGGACGAGGATCTCTATAAACTGCGCCGCTTTGGCAATGAGTTGCGTATTCCTCCAGGGAAAACATGAAACTATCCCACGTAGTTGCACAATTTCTCGCCGCACAGGGCATTCAGCATGTATTTGCCATTTCTGGCGGGGCTTCATTGCACCTGATCCACTCGATTGCCGAGACCGAGGGCACCAGCTATGTGTGCCCGCAACACGAGCAGGCCGGCGCTTATGCGGCCGATGCCTACGCCCGCGTGACCGGTGGCCTGGGCTGCGCCGTAGCGACCAGCGGCCCCGGTGCGACCAATCTCATTACGGGGATCTGCAGTTCCTACTACGACTCCGTTCCCGTGCTTTACCTGACCGGGCAGGTCGCGACGTTCCGCGCCAAGGGCGATACCGGCGTGCGGCAGATCGGATTTCAGGAAACCGAAATCGTGGATATCTGCCGGACCATCACCAAGTACGCGGTTCTGGTCAAAGACCCTTACCGCGTGCGCTACGAACTGCAGAAAGCGGTTGCCATCGCGAAAGCGGGCCGCCCGGGACCGGTATTGGTTGATATTCCGGACGACCTGCAGCGCATGGATATCGACCCGGACAAACTGATCGACTACGTGCCTGAACCGGAAGCGGCTGCTTCGCCGGCCATTGGCATGGAAACGCTCGACGCCTGCATCGAGGCGGTGAAAAAGGCCCAGCGTCCCGTATTGATTTACGGCTGGGGCATACACCTTGCTGGGGCCGAGGTTGCGGCGAGGGCATTAGCCCGTCTTCTGGGTATTCCGGTGGCGATGACCTGGGCTGCGCGGGATCTCATGCCGGAGGACGACCCGCTGGCGATCGGCGGTTTTGGCACCCATGGCACGCGCTTTGCCAACTTTGCGGTGCAGAATGCCGACCTGATCATTGCCATCGGCTCGCGCCTGGATACCAAGGCGACTGGCTCACCGCCTTCGAGCTTTGCGCGCGAGGCGAAACTGATCATGCTGGACATAGATGCAGCAGAGATCCGCAAGTTTGATCAACTGAAACTCAACATCGACATCGCGATCAGTGCTGACGCCGGTGTTTTTCTGCGCGCCCTGCGCGAGCGTGCGCAGGGCCAGCCATTTCCGGATTTTTCAGGGTGGGTGGCGCGTATCGGCGAATGGAAAGCCCGCTATCCGGAATGTCTGCCGGAGCATGCGACAGAAACCGGCGTCAACCCGTATTGGCTGATCAAACAGCTTGCTGCACGACTCGATGACGACCAGATTATTTTCTCCGACACGGGGTGTGTCCTCGCCTGGATGATGCAGGGATTCGAGTTCAAGCCGGGGCAACGGTTTTTCCATGCCTTCAACAACACGCCGATGGGTTACGGGTTGCCCGGTGCCATCGGCGCAAGTTTTGCGCGACCGGGGCAGCGCATCGTCTGCATGTCCGGTGATGGCAGCCTGCAGATGAGCATCCAGGAACTCGCCACAGTTGCCCGCCACGGCTTGCCGGTGAAAATCCTGCTGTTCAATAACCGCGGTCACGCCATGGTGCGCCAGACCCAGGAAATGTGGCTGGACGGCAACTATTACGCCACCTCGCCGGAAGGCGGTTTGCCGAATCCGGATTTCGTTGCCATTGCGCGGGCTTACGGTTTGCGTGCCGAGACACTGACGCTCAACGCCGACATCAATGCGAAGCTGGACGACATGCTGCGCGGCAACGAGCCGTGCCTGCTCAATATCGACATCGATCCCGACCACCGGGTCGTGCCGCTGGTCAAATATGGCCGTCCGAACGAGGATGCGGACCCACCGCTCGATCGTCAGGAGTTCCTTGCCAACATGATTGTTAAACCGATGTCCGTTTCCCTGAAAGCATAGTGATCGCCATGTCCGTACTCGACCTGATTTTTGAAACCCTCGCAGAAAACCCCGGGCGGCATTTGCACTCGTCCGCGCTCTATAAGCTCTGCAAGGCGACGGCACGTACTGCCGTCGAGGAGTTGTTTTCATCGACGGAGCGGGTTGCTCGCCCGTTCGGGCCATTCGGCGAGATTTCCATGCCTTATACAAAAATGGGTGCCATCAACTCGCTGGATCTCTTCGGGGTCGACGAGCTGATCATTTTTGCTTTCTACAATGCCAATCGCGCCCGTTACCGAAATGTGCTCGACATCGGGGCCAATCTCGGCCTGCACTCGATGATCCTGGCGCGTTGCGGTTATGCCGTGCGGGCTTTTGAGCCTGACCCCTGGCACTACGACCTGCTGTCCGGCAACCTCGCGGCCAATGGCGCGACCGTTACCACCTTCAAGGAGGCGGTTTCGACCAAGGACGGGGAGGCCCAGTTTGTGCGCGTCCTCGGCAATACCACGGGCAGCCATCTTGCGGGGTCGAAGGATTCGTACGGTGAAAAAGAGCTGTTCACGGTGCCGATACGCGCGGTTCAACCGCTGTTCGAATGGGCTGACCTTGCCAAGATCGATGCGGAAGGGCACGAGAAGGAATTGCTGCTTGCGGCAACTCCGACGGTGATGCAAAAACTCGACATCATGGTTGAAATCGGCAACCCAGAAAACGCCAAGACTGTGTTTGCGCATTTCCAGTCCATCGGTATCGGCATGTATGCGCAGAAAATCGGCTGGGGTCGTGTGCAGAGCCTCGCCGACGTACCGACATCGCATCGCGAAGGCAGTCTGTTCATCAGCGCCAAGCCGGCCATGCCCTGGTAAACATGCGCCCATGGCCGCACTGCTGAGTTCATTGGGTCTTTTCGGGTTTGCCTTGCTGCTGCACCTCATATGGTGGCGATGCCGGCTTCCGCGAAACCATACCCTTGCCCTGCTGGTGGTGTTTGCCGTCACGCCGCTGATCGCAATCCTGCTGTGGTTTGCAGGCGGGAGCCCGTACCTGGTCGGAATCAGGGATATTCCGGGCATGGCGCTGCTCTATCTGGGCGCTGTCGGTTGTTATCTGATTGCCTACACAGCCATTGAAGAGACCAGCCCGTCGCTGGCCATCTTTAGCGCACTGCAAGCAGCGGGTAGTGCAGGCTGTTCGCGCGAAGAACTCTCGGCAGTCATCACGGACAGCAACTTCATCAAACCCAGGCTTGATGCGCTCAGGCGGGACGGCATCCTGGTCGCGGCAGGGAACGGGTATATTCTCAGTCCGCGTGGGGAAAAGGCTGCGCGCCTCGCGATGCTGGTTTCACGCCTGTTCAACGTCGAAAAGAACGCCTGAGATCGTGACCAACGCCGTGATCTGTCTGCCGCTCGCGCCGTTGTTGGGGTTTGCGATGGATATGTTGGCCCACGCAGTTCTTGCCCGGGCTTTCCCCGGCGGGGCGCATGTACGCATCCAGTTCGTGTCGTTCGGATTCGGAATGGCCGTTGTCATCACCGTTCTGGCATATCTGCTTTGGCAATACCCGTTTTCGCCCACGGACCGCGTCGGTTACCTGTTGCTGCATATCATGGTTTATACCTGCCTGGGCTTCGGCCTGTTCAATGTGATCAACGCCAATGTTTCATCACTGCGTGTCAGGATGCTCAAGGAATACCGGGCTGCCGACCCCGAGCCCTTGTCCGATGCCGCCATGTTCGCGCGCTACCCCGCGGCTGAAATCCTCGCCGCGAGGCTGACGCGGCTTTCCGCCGGCGGACAGATATACGCCAGGGATGACCGCTATTTTCCCCGCAAGGGCGGCGTGGCGCTGATCGCTCGATTTTTTTCCATCCTGCGCCGGCTGCTTTTGTGCAAATGAAGAACCCGTTTCCGACACCGCAGGCCCTGCCTGGCGGAAAGCCTATTTTGTCCATTACCGAAAGTCGTCGATGAGCGAGCCACCAGCAATTGCCGGAAACAAGCTGACAGCCGAAACGGCAGCGCTGCCGGCAAACTCCCTTACGGTCGCCATTCCTGCGCTCAACGAAGAGAAGAACATCGAGGGTGCCGTCCGCGCGGTTCTGGCTGCAGCGGCTAAGGTGCCCGGGCTGCGCGTGGAGATCATCGTGATCGATGATGGTTCGAAGGACAGGACAGCGGAAATCGTCAGAGCCCTGGCGCAGCAGCATGACAACGTGCGCATGATCCAGAATCCCGAGAACATCGGACTGGGGGCATCCATTCGTCGCGCCATCGAGGCGGCCGGCATGGAAAAATTCCTGTTCATCCCCGGGGACAACGACATACCGGCATCGACGCTGGAACTGCTGTTCAGCAATGCGTACGCCGCCGACGTGGTCATGACCTATTTCCACAACGACGAGCGCCGCGGCAGGATGCGTTACCTGCTGTCCAACTTGTTCAGGGTGATCTATACCACCACCTTCGATCTATACGTCGTCTACGTCAACGGCCCCGCCGTCTATCCGACCGCCAGACTCAGGCAACTGGAACTGCATTCGACCCGGTTCAGCATCGTCGCGGAAATCAACGTCAAATTGTTGCGCCAGGGCGTGAGTTTCGTGGAACTGCCGAGCAACCGGCAGGTAGGCATGGAAGGCAGCACCTCGGCATCGTGGCGCAGCCTGATGGAAACTGCCCGGGTATACATCCAGATTTTTACCGATGTTTATTTCAGAGAACGTGAGCGCTATTCAAAACGACCCGTGCGTCAGCCCTATACCCTGTCGCTGCATCCGATTGATCCTGAAACCCCCGGCATGCCGACGCAGTCCGGTCGTAACAGTGACAACTGAGCCTTCCCGCAACGCCGAGCGGCCCTACGTGCGGGCTGCCCGCGTGACGCTGATGTTCGTCAGTCAGAACCGGGGCAAGCTGCTGCGCTGGTTTGCCGCCGGACTGGCTTTCATGGGCATCAGCACCGCGCTGTTATACGGTTCTGTCGAACTGCTCGGTTTGTCTGTACCTATAGCGACGTTGTTGACGGCGGAAGCCAGCACGCTGTTGCGGTTTCTCGTCAATCATTACTGGGTTTTCGGCTTGCGCAACCCGACTATCCGCAACTGCATCGAGTACCACGTTGCCAACGCAGGCGCTTTTGCTTTGTGGTGGATTACCGCCAATGCCCTCACGCTCCTCGGAATGCATTACCTGCTGGCGGGCATCGCGGCAGTCGCTTGCTCAACGCTGTTCAGTCTTTCCACCAATTTTTTATGGATATGGCGCAAGCGCCATCCGCCCGATCAGGCCCCGTGAACATCATGTCCGGCGCATGCGACCTGCGCCGCAACGCAGACATGATGTGACCTAAGGTGCGGTAACATCGCGCCGAATGGATTTACCCGCTGAATATTGGCAGGAATATAACGACATGACGACCAAGGAAGTGAATCTGCTCTCGCGTTATCCGCGCGCCAAACGCAATGTCAAGGCGCGACTGGGTAACAAGGTGGAGAACCGCCGCATTGCGCTGCAGTTCGGGCGGGAATATTTTGACGGCACGCGCGAACAGGGCTACGGCGGCTACAAGTACGATGGACGTTGGCAACCCATCGCCGAGGACATCATCAGGCATTTTGCGCTGAAACACGGCGATCGCGTTCTGGATGTCGGCTGCGGCAAAGGTTTTCTGGTCAAGGATTTGATGAAGATGTGTCCGGGTCTTGAAGTCTTTGGCCTTGATGTTTCGGAATACGCATTGCTCAACTGCGAGCCCGAGGTCACCGGCCGGCTGCATCTGGGCAGTGCCGTGCGGCTGCCGTTTCCCGATGGCAGCTTCCAGGCGGTGATTTCCATCAACACCGTGCACAATCTGGAGCGATCCGATTGCGTGCGCGCGTTGCGGGAGATCGAACGTCTCGCGCCGGGCAAGGGCTACATACAGGTGGACGCTTATCGCAATGAAGCGGAACGACAGATTTTCGAGGACTGGATGCTGACCGCCAGGACCTACGGCAAACCGGAGGACTGGATTGCGATTCTTCGCGAAGCCGGTTACACCGGGGACTACTTCTGGACGATTCTGGAAATCGATCCGGAATGGACCATTACCGGCTGATGCGAATTCCGACAACACCACTCAGGGGATAAGACGTTGAGCGACAAGCAAACACAGGAAAAACAATACCAGATCATGCTCGAATACCGTGACCGTCACGGCCTCGAGTCACTCGGCCTGATGACCAGCCAGGCCTGGTACGATGATCCGAAGCGCCTGACTTTCACCCTGTCACGCTACAAATTCGCCGCCAAAATGCTTGCCGGCAGCGATAACGTTCTCGAGGTGGGTTGCGCCGACGCCTTCTCGACGCGCATTGTCGTGCAGGAAGTCAAAAAACTCACCGCGGTGGATTTCGATCCGCTGTTTGTCGCGGACACCAACGCGCGAATGAGCGATAAATGGAAATTCGAGTGCTGTGTCCACGACATGCTTAAAGGCCCTGTTGCCGGACAGTTCGACGGTATGTACTCCCTGGATGTGCTCGAGCATATCCTTCCCGAAAACGAAGCCCTGTTTCTGCAAAACATGACTGCGTCGCTTTCGGCACACGGCACCATGGTCATCGGCATGCCGTCGCTGGAATCGCAGGGTTACGCCTCGCCGATGAGCAAGGAAGGCCACGTCAACTGCAAGACCATGCCGGACCTGAAGGCAACCATGCAGCGGTATTTTCACAACGTATACATGTTTTCCATGAACGACGAAGTCGTGCATACCGGGTATCACAAGATGGCGCACTACCTTTTTGCCCTGTGCTGCGGCAAGAAGGGCTGATCGGGCGGCATTCTTTTCTCCTGCGCCAGGCGCTCGGCGCAAATTCAGGACAGTCTCAATAAATGGCTCCGGAGGCGCTGGCCACGGTTCTGATTCTTGCCTCAGCGATGCTGCATGCCATCGTCAACGCGCTGGTCAAGATCAGCGACGATGGTTTGCTGACCCGGGGCTGCATGAATGCCGTGGCGTTTTTTATTGCCCTGCCGTTCATCACAGTGGTTCCGCTGCCGGATGCCTCGCTGTGGATGATCCTCATTGCGGCAATGCTGGTGCACGGCCTGTACCCGTTCTTTCTTGCCGGCGCCTACCGGCACAGTGATCTCAGCGTGGCTTTTCCCGTTGCGCGTGGCATTACACCTCTTGGCGTAGTGCTGCTGGCTTGGCTGGTACTGGGATCGACTCTGTCTACCGGGAAATTACTCGGAATATGCTTGCTGTCCGCGGGCATTGCCGCATTCGCGCTGGAGCGTTTCCACCCGAGTGACCCGGGCCACCGCAAGGGTTTTGCGCTGGCCGTGTGTACGGGGTGCATTGTTGCAACATATACGGTGCTCGACGGCATCGGTTTGAAAACGGCATACGATCCCAACACCTACATCGTCTGGCTGTTTGTCCTTGACGGACTCTTCGTCAGTTCCATCGTTACTCTGGCCCGGCGTCATTCGGTTGTTCCATTCCTGCGCAAAAACTGGCGCAAGGGATTGCTCGGGGGCGTTCTGGGTGTGCTGACTTATGGTCTGGCCTTGTATGCTCTGAGCCTGGGATCGCTGGTGGAAATCGCGGCCCTGCGGGAAACCAGTGTGGTGTTCGCCGCGCTGATTGGCGCGTTCCTGCTCAAGGAATCCTTCGGAACGTTACGCGCCACCGCCACTGTGCTGGTGATGGTGGCGATCATGACCATCAAGATATCGCCGTAAAGGCCATGTCGTGTTTTCCAACACCACAGGTGCCGTTAATTTTTTGCGGTTGGAACGGGCAGGCTCAGTGTCTGGATGATCTGTCCACCGACCGAACAGACGACTTCCAGGGTGGTCGCAGCGGGTAGATTCAGTCGAATGGGGAACTGTCCCATTTCGCTTGCTGCTTCGCCCAGCAGGGCGGTTTGGCCGTAACCGAGATGCAGGTTTACCCTTACGTCGCCGCCCCGCTCACGCCGCCAGCGCACCGTCCAGGTGCCGTCGATTTCCTGCGTCAAGCGCATTTCGCGCAGCTGCTGGAGGCCGACATTGTCTGATGGCTTTCCTGCGGCGAGCTCATAAAAACCCTGCAAGCCTTTCTGCGTCGGGTAGTTCAGGTAAAGGAGGCGCCGCACGCCGGGCAAACCGGGGACGCTGCGCAGTGACTTGAGCGATTGATCAACCACCGGAACCATCCATGGGTTCAGTCCGGTGTGCTGGGATAAATGAAGGTGCGTTGCGCCATGCGTGATCATCGCCTGCCGGAGTTGCTCCGGGGGCAAGGCGAGATCAATCACGTTTTCCGATACCGGCAGCATCTGCAGAAAAGGCCGCTGCAAAAGGTAAGGATCAATGACCGTGGTTGCGACTACCGCATGCGGCGGCAGCAACTCGGCTGCAAAATCGTAGCCAATTCCGCCGCCTCCACCGCCGGGAATTTCGGCCAGACGGCGGACTGCCGAATAGAATCCGTTCTCCAGGGAAGGGTAGGTGGTGGCGGAATCAGCAAGATTCCTGCCGTTGACCTGAACAGCCGAAACATGCGTTCGATACAAATGCAGGGTGCTGATCAGAATCAATGCCGGCAAGACCACTGTGCCAAGCATCGGCCGGCCGGGCAGTGCCGGCCTGATCGCGTGAAACCAGCAGAGCATGCCGCCGAGCGTCAGCAGCACATACGACGCCAGATGGTAACGGTCGTGAAACAACAGTGCTGCATCAAACCCGTTCATCGCAAGCAGCAACAGGGTTTTCAGGAGGGCAAAGGCGGCGAGTGCGAGGCACAGCGGATCCGCACGCGTACTTTTGACAAAAAGCAGGAAAAAATTGCCCAGCAAAAGCACCGGCACGAATTCGAGGCCCTGCGAAAAAAGCCGGGAAAAATTCTTCTGGTACGACTCACCGAAATACTGCATCAGATAAATGATGCTTTCCCGGTAATGCGGCAAATAGCCTGTTTCGGGGGGCCAGAGCAGCAGAAAGTGCGGCAACGGTGATCCGCTCGACAGGTAATTGAACAGAGGCCATGGTCCCAGCGAAATGACGCTGGCCGCGGCGAGCATGGCGCCCCATTGAAGCTGGAGCGGCCGTCCGGCGCGCCACAGGAAAATGGCATAGGCGAGACCCACCGTCGGGAGTGCAACCAGCTTTACGGCGATCGTGAATCCACCCAGGAGCCCCAGCGCCCATGCCGCGGCACGCTGCGGCACGGCGATGCAGGCCAGGCCGAGCAGGGCAATCTCCAGCAATACCAGCGGAATATCGTTGTTGACGACTGATTCCCTGCTCATGCCGCAAATGACGGCAACGGCGACCAGCGCACCGAGCAGGCCGGTCAGCGTGCCGTAGCGGACCTGCAGAACGCGGTAAGTCGAAAGCAGCAGCATCGCGAGCGCGATAAAGGAGCAAAGCTGGAACGCGCGATCGCCGCCCATGAGATAAGCCGGCAAGGCGTAGAGCTGCCATCCATAGAACAGCCCTGCATCGTGACTGAAGGGATTGAAAATCAGGCCATTGTTCCAAAGAATGGTTCTTGGAATGACCAGGTGATAAATGGTCATGTCGCTGCCGCGAGGCCAGGCCAGCGATTGCGCAAGCGCATATGCCGCAATCAGGACGATGCCAAAAACCACAGTTATGCGGGCGGCAGACAGTGTGCCGGGCCGCGGCCGAAAATGCGTCGGTATCGTGAATGAACGCAGCTTAGCCCGCGACTGATACAGGGAAAGGAGCAGCGCCAGCAGCGCCGGCAGCAAGGCCAGTGCCAGTATCACCGCAGGAAATGCCACCTGCAGCATCGCCAGGACCGCGAACAACAGGCCGAATGCGGCCGCACCCAGCGCAAAATGAATGGCTACATCAAGGCCTTCCCAGCCCGGACGGCATTGCGGTGCGAGCCGACTGCCGAGCGCAAGAGTCGATGCCGCATAAAGCCCGGATGCGGCAATGCTCCAGATCATGCCGGGAAAGTTTGCAAGGAATATCTGAAGTGATTGCATCGGTTCGGGACCATCGATCCGATCAGAACTTTACCCGGATTTGGCAGCGCTTGAGGAAGGGCTGTTCCGGCACTGCACCGATTGTTGCGAGCGACTCCAGTCGCTGCTGGCTCATGTCCCGGGCCTGCGCACCTGACAGGCAAGCAAACCGGCAACGGTCAACGCGTCGAGGATTTCTCCGCGGAAAATCATGTCAAGGCAGGTATCTACAGCCACCCAGCTGATTTCCACAACCTCGGCGTCATTGGGTGCAAACGGTGCTGCAACCTCGACCTTTTCGGAATAGAACAAGGAGGTCCGGTTGTCAAAATTGTCGAGTCCCGGGTAATACACCACCAGGGGTTTCAGTTCGCTGCACCGGATCCCTGTTTCTTCCACGCATTCGCGCACGGCGGCTACTTCCGGCGATTCGCCAGCGTCAACACGGCCTCCCGGGATTTCCCAGGAATAGCCGTCGATGAGAAAACGGTACTGCCGGGTCATCAGCACGCAGCCGTCGCGCAAGGCCACGATGCCGGCGCGGGGGCCGAGATCAACGACGTAATAATCCTTGTGGAAAGCGCCGAAATCAGCCCGGGTATGGCGGATGTCCATGAACCGGTTGCTGTAGTCCAGCTTGGGCGGCGTAGTGGTCTTTTTCATGGACAGAATTGCTTTTCAGGGAAGCGGCCCGGTCTGCGGTTTCACCGGGAGCGTCTTGCCCCTGGAGGCAAACCAGATCAATCCGCCCGGCAGGCTGACGAAGATCAGGCACAGCCCGAAACAGATAGACAGCGCGAGGCTCTGATGGGACGGCACATCGACGACGGCGAGTGCGGCCACCATGGCGCCTTCCCTGACCCCCCATCCCGCAATCGAAATCGGCAGCATCGACAAAAACAGTACGATCGGCATGAACACGAAGTAATGTCCCAGAGCCATGTGTATGGACAGCCCCTGCCCCAAGGTGTACAGCACCAGGACATTGATGACCTGGATCAGCACCGAGAGGCCGAGCACATACAGCGCCCCGCGACGGCTGCGCATGATGTCCAGCCCGAGCGAGGCAAACCGCCAGAGCCCGCCGACTATGCGTCCGGTCCTGATCCGCTGCGGCAGGCGGCGCAGCACAAATACCGAAAAAATCCCCGCCAGCACGCCGGCCGCGATCAGCAACAGGCCCAGTTTCATTTCAATGCTCTGCAGCATCGGCACCAGCAGGGGGATCGTCACCAGCACAATGACGACAACGCCCGCGAATCCGGAAATCCGGTCGAGGAGTACGCTTTTTGTCGCTGTGGCGGCGGGAATATGGGTGCGGATCATGCGCCAGATGCGCATGGCATCACCACCGATAAAGGAAATAAGCGTCTGACTGAAAAACGCACCGACCATGATCGCATCAAGGGCCGCAGTCAGGCGATACTTCTGGCCCATCTGGCCAAGCAACTCGCGCAGGCGATAGGAGCCGATGACGAACTGCAGAAACAGCATGGTTACCGCGGCCAGCAGCGCGGTGTAGGGGATCGCGGCCAGCGTTGCCCAGGCGCTGGAGAGGTCAATTTTGCGAAAGGCATACCACACCAGCCCGATCAATAACGCGATCTTGACCAGCAGTAGCAGATACTTTGTTGTTATATGGAGTGGGCGCACAAAAGCCGTGACTATACCTGCTCGCTTCCCTGCTCTCAACCTTGGCGGACGGCGGCGAGGCCCGGGCCGGCACGCATAAATCGGCGCTTTTATGCACTACCGGAACGTATGGCGCGTACGATTTGGTAAAATAATCACAGATTCCCGTCCCCCCGCCCTAAATATCAACAGGATCAAACATGGGTGCCATACCGACATTCGAAGTACCGGACTCTTCGCGCGCGAGCACATTGTCGCCGGATCTCGAAATCAGCCTCTACCGCAACATGCTGCGTGTGCGCAACGTCGAGGAAACCCTCGCTGAACTGTACAAAGAAAAGGAAATGCGCACCCCTACGCATTTCGGCGTCGGACAGGAAGGCATTGCGGTAGGTGTCTGCGATGCCTTGCGCATTGACGACGTGGTCTACACCCATCACCGCTGCCATACGCATTACCTCGCCAAAGGCGGCAGCCTGCTCGGCCTGGTCGCCGAACTCTATGGCCGCGAAGCCGGCTGTTCGCGCGGGCGTGGCGGCTCGGTGCACCTGACCGACCGCAGTGTCGGTATGCTCGGCAGCAGCCCGATCCTCGGCGAAGGCATAGCGCTCGCTGCAGGCAGCGCTCTGGCCTTCCAGATGGACGGCGTCGACCGGGTGGCGACCAGCTTTTTCGGCGAAGGCACCTTTGACGAAGGCATTGTTTATGAGTGTTTCAACTATGCCTCGGTGAACAAACTGCCGGTCCTGTTTGTCTGCGAAAACAATTTTTACGCCACCGAGAGCCCGGTCGAAGTGCGCCAGCCCTCGGGCACGCAACTCATCGACCGCGCGCGGGCATTCAAGATCGACGCGCAAAAAATAGACGGCAATGACGTGATCGCCGTTTACGAAGCGACGCGGAGTGCAGTCGAGCGGATCCGTAAGGGTGGCGGGCCTTTTTTCCTCGAATGCGAAACCTACCGCTGGCTGGAGCATGTCGGTCCCATGTATGACCACGAGCTCAAGCGGACCTACCGTTCACAGGAAGAGGTTGAGGCCTGGATCAAGCGCTGCCCGGTGACGCGTGCTGCACGTCGCCTGCTTGATCGCGGCATCGCCACGCAGGCTCAGCTCGACGGCTGGCTTGCCGAGGTCAAGGCCGAAATGGACCGCGTCGTTGCCGAGGCCAAGGCCTCACCCTGGCCTGACGCATCCACCCTGTTCGAAAACGTCTATTAACCGCCCTATCGACCAGCGACTACACCATGCGCAAGATCAAATACTCCCAGGCACTCTCCGAGGCCACCGTTCAGTCGATGGAGCGGGACCCGAACATATTCATGACCGGCATCGCGGTTGATTATCCCTCCGGTATTTTCGGATCCACGACCGAAGCCACCAAGCGCTTCGGCCCGAAGCGCGTGTTTGACGCGCCGGCCATGGAAAACGCGCTGACAGGGATCGCCATCGGCGCCGCCGCCGTCGGCAAGCGCCCGATCATTGTCCACCCGCGCAATGACTTCATGTTCCTCGCCTTCGACATGATGATCAACCTCGCAGCCAAGTGGAAATACATGTATGGCGGCAATGCGGGCAGTGTTCCCATTGTCGTGCGCGCGGTCATCGGCAAGGGCTGGGGGCAGGGCGCCAGCCACTCGCAGAGCCTGCAGTCGGTGCTGGCACATTTCCCGGGGCTGAATGTCGTGATGCCGGCGTTTCCCGCCGATGCCAAGGGCCTGCTGATGAGCGCTCTGACGCATGACAGCCCGGTAATCATGCTGGAGCACCGCACCCTCTATGACACTGAAGGCGACGTCCCCGAAGAGCCGTATTTCACGCCCATCGGCAAGGCCGCGGTAGTGCGCGAAGGCAAGGACGTCACCATCGTCGCGACCTCGTTCATGGCCTACGAAGCGCTGCATGCCGCGGAGCAATTGGAAAAGGAGGGCATCAGCGCCGAAGTGGTCGACGTGCGCAGCATCCGTCCGCTCGATGAAGAAACCATTCTGCAGTCGATCCGCAAGACCGGCCGGCTCATCGTTGCCGACACCAGTTGGGAACTCTGCGGTTTCAGCAGCGAAGTTGCTGCGCTGGCGGCAGAGAAGGCATTCAACCACCTCAAGGCGCCGGTGCGCCGCATCAATGTGGCGAATTGCCCGGCACCGGTTTCGCAGCCGCTGGAAAAAGCGTTCTATCCGACGGCCACCACCATTGCCAAGGCTGCCCTCGCCATGCTCGGCAAACATTCAAGTGCATTCGGCGATATCGACAGAGAGGACAATTTCAAGGGACCTTATTGAACGATAGGGCGGTCCACAAGCGGCATGAATTATTGTAAATAATTGATTTTAAAGGATAATTTTTGCTGACTGCCTTCGCTGTATATCTCGCCGCCCATCTCGCTGCCTATATTGCCGGGCTGCGCCGCCTGGCCCTGCTGCGCACCGAAAAGGGCATCTTCCTCTACCACTTCAGTTCGGCCGTCTTCACCGGACTGGCCGCAGTCGTCGCAGCATTTAGCTACCCGGAGGATTTCGGATTCGCCGGCTGCGTCCTCGTCCTCAGCGTACACGGCATCTACAGCCTGTCATTCCTCGAACTCTGGTCATTGGCGCAGGGGGGGTATTCGCTTTCGATCATTGCCGGAGTGGCGGAAGCCGAGGGCAAAGGCACGGCTCCGGATTTCTCGGCTCTGACAGCGATAGGTGAAGGTAAGTTGGCCGGGCGTATTGCTGCTCTGGAGAAACTGCAGTTGATCGCAAAATCCGGCGAACACCTTGGCCTCACGCCACGCGGCGTCACGGTGGCACGGATGCTTCATGGACTCAGGCAGTGGGTCGATCCCGGCGTGCCCGGTCGAGGCTGACGCATGGCGATTCTCCTGGCGATTGTTGTCTTTGCGTTTGCGATCCTTCTCCATGGATTGGCGATGCGGAGCCCCATGCGGCTGGACTCGGTACGACGGTTTTTGCTGGTCGGGATTCCGCTGGGTCTGGCGTTGGCCGCGGCATCCCTGAATCTGTTCGGATTTACGGTTCAGGGCTTCGCGGCAATTGCGTTTTACGCCCTGCTCTGCGAACTCTACATGTTCAGTTTTACGCTGGTGCTAAGCAGTATTTCCGCGACACTGCTGATCATGCTGAGGAATGAACCCATCGACACGCGCGCGCTCGCTTCTGTCTATGATCCCGAAGAAATGGTTCAACTCAGGCTGAACCGGCTGTTGAACAATGGATTTCTCGACAAGGTACAAGGGCAGCTTATCGTGACTGCGCAGGGTATGAATTACCACAGGGCTTTTACGACTCTCCGTGTTTTTTTCGGGCACGGGCACGGGCA
>JAWXCM010000164.1:0-5407 GCA_034408745.1 Bryobacteraceae bacterium
GGGTCCTGTTTTTGCTGAACAACTTCGGGCTCCATTTCCCGCTGGGGCGCCTGATTTCTGAATTCTGGCCTTTGATTCTGATCTTCTTCGGGGTGATGAACATCCTCCGGGCGACAGCGGTGGGTGGTGGGCCGAGGGCGCAAGCGGCGCTGTACGGCGGAGTCATGATGGTGACGGTCGGCGGGCTGTTTCTACTCCAGAACATTGGGGGCATCGGGTTTGGCCGGACCTGGCCGTTGCTTCTGATTGCCGCGGGTTTGCTGGGTGTGATGCGGTTTTCGGGTGTCACCGCGGGCGGTGCCCGGGGTGGAGGATTCGGGCGATGAAACGCGGATCGATTGTTGGGCCGATGGTGTTGATCCTGATCGGCGCGGTGTTCCTGATGAACAATCTGCGTCCGGATCTGTCCCTGGTTGGGATGGTGGCGCAGTACTGGCCCTTTCTCCTGATCGGCTGGGGCGTGCTGCGTCTGGCGGAGATCTTCTTTTGGGCGGCGCAGAGCAAGCCGCTGCCGCAGGCCGGTATTTCGGGCGGCGAGTGGACGCTGATCGTATTCCTGTCGCTGTTCGGGTCCGGGGCGTTTTTCGCCACCCACCGCGACAAGTGGCCGGGCGGCTGGAATGTCCGGCTGCGAGGTCTGGAGATGCTGGGCGAGGCCTTTGACTACCCGGTGGGAGACCGTTCGGTTCCGGCGGGCGACGGCAGGGGCCTGCGTGTGGTGATCGAAAGCTTCCGTGGAAATGCGCGGATCACGGGATCGAAGACCGTGACCGAGGTTCGCGTAACGGGGCGCAAGACGGTTCGGGCGATGGACAAAGCGGAAGCCGATCGCGCGGCGTCAGCGCTGAACTGGGAAGTGATCCGGCAGGGCGACGCAGTCTACATTCGTCCAAACGGCGCGCAGAGGGACGGGGGCGACGTGGTGCTGGTGTCCGATCTGGACATCACGGTACCGCAGGAAGCCCGGATTGAGGCGCATGGGCGTCGCGGCGATTTCGATGTGACGGACGTGAATGGCGATGTTTCGATCAACAGCGATAACGCCGGCGTCCGGCTGCAGAATCTGGGCGGGAACGTCCGGGTGGATCTGCGGGCCTCCGACGTAGTTCGCGCCATTCAGGTGAAGGGTGACGTGGAAGTGCGGGGCACGGGCAACGATGTGGAACTGGAGAGTATCGGCGGACAGGTGACGGTCGGCGGGAATTACTACGGCGACCTGCAGTTCCGTTCGATTGCGAAGCCGGTGAAGTTTGAGGGCGGGCTGAAGTCGCGCGGTACGGAGTGGCGTGTGGAAGCGTGCCCGGGGCAGGTTCGGATGAGCCGTGGGAACTTGTCGATGGAAGACGTCGCGGGTCCGGTTACGGTGCGGTCGAAGACCAAGGATGTGCAGGTGACGCGGTTTACAGGCGGGCTTGACCTGCAGGTGGATCGCGGGGATCTGGAGATCCGGCCTGGGCTGCTGCCGGTGCCTCGGGTTACGGCGCTGACGAAGGCTGGCAACGTGGAACTGACGCTGCCCGAGAACGGAACTTTCGCGCTGAAGGCGTCGGTGGGCAAGGGCGACATCGAAAACGATTTTGAGGGCCTGGGTTCGATTCGGGAAGAGAACCGGGGTGCTGTCCTCAATGGGTCGAAGGGCTCGGCTGGCGCGGAGTTGGACGTGCGGACGGAGCGGGGCACGCTTCGAGTTCGGAAGGGCGGTTTGGCGGAGGCGGCTCTGCCGTCGCTGAAGCGGATGCCGGTGAAGCCGATTCCGCCCGATGCCGCGAAGGCCATCGTAGTCGAGCGGAACCAGTAGAGCTGTCGCCGGTTGCGCTATTGTTTGGGCATATGGACCTGGACGTAGTGCTGTTGTCGCGCATTCAGTTTGCGCTGACGATCATGTTCCACTATCTGTTCCCGCCTCTCACGATCGGGATGGGAGTGGTGCTGGTCTATCTGGAATCCATGTACTTCGTGACGAAGGAGCCGGTCTATGAGACGGCTGCGAAGTTCTGGACATCGCTGTTTGCGGTGAGCTTCGCGATGGGCGTGGCTACCGGTATCGTGATGGAGTTCCAGTTTGGCACAAACTGGGCGAACTACTCGCGGTTTGTCGGTGATGTGTTCGGCTCGGCGCTGGCTGCCGAGGGCGTGTTTGCGTTCTTTCTGGAATCGGGCTTCCTTGCCGTCCTGGTGTTTGGATGGGACAAGGTGAGCCCGATTTTTCATTTATTCGCGACGTGCATGGTTGCAATGGGATCGATTTTCTCGTCGGTCTGGATAATCGTTGCCAACAGCTGGCAGCAGACTCCGGCGGGTCACCGAATTGTCGAGCGCGTGATGAACGGACAGCCATATATGCGCGCGGAGGTGGCCGACTTCTGGGCGGTGGTGTTCAACCCGTCCACCGTCATCCGGCTGACGCACACGCTAATCGGGGCGTTTATCCTGGGCTCGTTCTTCATAATGAGTATTTCCGCGTGGTATCTGCTGCAGCGGAAGCATGAGGAGTTTGCCCGGCGATCGCTGGTGGGGGCTCTGGTGTTTGCCACTCTTGCGAGTATCCTGGCGGCGGTCACAGGCCACACGAATGCTTCGATGGTGGCTCGGCAGCAACCGGCGAAGCTGGCGGCTTTTGAGGGGCACTTTGTCACCGGGCCGGCGGATCTGTCGTTGGCAGGGATCCCGGATGCCGAGGCCAGGGAGCTTCGGATGAAGGTGGCGGTGCCAGGGATGCTGAGCTGGCTGGTGAAGGGGGACACGAAGGCTCCCGTGATCGGGCTCGACAAGATTCCTCGGGAGTACTGGCCTCCGGTGGCCGTGCCTTTCTTTTCGTATCACCTGATGGTCGGGCTCGGGATGTTTTTCATTGGCGTCACGCTGTCTGCCTGGTTCCTTTTGTGGCGTGGGCAGCTGTTTACGCTGCGGCCGTTTTTGTGGGTGGTGGTGGTGTCGGTGCTCGGTCCGTTCGTCGCGAATGAGGCGGGATGGGTGAGCGCCGAGGTGGGACGGCAGCCGTGGGTGGTGCATCCGAACGTGATTCGCGATGCGGCAGGCGAGCCGCTGCTGGATGCGGCCGGGATGGTGCAGTATCAGCTCAGCGAAGGGCTGCTGACGCGGCGGGGTGTGTCGCCGTCGGTGAAGGGCGGCGAGGTGCTGGCCTCGATTGTGCTGTTCAGTCTGATCTATGGCCTGCTGTTTTGGATTTGGCTGTATGTGCTGAACGACAAGATTCAGAAAGGGCCGAAGCCGGTGGTGATCCAGCCTGGTAAGCCGGGTGGGTGGCTGGCTTCGACCGCGGGCCGGACGCTGCATAATGAGTCGATGTCGGAAGCGAAAGACCCGGGGGTGTCGTCGTAATGGATATCCATGTCACCTGGTTCTGCCTGCTGGGGCTGCTGCTGGCAGGGTATGCCGTGCTGGACGGGTTCGACCTGGGCGTCGGCATTTTGCATTTTCTGGCTCGTACGGATCTGGATCGGCGGCTGTTTATCAATTCGATCGGGCCGATCTGGGACGGGAATGAAGTGTGGCTGGTGGTGTTTGGTGGCGCTTTGTTTGCGGCGTTTCCGAATGCTTATGCGAGTGTGTTTTCGGGTTATTACCTGGCGTTCATGCTGTTGCTGACGGCGCTGATTTTCAGGGCGGTGTCGATTGAATTTCGCAGCAAGATGAAGAGTCGGGGGTGGCGCCATGCGTGGGATTTTGGGTTCTTCGCGTCCAGCCTGCTGGCTGCGTTCTTGTTTGGCGTGGCCGTGGGGAACAGCATGGTCGGGGTCGGGCTGGATGCTCAGGGGAATTTCACGAGCTCATTCCTGGACCTGCTGAACCCGTATTCGCTGCTGGCCGGGCTGGTGGCGGTGGCGCTGTTTGCAATGCACGGGTGTATCTACTTATTCCTGAAGCTGCCGGAAGGCGAGGCTCGGGAAATTGTGCGTCACTACATGTGGCACACGTGGGGCACGTTTCTGGTGCTGTATGTTTTGGGGTCGATGTACACGGTGGCGGCGGTGCCCCGGGCGACGGCGAATTTCGCGAAGTATCCGTGGGCGGCGGCGATTGTGGTGCTGAATGTTCTGGCGGTGGCGAATATTCCGCGCAGCGTATTTCGGAATCGACCCGTGCAGGCATTCGCGTCGTCGGTGGTGACGATCGTTTGCCTGGTGTCTCTGTTTGGGCTGGCGCTGTTCCCGTTTCTGGTGGCTTCGAACCGTCCTGACGGGTTCGGGCTGACGGTGTACTCGGCTGCCTCGAGCGTGGGGACGCTGTGGCTGATGCTGTACATCGTGATGATCGGGTTGCCGTTCGTGCTGGCTTATACGGCGGCGGTGTACTGGACCTTTCGCGGACGGGTGGAGCTCGGCGAACATTCCTATTGACGGCCTCTTCGATTTTATCTAGTATGTAGAAACGATGCCGAAGGGCGAGTCGTTAGGCGAATTCGAACATATTGTTTTGCTGGCGATTCTGCGCCTGGGCGAACTGGCCTATGGGATGCGGATTCGACAGGAGATTCACGCGCGTACGGGCCGCGATTCGGCGATTGGCGCTGTGTACGCGACGCTCGACCGTATGGCGGAGAAGGGTCTGGTGACGTCGGAGATGGGCGAGGCTACGGCGGAGCGCGGCGGCCGGGCGAAGCGATTTTTCCGGGTTACGGCCGAGGGTGTCGAGCTGCTGAACCGGGCTCGGCGAGATCTCGCGAGCATGATGGACGGGCTGCCGTCGGTGACCCAGTCATGACCATCACGCGCGTGCTGCTGGGAATGCTGCCTGAAGAGGCGGCCGGCGATCTGGTGGAAGAGGCCAGGACGCGCAGCTCGGCGTGGCTTTGGTGGCAGGTGGCCCGGTCGGTCTGGTGGTCGGCGCGAGGGGACGTGGTTCCGACGCTGGCTGCGGCGTCGACTGTGCTGCTGGCGGTGCTGGCGATGGATCGGTTTTGGGCCTGGGTGTATTCGCTGGTGCCGCTGCGCGACGGGCTCGGGCGGGAGCCGTGGATGCTGGCGGTGAACGTGGTGGTGGCGGGTGCGTTGTGTCTCGCCGGGCGGCGCCGGGGCACGGGTGTTTTCATGCCAATTGCGGGTGCGGCGGGGTGGTGGCTCGGCCTTGCCGATGCGGGTATCTGGTATGGGTTTCCTTTGACGGGGATCTGCTTAATCGCGGGGAGGAAATGGCGATGAAGATCGTGGTATGTCTGCTGAGCGGGATTGTGGGGATTTTGCTGGTGGCAATTCTGGTCCTTTCCGGGATGACGATGCGGCCGGGCGCGAATATGGCTCGGGCTGAGGTGGAAATTGCGGCGTCTCCGGCGGAGGTGTGGCCGTGGCTGACGGAAGGTGAGAAGGCTAAGAAATGGGTGAGCTGGCTGGTGGAGGTTCGTGAGGCGAGCCCGGACAAGCAGGTCTGGGTGATGCATGACATGAAC
>JAWXCM010000165.1:0-14244 GCA_034408745.1 Bryobacteraceae bacterium
AAAAGAGAGATCCCACATTGACGAAATCGCGGAGCGGTTGAACCGGTCCGCGCGAGCGGTGCAAGAATTTCTGCGACGAGTATTGCCAGAGGGCCAAAGGCCCTGGCCGGAAAAACCCCGATGGAGTGAGGATGAGATCGCTGGCCTTCAGTTCGATCGAGGAAATCCGCCTTCCCGATCGACGGCGGCAATCAAGCAGTACGCCAAGCGTCACAACTACAACGGCCGGACAGAGTCTTCGGATGAGGACTCGGAGCGGTCGGCGCTGACGGTCACACAGGTGGCGGCTGATCTCGGGCTGTCCCGAGCGTCAGTGTATCGCTTGCTTAAACGCGGCGCTCTCCGGCGGTTCAAGGGCGGCGTGGCAGAGACGTCGTTCTGCGACCTCTTACGCGAGCACCCAGAAGCCATTCCATACTCGACGCTCCCACGCGATCAAAGGGAATGGCTAGTTCTGAATGGATACCCGGATACTTCGCTGTCTGTAAAACGGCCCAGCGTTAGGGGGCTTCTTGACTGAGGTCAGCGTCGAAGATGTGCGAACTCCGGAAGCAGTTCGAATCGCTGCATCACTCGCTCGACGCTCTCACCACGCTGTTCAATTTTCGCAATATCTAGATTCCCAAGCGGCGACGCCATTTGAAGGTGGCGGATGCGACCGGGATCAATCCCCATCAAGCGGCAGCACGTTGCGTCAGCGGCGACAGGATCGTCTGCGAAGACGAGGCAGCCAAGACGCCTCATCGGACCGTGCAACGGCCCATTGCCTTCCATGGTCTCAATCCCATCGGCGATAACAAAGTGAATCGGAACGGACACGGCGAGCTCGACGATAGAGTTGTCGATGCCCTGCCAGTGCAGAACGTTTTTTGGCCAGCCATAGATTGAGCCGGGCAGAATTCCGAAAGAATTCTTAAGGCTCAACGTGACGCCTGCCCAATGGTGAGTCTTGATCTTCGGCATGGAGATCACGACGTCCGCAGACTGGACCGTCGTGGGGAGCCAGATTTCTTCCAATTGAGTCAAGCCGGTTCCGGGTATGACGCGCGTGACGGAATCGAAGTTAAGATCGACGAATTTGGCGCGTTTGAAAACCTCAAGCTGGGCTCCCAGACCGCTTTCGTCCAGTAATAGGTCCGTGTCCCGAATGTGGCCGGGGCCTTCAGCGACGATCACCGAGGCCGCACCCAGCCTATAGAGTGCGTCTATGACCGCCGCAATCAACATCGGGTGTGTGTTGATGGGCGCTGCCGGTGAGTATTCAACAAAATTCGGTTTCAGAAGCACGCGCTTCCCTTGAATCGACGGTCTCACCAGTTGAAGGCCATGCTCCACGACCTGTGGCGCCCGTTCGTAGCGATCACAGTGAAGAATCGCGACATGGGAGCGTCGTGGCCTGCGGTACGGGACATGAGATGCCCTGGATTGATGGATCGCCAGACCAGTCGTTGCCGCCAAACCCGCCGCACCCAATAGTGAACGACGATTCATCGGGAGGGCTCTTCAAATGCGTATGGGATGTCTTCCAAGGCGAGCGCCACCAGCGCGAGAACTCGATCAGGCAACTTATCGAACCTCGCGGCGGCGCATCGTTCGAGACTATTCTTCAGTTGATCAACGCCTTGATGCCTATGCGCTGAGAGTGCCATGACGGCCCATGCCAAAGAGTACGGTGAAGAAGATCCTTCGAGACGCGTCCCAAGGTAGTCCAGCGATCTGCGTAGAAGAACCTCGTGGCCCGGACTACCGTTGCGCAACGCGAAAAGTGCCATTGCGGTGGAGTCGGGGTGTGGATCTAGGTCGACTCCGAAGACTACGGAGTTGCCGGCGTTCCATCCTCCTTGGGGACACGCCCGATCTAAGAGCATCGCAATCGCGGGCGCGGTGCGTGTGGACTCTCGGCACCATGCCCGAAACGCCACGATGGAAAGCGCCGTGGGAGCGACCCAACTCACGGTACCAGGAACCCACGGCCACCCAGATTTCGACGGATCGAATCGGACTTGTTTATCAAACAGACGGAACTTCCACTGCCAGAGCCAATGAGACTCAAGGCCCCGCAGCTCCGAAAGCCATTCGAATCCGCGTGCGGCCGCATACCTGACCGACGCTGTCTGAAACGGTCGAATTGCCAAAAGCGCCAACGCGGTGTGAAAAGCGCTCAGCGGCTCCATGTTGGGAAAGGCCGACCAAGCGCCGGAGCGATGTTGCGTCCCGAGCAATGCGTGAGGGTCCGCCCCGGAATTCCTTAGCGCCAGAAGACTCAACGCCGCGTCTTCGATCCCGCGGCCGGAAGTCGTGGTCAGCCGTTGGAGTATGTGGCTGCGAATCGTCACACAGGATATTACGCCCATTCAGGTCCAAATGATGCCAGTTCTCGTTAAACCTCCGTGTGATGTCCGAGCCGTCGCTCGTTCGTGGGATGACTCGCCCGTACAGGGCACATTTGTCTGCGGGATGTCGCGACGGTCTCCCGTTTGTGGGATGTCATTCGTGTTCAGGATCAAGTTCGTGAGCGATGTCAGCAGCGTCTCACGGTTGCGGGATGACCGGCAGTGTCGCATTGGTGTGGGATGTCTCGCGCGTCCAGCACGAAGTCCCTGAGGGATGTCACGAGCGTCTCCAGGTTGGGGGATGACCACTGGTGTCGCGCCGATGTGGCATGTCTCGAGTGTTCAGCTAAAGTCCTTGCGGGATGTCACGGGCGTCTCACATTTGTGGGATGTCCGCGTATTACGCCTTTCTATTGACAAGTGTTGGGCAGGCACCTTCTGTGATCGAAGGATTCCCTGGCGAGAGAAGGTGAAAGCTCGGTTTGTCTCTTATTAACCGCGCTGTATCCTTTTCTCAAATGTTCGCAACACCGCAGAACGTCGCCTCGGGGCTCCGCGAAGCCGGCTACGCGACGGACCCCGTTTTGGTGCAGATCATCTGGCTCGCGACCAAGATGCAGAAGCCGATTTTGGTCGAGGGTCCCCCAGGAACGGGCAAAACCTTCTTGGCTCAGGCATTCGCAGCGTCAGCGAGGACTGACCTGATCCGGCTGCAGTGCTTCGAGGGAATTACCGAGAAGCAGGCCATTGGCTCTTTCGATGAGGCGCTGCAACGGCTCTACCTTGAAACGCAGGCAAAAGTGATCGACCGCGAATGGGACAAGCTGCGGTCGAGCCTGCACACGTTGGATTTCTTCACGCAAGGTCCGCTGCTACAAGCCCTATTGCAACCGAAGCCAATTGTGTTGCTGATCGACGAGCTCGACAAGGTGGACCAGAAGTTCGAGGCTCTCCTCTTGGAGATCCTCTCTGATTGGCAGATCACGATTCCAAAGCTCGGGACGGTCAAAGCTAAGACCATTCCCTTTGTGGTTATGACATCGAACCAGGAGCGGCGCTTAGGGGACCCGTTGCGCCGTCGCAGTCTCTACAAAAGGATCGAGCATCCGGACGTCCGGAAGGAAGCGGAGATTCTCGATATCCGCACTGTCGACGCGCCCCTTGAGTTGAAGGCCCAGGCCGTAGGACTTGCGCAGGCCTTGCGCGGGTACAACCTGCTGAAGCCCCCATCGATCGACGAGATCGTGCAGTTCGTTCGAGCATTGCAGCTATTGGGCGAGACCGAAATCCGGGCGGAGACGCGTGATGTGTTGCTGCCCTTCCTGGCTAAAACGGAGGAGGATGTCAAACGTTTGCTGCTTAAGGATGGATTCAAGAGTCTGGTGGCGACGGCCCTGAAATATCGGGATGAGGCGTTGGCCGCCATGAGAGTCAACAGTGGAGCTGCTGTATGAGATGGTTGGCGTCCCTTTTGTTGGCTGGACGCTGCTGCCTGGCGCAGCCTGCCGAGGTGCGACGATGGACGGACTATTGGGCCACTGAGTACGGGGTAGAACGCGAGCTGGTATACGCAGTGATCGAGGTGGAATCCCGTGGAGATCCCCGAGCGATATCGAGTGCTGGAGCTGCTGGAGTAATGCAACTGATGCCCGACACGGCAGCCGTGTTCCGAGTCCGAAACCGATTCGACGTTGAAGACAATGTGCGGGCTGGCGTTGCCTATCTGGCATGGTTGCAGGATCTGTGCGGTGGAGACCGGCGGCTGATGGTTGCCAGCTACATCGCGGGCCAGAACCGCGTACTGCGGCTCGGGTTGAACTTCGCCTATTCGAAAGACGTTCACGACTACGTCACGCGCGTGGCGTATTTGTATCGTCGAAACCGTTGGGAGACGTTGCTACGAGAAGGAGTGGAGACAAAATGAGACCTGTTATTTTCTTCGCTGGCGCGGCGCTGGCGTTGGCACAGACGCAGATCAAGCCGGTCGTGAGTCAACGAACCGTGAATGAGCAGGTGAACATCGTGCGCTTGGCTCCGCGCTATGCGACGGCGATAAGACTACCGGAAGCGGTTAGCTCAGTGGTTGTCGGCGACCCTGTCAAATTCCTGGCCGAGCATTCCGACAAGGAGCCGACTCTGGTGTTGGTGAAGCCGGTATCCGAAGACGTCGCTGAATCGAATCTCCTGGTAACGACCGTGAAGGGCCGGCATTTGAGTTTTTTGCTTCGCAGTGAAGGGCCGTCCGCGAGGCCACCCGTGGACTTGGTTGTGAACTACCGGCCTGCGGGTTCGTTCCTGGTCGAGGAGAGTACTGTCGGGACGGCTGAAGTTTCCGGAACGGAAGATCTCGTACCCAGGCGGTCGGTCGCGGCGTCGGGGCCAACGGCAAACAAAGTTCTTAGGCCGGCGCGGGTGGAGACCCAGAGAACCATCGAGCCGCCCGAGCGCGACGGGCTGGCCCTGCTGCTAGAGCGGCAGCAACGGGCCAAGCTCCCGGCTCTCTATGGGTTGCGCACGACCACGCCGGATGGGAAAGGAGACCTCGTCAAGATTGGAATCTCCGAGGTTGTCGATCAAGGCAGCGAAGTCGTCGTGTTGTTCTCAGTGGTCAATCCGCAGGCCCACGCGGTGGAGATCAGGCCACCGCAGATCCAGTTGGCTGGCAAGTTGAAGAAGGGGTTTCCAGTCAAGCGGAGCCACTGGGGCACCAGCCAGCAACTGGCTGTCAAGGACTTCCGGCTGGCGCGGCGGCGGATTGGGCCAGGCGAGCGGACCGATGGTGTCGTCGTGTTCGGGCGTCCCAGTTTTAAGCAATCGAATGAGACGCTGTTTCTCCAGATTGCGGAGAGCGGCGCGGTGGACAAGCCGGCACTTGCGCCGATTGGATTCGGAGTTTCAGCCGTCCGGAAGGAGATGAGCCATGTCGAATAACTTAAGAAAAGATGAGCGGCCCCTGGGGACTCGAGAACCGGCGGCGTCCGAACTGAATCCAGATCCTAACGCCCAGCCGGATGCCGCAGTGCCCGTTGACGAGCCTGAAGAGACTACCTTCAAGGGCAGGATTGAAGAGTTCGCGGCCAAGTTTCGCCGCCCGGTGGAATCGGCCCGGGAGCAGAAATCAGGCGACCGGTTACGGGGCGCGCTTATTCTGGTTGCCACGGCCATGGGGTGTCTGTTCCTGTTCTTCGGACTCTTCACAACGACTACCGATTCTTCAAAGAAGGAGCGGAAGACGCAACCAAACCTGGGTAGGCCGCAGACGGCGGGCACGACGGCCGATACCGCAAACCGGTCGTTGGTTCCGCAGTTGAACGTCACGCAGCAACCGAACGAAGAAACCGGGGAACTTACGGAGAAGGATCTGTTGGGAACGATGCGGAACCGCGGAACTCCGGTTCCAACGGAAAACGTGCCTAAGCCAGTAGCAACGGCGAAGCAACTGCCGGCGAGGCGCACGACGAATCCGGCACTGAGCAGTGTGGACTTCGACGACCCCGCACTGGCAGAAGCGTACCGCCGACAGGGGCTGACGCCGCCGCCCCGTCGCGCCACGGACGTGACGGATTGGAACGCGGCAATCGCTGAATATCAGGCCAAGCAGAATCCAAAACCCGTGCCGACGGTACCCGTCTCAAATCCGAGTGAAGGGTTGCGGAAATCATCGTTCGTCTACGTCAGGACCAGTCTAGCGAGCACCGCAGTAGGCACCAGTGTCGTTCCAACCATCCAGCAACGAACGCCGGCCACGCTCCTCGCGCAAGGGACTAAGTTAGTCGCCCGGCTTCAATATGAAGTGAGTTCGGCGGCGAAGGTTCCAGTGGTCGCGGTGATCGAGTACAACTACGAGCAGAATGGTGATCTCATCATTCCGGCCGGCACCAAGGCATATGGATCATTAGCGCAGGCAACCCCACAAGGTTGGGTCACCATCAAGTTTGACGCTCTCGAATACCCGAACGGCGTACAAGAGAAAATCAATGGTTCCTCGCTGAGCATGGAGCAAGGTGTACTTCACGGTATTGTCAACGGAAAGAATACAGGCAAGAAGTTCCTCACGCGCACGCTCACAGGTATTGGTACGATCGCCGCCTTCGCGGTCGGCGGCCGTGGGTTGGGTGGCCAAGTGGACAACTCCATCCTGCTGCGCGAACGTCTGTCGTCCAATGTGGCGATGGGGGGCGAGCAGGAGTTGGCCATGCTGGCTTTCCAACAGAACATCGTAGTTACAGTGCCGGCCAACACACGCTTCTATTTAGTGCTCAACGAACCGGGCGTGACCACACCCGCGCCGCGCCAGGACACTGTGGCTCGCGGTGGAACCGCCGCACTTTCAGGTGCGCAGGATGTGCCGCCCGTCTCGCCGTTGGCTGGGATGTCACCTCAGGAGTTGCAGGAACTCGTCTCTATCCGGAACGAAATGCGGGAGATGAACCGGCTCATCAAGACGCAAAATCCCTCCAGTGTTTCCCAACAACAACCAGAGAACTAGTTCGCAGATAAATAGTTACCGAAATGCGGCGTGGACCTCTTTCCGTGGGACCCGGAATCGGATATTCTGAGGGTGCTCGAACGGAAAGTCCATGCCGTATTTTGGTTTCACGAGCTCCTGGAGTTGGCTGGCCTACAGAGTCGGATCGCTGGCCAGGGTTGGTGTGACCGGGATCTGGGCTGAGTTTCGGCATCTAACCCAAAGAACGAGGATCTCGTCGCGAGTTGAGAAATCCGCTTGGATAGTGAGAAGCGTGACGTCTTGCGTTCTCGTCGGTGCCGAGGGTTGGCTGTGCCTCTATCTGGTACCCCTCGGGATCGTACAAACCGCCATTGCCTCCGCAATTTCGTGGGCCGTCTTATTCATTCTGCCGAAACTCACGCCCCGGCTTCCTCTCTTTGGCGCGCGGCTGATAATAGCTGGAACTACATCGGGTCTGCTTCAGCACGCCGTCGAGCTAGGGATTGACAACGGTGGACCAAGCGCCAGCGAGTGGAAGTTTCCGCTCCTTGCCGTGTGGTTCTTGATTGTCATAGTGCTTTTCTTTTGGGCGTTGTCCGCGCTCTTTCGACGGCACGCCAGCGTCACGGCGCAGACTACAAACAGTCCGCAGAGAGCCCACTCGGAAACGCGCCCGGCAGCGCATTGGACGAACATTCCCCAGATCAAATTGCGAGACGTCGGTGGAATTGCACGCGCAAAGCAAGAGGTGTTGGCCATCGCTGCAAATCGCCTACGTAGGCAGCGAAGCGCCATCGTTCAGAACGGGATTCTTCTCTACGGCCCGCAAGGAACCGGAAAGAACCTGCTTGCCGAGGCTACGGCTGGCGAGTTCGTCGTCAACTTCCATCACGTCCGATGCCCGGAACTGGTGGGGCAGAACGTCGGCTCCGGGGCGGAACGCATCCGTGATGTCTTCGAGTCGGCCGCTGCGAACCGGCCCATCGTGCTCTTTCTCGACGAGATTGACTCCATCGGCAGTCGAAAACAGGAGCAAGGGCATGGCACGGATTCTGGTGGTGGTGGCCGCGAGTACAACTCGTTGGTCACGCAATTGATGCAGTCGATCGACCAGTACCGGCAGATGGACGGCCTTCTCATCGTCGCCGCGACGAACTATCTCGACGGGCTTGAACCGACCTTGATCCGGGATGGACGGTTTGATGCAAGGATCCGGCTTGACCTGCCGAGTGAATCGGAGCGCGCCGAGATTCTTGCCGCCCAGTTGCGAAAGTTCCGCTGGAAGAATCATGATCTAACGGCGATTGCGAAACGAACGCCCGGGTGGAGCCCGGCGCGATTGAAGGGTCTGGTGGATCGCGCCGCTCTGTGCGCACAGGAAAAAGTGATTGAGGAGCGGCATCTCGTTGCGGCACTGGAAAGTACCGGTGGCCGTGACCAGGGATCGCTAGAGCCGGTGGGATGGGACGACGTCGTGTTGCCCGCCGCCGTGGTGGGCGACTTGCGTGCTTTGTTGGACCTCATGAAGCCCGGACGCGCGGAGGAATTGTCGTTGCCGGCCCCGACGGGGCTCATTCTTGTCGGGCCGCCCGGCACCGGGAAAACATTGGTAGCAAAGCTGATCGCGTCCCAAGCCAAGCGCAGTTTCTACGCCGTGAGTCCGAGCGACGTTCTGGGCAGCGCGGTGGG
Organism: Bryobacteraceae bacterium; assembly: GCA_034408745.1. Lineage (GTDB taxonomy): Bacteria > Acidobacteriota > Terriglobia > Bryobacterales > Bryobacteraceae > JAWXCM01. The sequence goes on from JAWXCM010000165.1 coordinate 8,473, forward strand.
CGGGTCCGTTAAGCGGTTATCGGAGATCTTCCGAAGGGCGAAAGATAACGCGCCTTCTATCGTATTCTTCGACGAGATGGATGGCTTGTTCCCTGAACTTCATGGGCAGATGAACCAGCATGACGTCCAGTTGGTTGAACAGGCGTTGATCGAGATTAGCGCGTTGAAGCCCGAACACCAGATCTTTCTCGTTGGCACTACAAACTATCTCGACCGGATTGACCCGCGGATTCTGCGAGGTGGCCGTTTCAGCGAGAAAGTCGTAATCTCCGTTCCAGACGAAGCTGGGTACCGGAAGCTCGTGCTGAGGTATCTGGGCAAGACCCGCCTCGTACGAGAGTTGACGGTGCAGGCATTGGCCGAACGAGTGACTGGCATGGCCCCCGCCGATCTTGAAGCCACGATCCAATCCATGAAGCGCGTCGCGATGCGCCGCATGGATCCGAACGCCAAGGAACTCCCTCCGCTGAACCCGGGCGATCTTGATGAGGCCCTCGGCCGAGTCCAGCCTCGATTCTGACCTTCTCCCGTCCGACCTACTCGTCTTTCAGCCGGTTCCAAACGCACACGCAACTCGTTTTGTGGTTCCGGGAATCCCGTGTAAGTTTCTTGTGTGCTCGGGTTCATTCCTGAGCCGAATCCAAATCGTACGTTACGGGAGGTCTCTCATGTTGAAACTTTCAGGAACGAACCGGCAGCGGGCGGCGACCTTGCTGATGGCCGTCCTATGTCTTGTTGTCGTTTCACAGGCCGTGGTGCTCGCACAGAATCTGGGTGCGGCGCCGCAGGTGAACGTGGCTGTTCAAGGCCAAACGGGCGCGCAGCCGGAAGGCGCGTTCCTCAACCTGGTTAACTGGATCGGCAACGTGATTGCCCCGGTCGGAGCGGGGCTCGCTCTTGCCGGTGGCCTTATCTCGTATGTGGCCGGCCGCGGGGTCGGGCGATACGTCGTCACCGCGATTGGCTGTCTGGCAGTTTCGGGCGTCACGCGACTGCTCGAATTCTGGATCGCGCAAGGCGGTGGCGGCATTTCATAAGCCCTCCGCTCAGCAGTTACCGAATGGCGGGTGCCCTCGTATTCGAGCTAACCCGCCATCCGGTGTCCGAATGAGGAACCGATGCCTACTCTGATTTACGACATCATGCGCGTCATGTTTGCACTGACCGGCCCCGCCGCGTTCATCTGCTTAGTGAACGCCGGCATCTCCCTGCGAAAAGAAGGCGGGACAGTCTTCTGGATAGGTGGCGGGTTTTCGCGTTGGATGCTGTGGACAGTAATCTTTCTCGCGCTCGAGCCGACGCTGGTATGGTTCCAATTCTTGGGGTTTCCCGTATTCTTCCCACCGGGAGCCGCAATCAGCAATAGCTGGCTTTCAGGAATCACGACGGGCCTTACGACGTTCGTCAACGATTTCGTAGTCACGCGCCTCGCTCCGGTTCTGGCGGCCTTCTTTGTCACGCGGGCTGTTCTCGATACCGCGAGTGGCACCGGGCCGTTGCCGTCTCTGTTGAGCGCGATGTTCCTGTTAGCAATCTCATCGACGCACGCGTTGATCGACGCGTGGACACCGGTGGGTAACCGCTTCTCGATCGTGCTCGGGCTTGAATCGATGTGGAACTACCTGGCAAGCCGGATCTTTCCGCTCGCGGCAGGGTTGGCAATTTGCGGGGCGATCATCCAATTCGCTTTCAACCAACCGGGATATCTGCGTTTGGTCGCTTGTGCTGGCGGCTTTCTGACAGTCAGCGCGCTGTGGCTTCTGATCAATCGAATGATGTGACCGGAGAAGAATATGGATTTACTGACCGGCTTAACGAACTTCACAAACTGGTCCGGCAATGTCATCATGCCGACTCTGGCAGGAATCTTCTTCGTCATCGCAATTCTCAGGGCGGCGCGAAGCGCGCCCTTTCAGTACGCGATGTACGCCGGTCTAATGTCGCTGATGGTCTCAGGAATTCTGCGCGGCATCGAAACGTTCTCGCGGGTCCGCGCCTGGAATGATCCGGATCAGGTGTGGTTCACCTTACTGGGATTAGTGAATTGGTCGGCGAACGTGTTTCTACCGGTTTATGGCGTGCTGCAGGTAGTCATGGCTCTTCTTCACTACGGTGGCGCCGGATTCAGAATCTATCCCGGCGCTCCGTGGGCGCGGCACATCATCATCGCGATGGCGAGCTTCAGTGTTTCGGGTTTGCTGCGGATGGCGGAGTTCTTCGTACGGCAGGGAACAGGCGGAATCAGTTAGGGAGGACCCAATGGCGCTCGAAGTCACACAGGTACACCGCAACCTTCACCAACGCGTCACCTGGCTGTACCTGGAGATCGAAGACATGTTCCTGGTACTCGGACTCGGCGTGCTGGCGAACTTCATCGGTCGCTTTCTTGGCCGCGAGGTTTACGGCATCCCGCTGAGCTTCCTGCTCCTGTGGATCGTACCGATCCTGGCCATTCCATGTCTCTGGCTGTTCAAGTATGGAAAACCGAGAGGCTACCTGCGTGACCTTTTGATTTGGCAGATCAAACCCCACATCTACTGCGGCCTGGAGCGGGACCGCGAACTGACAAAGGAGTACCTCAAATAATGCCGACCACCATGTCCGAACACAAGAAAGCGTTGCACAAACCGCCACTCTGCGAGTTGCTCTCCGTGCGGGACTACCTGGACGGGGTGGCCGTGCAGATAGATGGCAGCTTCGTCGCAGGCTACGAACTCGATGGTCTCAATTCTTACTATCACGACGACGACATGAGGAATCGATCCAAGCGCGCCTTTGAGGCTTTGGTCCGATCGCTCCCGGAGCGGTCTATGAGAATGCAGGTTCGCTTCGAGATCACCGAAGGAATCGGCGACGTCCGAAAGCAATATCCGCGACTCAACCGAAGCGAAAATCCGGTGTTGCAGGACATCGACCGCATTCGGATGCAGCAGTGGGATGAGAACGAGGCCCGGGGCTTCTATCTCCGACACATCCTGCACGCCTATTTCATCTGGAATCCCCGCATTCACCACGAGATGGCGGACCGGCAGGAAGGCAAGAAGAGGAACTGGTTCAGCCTATCCGCGGACAAGTGCATTCAGCGTGAGCACCGGGAGCATGAAGATCTGCTGGCTGAGTTTTCGTCGCTGATGGCGGGCGTTGAGCAAACTCTCGGGGCGACGGGAATGCGTACTCACCGTATGACGGACGGCGAAATGTTTGTCGAGGCCAAGCGAAGTTTGAATCCCGTGTTTGAAGACCGTGGGCCGTACCGGCGTGGTGAACATTCGATCGACTTCCGGAGCGCAAGGGAGCAGATCGTCAACACCAGCATCGAAGACGAGCAGGAGGGATACATTCAGGTGGGTGGATTCCTATACACCTTCGTCAGCATGAAGGACCTGCCGGACGGAACGTTCCCCGGCATTCTGCGGGAATTGATGGTGCTGGATTTCCCGGTCGTGGTCAATGCCGAGGTAACGATTCCGGACCAGACCAAGGTCATTTCGGGTTTCAAGAGCCGCATGAAGAAGATGCAGGCCGCGCAGATCGACTCACGAGGCGGTCGCATGATTAACGTGGATGCGGCGGTAGCGCACTCGCAGCTCAATGACGTTCTGACCGCAGTGATCTCCTCCTCGCTCAAAGTCTGCGAGTATTCGTTAATCGTCACTATCCGCACTTCCAAACCAGTCGTCAGCCGATCGGATATGGAAGAGGCGCAGAGGGAGCTCAACCGCCGCCGGGAACGGGTGATCCACGCTGTGGGGCGCATGAATGGCGCCCGCGCCATCCCCGAGTCGCTGGCGCAACGCCGGCTGTTTCTATCAAGTCTGCCCGGAATGGCAGGGCCTAATCAACGTGAGATGAGCGCGCTCACGCTGCACGCGGCGGATCTGCTGCCCATCGAGACACCTTGGCGTGGCACGGTGCAATCGCCGCTGATCTTGCTCGAAACGCCGTATCGCCAGTTGATTCCCTTCTCGCCCTATGACTCCTCGATGGGTGACGCCAACATGCTGTTCATGGCCAAGTCCGGAGGCGGCAAGACTTTCATGGCCCAGATGTTCTTGCTCATGATGGCGCGCTCGAACCCGTTGATCTCCATCGTCGAGCGGGGTGACTCCTATCGACCGCTGGTCGAGCTGATGGGCGGGCGCGTGATTGAAGTGGATCTGGAAGGGTCGGAGACACTGAACCCCTGGGATCTGCCGCCCGGTGAAATCGCACCGACCAAGGACAAGATCGCGTTCCTGAAGAACCTCACGCGCCATATGATCGGGGATCTTGGTCAGGCCGACACATCGCTGCTCGACAACATTCTCACGTCGGCGATCGCCGAGGTCTACAAGCGCGCCGCGATTCGAGGAGATAACACAACTCCTACGTACTCGGATTTGAAGGACGAGCTTGGCAATTGGAACGACGAAGAACGCATTGAACATATCAGACAACTGGCCCAACTGGCGTCCGTGTCGCTGCGGCAATGGACCGGTGAGAAGGGTGTGTACTCGAAGCTCTTTGATCGCCACACGACGATGCGTACAGACGCAAACTGGCTTTTCTTCAACATCGAGGGACTGAGTTCGGACCCGCGCCTCGAAACGGCGATGAGCATGTTGATTGCGCAGTCCATGTCGGAGCGGTCTTCGGGCCGGTCAGGACAGGCGTCGATCACGGTGCTCGACGAATGCTGGGCACTGCTTGATTCACCGGTACTGGCGGATTGCGTCGTTCAGTTGTTCCGCACGGCGCGCAAACGCGGTGCCAGCGTATGGGGAATCAGCCAGACGCTCGAAGACTTTGTCGGTACGAAGCAGAAACCGAAAGAACATGGTGCGGGAATTCTCCGGAACACGTCGGTAAAGGTCATCGGACAACAGCCAGGCGACGTGAGTCCGCTGATCGATCACTTGGGCCTGACCGAAGTCGCGCTGAACGAGATTAAGCGATTCTCAGCTCCACGCAAGGGAAGGAGTGCGGAGATTCTCCTTGTCCTCGGCGAAAAGTCGGAGACCACACAAACCGTGCGGCTCGTGCCGACCGGAGTGGATTACTGGGTGGCGACAACGTATCCGCGGGAGCGGGCGTACCGTGCCTGGTATCTCAGAGAAAACGCCGGACGGCCGCTGATCGATCTCTACAAGGAACTCGCCGCGCGGTTCCCGCATGGCCTGGCGGAGGAGGAAGCGCTGCCAGAAGAGGTGTCCGGGCTCGTGCAAAGAGCGAGTGCGAAACGAAGCGAAGTGACCTACGTGGCTGCTGGAGTATAGGCGCAAAGGACGGAAACCGATGGGCACAATTCTCACGAAGGTACTGGCGATAGCACTAGTCAGCATTCTCATGATCGTCATGATCGCACCACAACCTGCGTACGCCCAGGGCGGTCTTTTGTCCGGCATCACGGGCATCCTTAGCGGGCTGAATGGGGCGACGGCAGCCCTACAGAACTTTATCAACAACGTGATGCGGCCGATCCTTCAAGCAATCAGTACCGCTTCTTCGGCGGTGCAAAACATTCTCAGCACGTTGCGGAACTTCTTCGAACAAGTCGTATGGCCCATCGCCGAAATCAACCGGATTCGAGGGCTTGTGCAGCAACTGATCGCTCAGTTCTCCGGCGCGCTGAACACTCTGTACGGGATCAATGTCTCCAGCGCCCAGCTTCCTAATCCGCGCCAGCTTGAATCCATCATGCGAAATAGGAGTGCCGGCGACCTGGCCGGGCTCAGGACCGCTTTCGTCCAGACCTATGGAGCCGTTCCCGCCGCTGCGGATGCGCATCCGCAG
>JAWXCM010000166.1:0-9374 GCA_034408745.1 Bryobacteraceae bacterium
CGCAAACGTGTCCAGACTGGAACCCCTCTCCAGCACCTCAACCGCTCCCTCATTGCGCTCACCCATCGGGTGAGTCTTTACCAGACCCAGATCTTCGCTAATCTTCAACAGTATCTAACACTTGCCATTCAAGCCAGCCCTTCAACTGCCGTTTCCAGGATTATCCGCAAGGAAACGAACCGAAAAAAAGAGAATCCCTCCAAGGTCCACCTTTACGTCGCGCACTCGTTTGCATCGGACAGTGTCCATAGCGGCTACAAAACTGCTACACTGAGAAAGTTATGGCGATTCCGAATGTAAAGCGGTATCGAATCACTAATCCTTCGGATGGTGGTGTCGCTACCATTATGGCCGTCCTGTCCAAGGACGCAGATGTCAATGCCTACCTGAAGGACGCGTCCGCGCGCTTCGACTGGAAGGGCTGGAACGAAGCCAGGGCAAACGTGTACAAGGTTCGCGTCGGCCAGCAGAAGCAGAAAAAGGCAAAGTAACCCAATTTTCTCCGATGGCGGGGTCTGGCATCAGCCACCCCGCCATTTGTGTGTTCAACCTGGCTGCAACCAAATTCGATTCCGGGCATCACATAGCCCATGATCGAACAGCCCCAGACGCCCCGAATCGACGGCATCCATCACGTCACGGCAATCGCGTCGGCTCCTCAGCCCAATCTCGACTTTTACGTCCGCTTCCTCGGCCTGCGACTTGTCAAGCGCACCGTCAATTTCGACGACCCCGGAACCTATCACTTCTATTACGGCGATGACACCGGCGCCCCCGGTACCATCCTGACATTCTTCCCGTCGCCTGGCGCGCGCCGCGGCCGGCTCGGCTCAGGCCAGGTGACCGCAACCACCTTTACCGTCCCATTTGATTCCATCGACTACTGGTCGCAGCGAGCCACCAGCTACGGCTTTACCGCTCTCGCTCAGCCCGACCGCTTCGGGCATTCCGTGCTCCGCGTGGATGACGGCGACGGCCTTGTCATCGAACTCGTGGCCGCCGTCTCAGCCGAGTCCACCCCCTGCACCCGCGATGGCGTCGAGATCCCGGCGGAATACGCAGTCCGCAACATCCACAGCGCCACGCTGACCGAAAAGCAGGAAGGACCCACGGCACAGCTCCTCACCGCCACCATGGGCTTCCGCGAGACTGCTCGCGAGGGCAACCGTATACGGTTCGAAGTCGGCGACGGGGGACCCACCCGCACCATCGACGTCCTGGTAGCCGACCCCAGCACTCCAGGCGGCCTCGGCGGCGCCGGAACCGTCCATCACATCGCCTTCCGAACGCCAGACGACGCCCACCAGCAGCGCTGGCAGGAACTCCTCATGAAGGAAGGTCACCACGTCTCGCCGGTGATGGATCGCAACTACTTCCACTCCATCTACTACCGCGAGCCCGGCCACATCCTCTTTGAGATTGCCACCGACCCGCCCGGCTTCCAGGTCGACGAGACCCCGGAAACTCTCGGCAGCGCGCTCAAACTCCCGCAGGAGTATGAATCCATGCGCGGCCGGATCGAAGCAGCGCTCCCCGCCATCACGGTGCCGACCGCCGGGGCTCTCGCCGAGTCTTATTAACCACGGCCAACGGGTGGGGCCTGGCCGATCCATACAGGTCGTCAGGCCCCACCCGCGCTACACTGCAAAGTATTGATGGGCAGCCCGCTGAAGATTCCATCGCGAACGCGCCCACCCGACTTCCCCCAGTTGTCGGAGATCCTCCAGACTCCTGCCGTCAAGGACGCACTCCAGTGGTTCTCCCGCGAGCGCGTCTGGATCAACGATCAACACGTCCAGCTCTGCCGCGTCCCCGCACCCACGTTCCTCGAAGGCCGCCGCGCTGAGTGGATGGTCAACGCTTTCCGAACCCTCGGCTGGGAGGCGCGCATCGACCGCGGTGGCAACGTGATAGCCAGCCCCGAGCCACACCGCGGCTCCTGCGTCGCCCTCACCGCGCACCTCGACACCGTCCTCGCCCCGCGCGTCCCCGAAGACATCCGCATTGATCCCGACGGCACTCTCCGCGGACCCGGCGTCTCGGATAACGGAGCGGGACTCGCCGCGTTGCTCGCCATTGCGAAGCTCTGGAAATCCGCTCCGCCGCTTGCCGGCGGTGCCTCACTTCTGCTCGTCGCCAACGTAGGTGAGGAAGGCGAGGGCAACCTCAGCGGAATGCGCTATCTCTGCCACCAGTCCGCTCTCGCCGAACGCATCCGGTCCTTCGTCGTCCTGGACGGGCCGGCCACCAGCCACATCACCTCCCAGGCTCTCGCCAGCCGCCGCTTTGAAGTCACACTCCAGGGACCGGGCGGCCACAGCTGGAGCGACTTCGGAACCGCCAACCCGGTGCACGCTCTCAGCCGCGCCATATCCTCATTCACAGACGACCCCAGAGTCCTCGCCGCGGGGCCTCGCTGCTCGTGGAATTTCGCGATGCTCGAAGGCGGATCCAGCATCAACTCGATTCCGGCCGACGCCCGCACCAAGATCGATATCCGCGCCGAAAGCCCGGAACGCATCGAAGAGCTGGTCGTCGCCCTCACCAACAGCGTCGGTGCCGCGGTCGCTGTGGAGAATGACCGAGCCTCCAGTGGCCGCATCAGCCCCAGGATTCGCGAGATCGGCGCCCGCCCCGGTGGCCGTCTCGCCGACGACGCGCCTATCCTGAAGTTCGTCAAGGCAGTGGACGCCCACCTCGGCATCCGCTCGCAGATCGACTGTGCGTCCACCGACGCCAACATTCCGTTGTCGATGAGCCTGCCCGCCATCTCAATCGGAGCCGGAGGGCGCGGCGGTGGCGCCCATACGCCCACCGAGTGGTACCACCCCGAAGGCCGTGAAGTCGGTCTCCGACGCATCCTGCTGACCCTCGCCCTCCTGCTCAACGAAGCCGCCGCATGAACCGTGGCGAACTCGGCCTGGCCCTGGTCTGCCTCTTCTGGGGCGCGACCTTCGTCATGGTCAAGAGCGCGCTCGACGACGTCTCGACGGTGCTGTTCCTCGCACTCCGTTTCTCAATCGCGACCGTGCTGCTGTTTGGCGTCTTCCGTCTCCGCGGCCGGCGTCTTACAAGTCACGGCGTGTGGGCCGGACTTCTGGTCGGCAGTCTGCTCTATGCGGGCTACCTGCTGCAAACCATCGGGCTAAAATACACCACACCCGCAACCTCCGGCTTCATCACCGGCCTGTACATCCCGTTCGTACCCGTGTTGCAGGCCATCGTCTTTCGTCGAATGCCGGGGATGATGGAGTGGCTCGGAATACTCGCCGCGACGGTCGGCATGGGACTGCTGACACTGCAGTCGGCCTCCTTCAGCATCGGGCTCGGGGAGTTGCTGACGGTCGGCTGCGCCTTTGCCTTTGCGTGGCACATCCTCGCGCTCGGTCATTTTTCAAGGAAAATGGACACCGACTGGCTGACGCTCCTCCAGATCGCCGCCTGCTCCGCGATCTCACTGTCGTCATTCTGGTGGGTGGAAACGCCAGCGGTCCGGTGGCCGCCAGCGGTACTCTCCGCGCTCGCCGTGACCTCCGTCCTAGCGACAGCCGTAGCCTTCTGGATCCAGACCTGGGCTCAGGCCCGAACTTCACCCACCAGAGCCGTCCTCATCTTCTCCCTCGAGCCCGTCTTCGCATGGGGCACATCCTGGCTCTTTCTGGGCGAAGTCCTCACCGCCCGAGCCCTCGCCGGAGCCGTCTGCATCCTCGCCGGAATCCTGCTGGTCGAACTGAAACCCGCAAGGTAACGCACCACCATACGCGCGTTTGACAACCCGGGACTCCTGGTCGTCACCTTCGTATATACTCCATTACGTCTATGTCCTCGACTCGACGTAATTTCTTACTGACCGCTTCCACAGCACTGACGGCATCGGCCCAGCCTCGGCCGAAACGGAACGTATTATTCATCGCCTGCGACGATCTGAATCACAGCTTCAGTACGTACGGACTGAAGGTGGTCCACACGCCGAATCTGGATTCCATCGCCCGGCGGGGCGTGCGGTTTGACAATGCCTACTGTCAGTTCCCGCTGTGCAGTCCTTCCCGAACTTCGATAATGACGGGCCTCTCGCCCGACGCGACCGGCGTGTACGACCTGCAGAAACATTTCCGCACCAGCGTGCCGAACGTCGTCACGCTCGGGCAGGCGTTTCAAAAGAACGATTATTATGTGGCGCGTGTAGGAAAGATATTTCATTACGGAAATCCAGGACAAATTGGAACCAATGGGCTCGACGATGAGCCCACCTGGAATGAGCGGTTTAATCCCGCCGGTGTCGATAAAACCCAGGAAGAGCCGTTGCTGACCAACTTTACGCCGAGCCGCGGACTCGGGAGTGCGGTCTGCTTTTACGCTTCGCCCGCGAAGGACGAACAGCATACCGACGGCATGGTGGCGGCCGAGACAATCCGGCTGATGGAAGCGCACCGTGGCAAACCCTGGTTTCTGGGTGCTGGGTTCTACAAGCCGCATTGCCCCTGGATTGCGCCGTCGAAGTACTTCGACATGGTGCCGCTGGAGCGCGTGAAACTTGTGCCCTTTGAGGAATGGGAAATGAAGATCGCGCCAAAGTGGGCCTACTTCACCACCCCGGCAAACTGGGATATGACCGAGAAGCAGCGGCTGGAGGCGATGCGCGCCTACTATGCGGCAACATTATTTCTCGACGCGCAGGTGGGAAAGCTGTTGGCGGCGTTAAAGCGCACGGGACAGGAAGAAAACACGACCATCGTGTTCTGGAGCGACCACGGATACGGCCTCGGCGAACACGGTCAGTGGATGAAGCAGACGGTGTTTGAATACGCCGCGGGTGCGCCGCTAATCCTGTGTGGAGCAGGTGTGCCGGCCCGAGGCAAGGGATGTTCCCGCACGGTCGAATTCCTCGACATGTACCCCACCCTCGTCGATCTCTGCGGACTGACCAACGTACCCACGAACCTGCACGGAACGAGTCTGAAGCCCCTGCTGACCAATCCGAATGCCGCCTGGGATCGGCCGGCGATGACGCAAGTTCAGCGCCAGCCTCAAAGGCCCGGAGGCGCGGTTCGAGGCTACTCGATGCGTACGGAGCGGTATCGCTACACAATGTGGGATGACGGCCGAGAAGGCGAGGAACTGTACGACTACAACGCAGATCCACGGGAGCTGAAGAATCTGGCCACAGCAAGCGATTCAGGCTCCCTCAAAGCGAGCCTTCGTGCGCGCATGGTGAAGATTATCGAGTCTCGCCGCAGCTAACCACGGCGGACTCACTATGCTGTTGACCGCCGCAGCGGTTTTTATCGGAAGCCAGCTTTGCAGGCCCTGCCATACCGGCATCTTCGATTCGTACGCGCGGACTCCTATGGCCCAGTCGAGCGGCCGTGTCCAGACGGTCCCACCAGCTACTTTCACCGCCGCCGGACACCGCTACCGAATCAGTGACAACAAGCTGTTCTTCGAGGGCGGTTCGGCCAGCTTCGACTATTTCATCGGCTCCAACGCGGCTGGTCGGACCTGGCTCCGCGAACGCGCCGGCTATCTCTTCGAACTGCCTGTCACCTGGTATGCCCAGAAACGCGCGTGGGACGCCTCGCCTGGGTATGAGCGAGACACGGAGGTGCGGCTGACGCGGGCCGTCGAGCCCAGTTGCCTGCTCTGCCACACCAGCCGCGTCCGACCAGTCCTCGGCACGCAAAATCGATACGGCGATCCGCCATTCCTCGAGAACGGCGTCGCGTGTGAGCGATGCCACGGCCCGGGCAGCGAACACGCCCTGGATCCTGCAAAGGTCAGGATGGTCAATCCCGCGCGGCTCGACCCGGAACGCCGCGATGCCGTCTGCAGCCAGTGCCACCTGACGGGAGAAGCTCGTATCGAGCGGGCGGGCCGCAAGTTCGTCGATTACCGGGCCGGAGAGCGACTCTCAGACTTCGCCACCTACTTCGTCTGGAAACTGGGCCGGCGAGATCTCAAAGTCACCAGCCACGTGGAAAAGCTGGCCTCCAGCGCCTGCAAAGCCGGATCCGGTGACAAGCTCTGGTGCGGCACCTGCCACGACCCGCACAGCAACACGGACAAATCGCAGCAGGCCTGCCTCACTTGCCACAAAACGGCCCATCGCCAGCAGGAGCGCTGTGCGAATTGCCACATGCCTCGAACCAGGGCGGTCGACGCCAACCACGGCGTGATGACGGACCACAGCATCCCCAAAACACAGAGGCGCGAGTCGCCGCCGCCGACCGAAACGCTTGTGCCGTTTCTTGGCTCGGGCGACGACCGTGCGCTTGGGCTGGCGTATGCAGAACTGGGAGACCGTCGCGCCCGCGAATATCTGCTGCGCGCCACGCCGCAGGACTGGCCCGTGCGGCTCCGGCTGGCGGTGCTGGAACCGGATGCGGCCCGGGCAGCGCAACTGTACGAATCGGTGCTGCGCGACAACCCGTACGAGCCGGCCGCCCTCGTAAACCTCGGGTCGTATCTGGCAAGCCGGGGCCGCGTGGCCGAGGCGGGACGCCTGTGGGAACGCGCGCTGCAGGTCAATCCCGCACTGGAAGAAGCGGTGCTGAATCTGACCCAGATCCGATCGGCCCGGGAGTCGCGAGTTCTTCTACAGCGATATCTTGAGTTAAACCCCGTTTCCCGAAACGCCAGGATGCGACTGGCCGAACTCGAGACCTCAGAAAATTAACATAGTTCCACGAGTAGTTTTGATTACCGGCACCGTATCGGATTCCTCGCACCGGGCAGTTGGTGGCCAGGATCGAGTTCTAATACGCAAGCCAGTTCGCTAAGATTGGCAACGTGTTCCGTCTTATCGCGCTTGTGGTGGTTCTGGGAGGCGTCGCGTGCTTTGCACAGGCGATTCGCTTCGAAGAAATTGCAGCCAAATCGGGCTTACGATTCGAGTTGCAGAACGGCGAAGCGGGCGGGTTCCACCAGATTGAGCTGACGCTCGGCGGGGTGGCGGCGCTGGACTACAACAACGATGGCTGCACCGACATATTCTTCACCAACGGTGCGGCCATTCCTTCGCTTCGCAAGACCGGCCAAAAGTTTTCCAATCGACTCTTCCGCAACAACTGCAACCTGACTTTTACAGACGTTACTGACGACGCCGGGCTCGCCGGTGAAGGCTACTCGATGGCTGTGGCTGCGGCTGACCTCGATAACGACGGGTTTACCGATCTGTTTGTCGCCGGCGTAAAGGGCAACACTCTGTACCGCAATCTCGGTAACGGCCGATTCGCAGACGCGACCTCACGTGCCGGGCTTGCCGGCGTCGACCCGGCGTTCGGTCCCAGGTGGGCCGTCTCCGCCGGATGGTTCGACTACGACAACGACGGCTGGCTCGATCTCTTCGTCGCCAATTACGTGGTGTGGGATGCCGATAAAGAGCCTCGCTGCGGCACCCCGGAGCGGCAGTATTACTGCCATCCCGACGCCTATCGAGGCCTGCCGAACCAGCTCTTCCACAACAACCGCGACGGCACCTTCAGTGATGTGTCGCAGGCCTCTGGTATTCAGAGCCACATCGGGAAGGGAATGGGCGTGTCCTTTGCGGACATGGACGGCGATGGCTTCACCGACATCTTCGTCGCCAACGACTCGGTTCGCGGTCTGCTGTTTCGCAATCTGGGCAATGGAAAATTTGAGGAAATCGGGCTGGAGGCGGGCGTTGCGCTTCGCGAAGACGGCCACGCCATCGCCGGGATGGGAGCCGATTTCCGGGATCTGGATAATGATGGAAAACCGGATTTAATTGTGTCCGGAATCCTGAACGATTCTTTTCTGCTGTTCCGCAATCTGGGCGGGAGAAGCGGATTTGAGGACTACGCGCAGCGCACGGGTCTGCTGATGAGCACGCGGCAGTTGACCGGCTGGAGCCTCGGCATGTACGACTTCGACAACGACGGCTGGAAGGATCTGTTCTTCGCCCTGGCCCACCTGATGCAGCTGGATCGGTATCTGGGCCGGGAGTCGGCATTGCCGAATCGCATCTATCGCAGTGTGGAAGGCAAGCGGCTGGACGACGTTTCGGCGGGTGCTGGACCCGCGTTACAGATGGCGGCTGCTCACCGCGGCGCCGCATTCGCCGACTTCGACAACGATGGCCGTGTGGACGCGGTGGTCAGTGCGGTAAATGGTCCGGCGAAGCTGTATCGCAACATCACAGCCAGCCGTTCCCACTGGCTCGCGATTCGGCTTCGCGGGGTCAAGTCCAACCGGCAGGGGCTCGGCGCTACGGTTCACGTTCGGCTGGCGGACGGACGCGACCTGTACAATCACGCAACCACCGCCGTCGGCTACGCCAGTTCCAGCGAGCCTCTCGTTCGCTTCGGACTCGGCGCCAGTCCGGTGGCCGACCTGGTGGAGATCCGCTGGCCCGGAGGGCGCGTCCAGAAGCTCACCAAAGTGGCCGTCGACCGCATTGTCGATGTCACGGAAGAAGTGGAACCGTGAGGGCCCTGGCTGTGGGGGTGTTGGCAGGTCTTCTGCTGGCCGGCGCTGATCCTGCTTCGCCGGGCAAGCTTACCTACCAGAAGGCGAATGACCTGTTTGTCGCCCGCAAGTTCCCGGAATCGCTTGCTGCTGTGGAAGAGGCGCTCCGCCTCGATCCGAACCTGGTTCCGGCGCTCACCCTGCACGCCAAACTGGCCATGGCGGCCAATCGCTACGACCTCGCGCGACAAAGCCTGGAGCGCGCTCTGAAGGTAGACCCTGGTGCCTCCTATGCGCAGTTCCTGTATGGGATGGAAGCCTGGATGAACAACGACATGAAGGCTGCGCTGCCGCGATTCCGGAGGGCTCGGGAGCTGGCGCCGAGGGACCCGCGCGCGGCGTTGTATCTGGGCCTGGTCACGGAGAGTGTCGGCAAGCCCGCCGACGCGATGACGCTGTATGAGGAAGCGATTCGTCTGGAGCGCGCAGCTGGCCAGCCGCAGGCCGAGACGCTGTTGCCCGGGGCTCGACTGCTGCTGCTTCTCGGGCGTCTGGATGAGTCCGGACGTTGGACCCGCGATGCTGTGAAGCTGGCTCCGAAGCTGCGTGATGCGCACTTTGAACTGGCGCGGCTGCTGCTGAAAATGGGCGAACCCGCGCAGGCTGCGGCCGAGGGCGAGCTCGCTTTGACGCTGTCTGAAGGCGCGGTCAGGGACAACGCGATCCACTACCTGCTCATTCGAGCGTGGCAGCAGGCAGGGAAGCCGGACAGGGCCGCAGCCCACGCAGCCGTGATTCGCGCGCAGGAGCGTTAGTGTTACCGACGGTTGGAGCATGGCGGATCTGGGGATCCGCCGCAGGCCTGGGGGCCCATAAGCGCTAACTTAGCGATTAAAGAATCTTAACCTGTGGTGCTCTCCGCCGCTTTCGTTCTCGTAGGTCCATCTCCA
>JAWXCM010000167.1:0-8291 GCA_034408745.1 Bryobacteraceae bacterium
CGGCGGCGGAATGCTTCGCTGAGCTTTTGCCAGGCGACGTCAAGGTTTTCAGGGACGACCCGGGTTTCGGCGACGGTGGTCATGAAATTGGCGTCGCCGGGCCAGCGCGGGAGGACGTGCATATGGATGTGTCCCGCGACTCCGGCGCCGGCGGCAGCTCCGATGTTCATGCCGAGATTGTAGCCGGGCGCTCGGTAGACCTCGCGGAGGTGACGTTGCGAGCGGCGGGTGAGGGCCATCAGCTCGATGGCCGTCTCTTCGGGCGCTTCTTCGAGTGTCGCAACGTGTTGGTACGGGGCCACCATGAGGTGGCCGCTGGTGTACGGGTAGAGGTTGAGCAGCACGAAGTTCCGCTCGCCGCGGAACAGGATCAGGTCTTCGCGATCTTCATTGCGTGCCGACTTTTCACAGAAAATGCACGCGTCGGTGGGCTCTGCCTTACTGACGTATCGGTATCGCCAGGGACTCCAGAGGCGGTCCATTTCCCGCCGATCAGGATTCGGAACTCTTGCCAGCCGGTTCTGGTTCCGGGGCCGCAGGCGAATTGTTTACCAGGTCCTTCAATTCCTTGCTGGGCTTGAAGTATGGGATACGTTTGGAGGGGACTTCCACGCGCGTGCCGGTTTTGGGATTACGGCCTACGCGAGGTTGTCTCTGCCGCGTACGAAAACTACCGAAACCGCGAATCTCGATCTTGTCTCCCGTACGCAGAGAACGTACGACGCTGTCGAAGATAGCTTCCACAATCACTTCTGAATCTTTGCGGGTCATCTCCACCACGCGGGAAACTTCCTCGATCAAATCGGCCTTGGTCACTGTGCGTGTGCTCCTGTGTTCCGGGCGGGCATCTCGTTATTCCTCGTCACCACGTACCGTCGCGTTGATCGCTTCTTCCACTGTCGAAGACGCAGCCGCGGCCTGACGACCGTACTCACCCAACCTGTTCCTTTCGGCATCCTCCATGGCACCGCGAAGGCTGAGTCCAATTTTCTTGTCGGCTTCGTTTAGCTTAATAATCTTGAACTCGAGCTCCTCTCCGATGGGCAGAGGCGGCTCCGTCTTGTCCCGTTCCGGCCGCTCGGGTACTTCCGAATTGTGACACAGCCCTTCGACGCCGGGAGAAACTTCAACAAACACCCCGAAATTAGACGAGCGGCAGACCTTGCCTCGCACAACGTCTCCCACGGCATAGGCGCGGAAAAACGACTCCCAGGCATCGGGCTGCAACTGTTTGACGCCGAGTGACAGTCTACGGTTGTCAGGATCGATGTGCAGCACGACCGCCTGCACCAGCTGGCCCTTCTTGAGCACTTCAGAAGGATGGCCGACGCGCCTGGTCCAGGACAGATCGGAGATGTGGACCAGACCGTCGATGCCTTCCTCGATTTCGATGAACGCGCCGAAGTCGGTGAGCTTGCGCACGCGGCCTTCGACAACGGAACCGATGCTGTAGCGTTCGGCCACGGTGGTCCACGGGTCGGCTTCCAGTTGCTTGATGCCGAGAGATACGCGCCGGTCTTTGGGCTTGACCTCCAGCACGACGGCTTCCACCTGATCGCCGACGCGGACCACTTTCGACGGATGTTTCATCCGCCGGCTCCACGTCATTTCCGAGATATGAATGAGGCCCTCGACGCCGGCTTCCAGTTCGACGAAGGCGCCGTAGTCGGTCACGCTGACCACCCGCCCGATGACACGAAGTCCGCCTGGATAGCGCTCTTCCACCGTTTCCCAGGGATTCAGATTGAGCTGCTTGATTCCGAGGGAAATTCGCTCTTTATCTTTGTCGAATTTAAGAACCTTTACCGTAATTTCATCGCCGACGTGGATCATTTCCGACGGATGCGTGATACGGCCGAAGGACATGTCACTGACGTGCAGCAGGCCGTCGATGCCGCCGAGGTCGACGAAAGCGCCGTAATCCGTGAGATTTTTGACGATGCCCTGCACAACGGAACCTTCGGCGAGGACGTCGAGAGCCTGTGACTTGCGGGAGTGTTCTTCCTCTTCCACCGCGAGCCGCCGGCTGACCACGACGTTGCCGCGACGCCGGTTGAGCTTGACTATTTTTACCGGAATATCGGTGCCGACAAACTGATCGAGATTATAGATAGGCCGCGCGGCCACCTGGGAGCCAGGCATGAAGGCGGGAACGCCGACGTCGACGGTGAGACCGCCCTTGGTTTTGGCAAGCACGCGCGCGAGCACGGTGAGGCCGTCCTTCATGGCTTTTTCCAGTTCGTCCCACGCCCGCAGCCTGTGGGCGCGCTCGTATGACAAAAGGACGTAGCCTTCAGGCCGGTTCTCCGACCGGTCCATCATGACGTCAATGACGTCGCCAGGATGGACGGAAACGGTACCGTCGGGTCCGCGGAACTGCTCAATGGGAACCAGTCCTTCGGATTTGTAGCCGAAGTCGACGATTACTTCTTTGTCGGTGACGCTTAGAATCGTACCTTTGTAGACTTCCCCTTCTGCCGGAGGCGCGAAGTGGCTGTAGTCGTCGAGGAGTTGCGCGTAGTCGCCCTCCTGACCGGGCGCTTGCACGTCCATCTGCCGATCGTCCTCAGTGCCGGGCATAAGAGTTCTCCAGGTTAGCAGAATCAGTGGCTCTCGGGTGAGGGGCAGTCAGACGGGGAAAAGCGCCACCTGTTTGGGGAGACAAACCATTGAAACCGCAGTACTTCAGAACTATAGCCGACACTCCGTTAGAAGTCAACTCCGGAAACCTGGAAGCCTCGGCTACAAATGGCTTCATTTGTTAGAGTTAGAGAAGTGCCTCAGTTTCCCCGGCCGCTTTGTCTCCTGTTTGCAGCTCTCTCCTGCGCCGTCGTTGTCACGGCGCAAAGCCTGGAGCCGGTGAACCGTAATTTGCCTGACTGGATCCACCTGGGGGGAGAGTACCGGGTCCGTTATGAAGGCTTCGACAACAGGGGCTATTCCGACGTTGACGACGACCATTATTTATTGCAGCGATACCGGATGGATCTGCGGCTGAGGCCGGCGAAGCATTTCCAGATCGTCGCGCAGGCGCAGGATTCCCGGGTATTTTTCAACACCCGCATCTCCGATGCGCCGCCCTGGCGGGACACGCTGGATTTGAGGCTGGCGTACGCGCAGGTGGGGGATCCGGAGAAGGGCCACTTTGCGGTGCGTGTCGGCCGGCAGGAAATCTCGATCGGAGAAGAGCGGTTGCTGGGGTCGGCCAACTGGGGAAATACGGCGCGCAGTTTTGACGCGGCGCGGGTTTACTGGAGACCGCTGGCGAAAGCGCGGTTCGATGTGTTCGCCGCTTCGGTGGTGGCGCAGTCCGACGGCGCATTTGACCGCCACGTGGACGGAGACAACCTCCACGGCGCGATCGGGCAGATCAACTGGCACGGTGCCCATTTTGAGCCATTTGGACTTTGGCGGGTGGCGCCACGGGGACGGTCGGAATCCGGACGATTCGGGAAAGTCGATACAAAAACGTTCGGCACCAGGGTGACGGGGAAGCTGAACCCGCGGACCGATTACGTAATGGAGTTGATCGGTCAGAACGGCAAGTGGGGGCCTGATTCGCTGCGCGCGTGGGCAGGTCACTGGAGGGTGGTTCGGACGCTGGCGAAAGACCGGCGCGTGCCGAGGCTGCGGATCGAGTACGATTATGCCACCGGAGACTCGAATCCAACGGATGGCCGGCATGAGACGTTTGAGCTGATCTACCCGACGCCGCATGACAAACTGGGCCTGGCAGACCAGGTGGGCTGGAAGAACGTGCATCATTTAAGCGCGGTCGGGGAATGGCTGCCCTCGAAGTTGTGGACGGTGCAGATGAAGTATCACGAGTGGTGGCTGGCGTCGGCGACGGACGGGGTGTACACGGCAGGTGGGGCTTTGATTGCGCGGAACTCGGTGGGGACCGCGGGACGGCATATCGGGCACGAGCTGGACTTACAGGCTTTGGGCAGTGTGGGGAAGCAGATGAAACTGGGCGGCGGAGTCGGGCATATCTTTCCGGGCGAATTTCTGCACCGGACGACACCGAGCCGCGACTACACGTTTCCTTACGTGATGATGACCTGGAGCTTTTAAGGGGAAGAAAAAGAAAACCCGGGCAGAGCCTGTCCAACTCTGTCCGGGATTAGCGGTACTGCTGTTGTTGTTGTTGGTCTCTATTGTTGGTCGGAGGACTCGGCAATTCTCATCTGCGCTTCCTGCAGTACTTCTTCACCGAGAATTTGGCAGCCAATTTCGCGCATGACCTCACCTGCTTCGTTCACCTTGCCAACCAGCTTGATGGCGGTCAGGTGGCCCATGCGATATTCGCTGAGAGTTAAACGCCGGCATGCGCGCATGCGGATTGGGCGCATGGTGTAGTCGCGGCACGGCATCAATATATAGGTTTCGTCCAGCGCCAGTTCCTGGTCGGTTTCAGGAACCGCGCCGTAGATCATAGCTGTCAGGCCGATTTGAACGAAGTTCACCCGGCGGCCGTCAGTTTCAGGAAACAGTGCCCACAGTTCACGTTCCGTCTCGATGTATTCATCGAAATTGAACGTCGCCGGGAGCGGGAAAGCGGCATGCGGCTCAATGAAGCTGTACTGAGACACTAAAAAAACCTCCGGAACTTCAGCCAAAGCTTCCTGCTCCGGCCCGTCCCCTGAACCCCTGAACTTGTTTCTGAAATCTAATTTTCAGGTATATACCGGTCCAGGTCAAGTAATAATTACAATCGCTTATGAGGGTATGCCCCGTCCCCTCACAAAAAGTCCTTCAGGCACCTACAGTTGCGGTTGGGCGTGTCAGTCGATTACTGCGCGGTAATTTATACATGCTACAAGTACTGACGTGGATCGAGAGTTTAACGTTGCGTTGGCATGAAGCGTGCTATGCGGAGCCGGAGGAGGACTGTAAACATGTCGTTTGCTCTGTATGTGATCGGGTTTGTTATTTTGATTGCCGGGCTGGCGTATGCCGCCACGATGGCGAACGTTCCGCAGCGCTGGGTAGGCGTGGGTGTCATCATAATGGTGGGGATCGGGATTATGTCGGCTGTCTCCCGGACCCGGATGCGCGACCCCAAGTAATCGACCGTGGTTTTGGCGGGTACGGGCTACACCACTAATCATTAAGGTTCTGAGTGAAGATGGATCCGGCTCTGCCGCACCACGAGACATCGCCTAAGGAGGGTAGCCTGGAAAGAGGGCTGGCCTCACTCGTTCTGGAAGCGTTCACCGACGGTGTGTCGGTCAGCGACGAGAATGGGTTCATCATCTACACAAATCCGGCCGAAGACCGAATGTTCGGTTACGGGCCGGGGGAGCTCGTCGGCCAGCACGTCTCCGTCCTGAACAGCTATAGCCCGGAAGAAAATACCGGGCAGGTGCAGGACGTTATTGCACATCTAAATTCCGAAGGCCTGTGGCAGGGCCAGTGGTGCAACCGCCGCAGGGATGGTTCCACCTTTTATAGCCATGCGCGGATCACATCGACAGACTGGCAGGGCCGGTCCTGCTGGATCCGTGTCCAGCAGGAGGTTAGCGGCCCGAGGCTGATGGAAGAGCAGTTCCAGACGCTGGCCGATTCCATCGCGAATCTGGCGTGGATGGCGCACGCCGACGGCTACATCTTCTGGTACAACCGGCGCTGGTACGAGTACACCGGCACCACTCCGGAACAGATGCAAGGCTGGGGATGGCAGTCCGTGCACGATCCGGTTGAATTGCCCCGCGTCACGGAGGAATGGCGCAAATCGATAGCTTCGGCCACGCCGTTCGAGATGGTGTTCCCGTTGCGCGGCGCCGACGGGCGGTTCCGGCAGTTTCTGACGCACAGCGTTCCAATGTTCGATTCGGCCGGCAGTGTCGACCGCTGGTTCGGCACCAACACCGATATCAGCGCGCAGGTGGAAGCCGAGACGGCGCTGCGGAATATTGAGGAGCGGCTGCTGGGCGTTGTGGAGGCTTCCGGTAAGCTGCTGGAAACGTTGAGCGTCAGTCAGGCGCTGCTGGATACGGTAGAGATCGCGCCCCGGCTGGTTCCATGCGATGCGGTGGCAGTCTGGCGGGCTGATGAACAGGACCGTTGGAGCATAGTGGCGAGCCAGGGGCTTTCCGATAGTTACCTGCGCGATTGCCACGACGTTCAGGGTCCGGCTCTCCAGGACAGGTTACCGTTCTCCATCGGTGACGTATTCGCCACGCCTGGTACCGATGCTCGCCGGGCGATGTATCGGAAAGAAGGGATTCACGCCATGCTCGGCGTACCACTGCGGATCCAGGGAGGGCTGCACGGGACGCTGATATTTTACTTCCGCAACGCCAGGGAGTTTAGTGAAGGCGAGAAGGAAGTGGCACGGGCTCTCGGTAACGTAGCCGCGTCTGCGCTTACTTCGGCAGAGATGTATGAGCGTCAGACGGAGACTCGCAGCCGCGCCGAAGCGGGAGAGCGGCGGGCGGCTTTTCTGGCACGCGCTGGTGCGATGCTGGTTTCCTCACTACAGCCGGAAACCGCGCTCGACGGGCTGATGGAACTTGCGGTTCCCGAGGTGGCGGATTATGCCTGGACCGAGCTGCGGGATCCTGCAGGCAGGCCGGCGGTGGTGTCGGCCCGTCACAGCGAGGGAGACGGGGCGACGGAACTGATTCGGGCGGTAGCTTCAGGCGAGGCTCTGCCTGAGGCATGGTCGACAGGAGTTCAGGCATCGGCCAGCATCGGCACCGGCGACCGGGCGGCAGGCCGGATCGTGTTTGGGCTTCGACGGCCCGGGCGCGCGGTGGAAGAGGCGGAGTATCGCCGCCTTGTGGAGGAGATCGCGCAACGGGCCTCGGTGGCGGTGGAGAATGCCCGCCTCCATCAGGAAGTGCGTGAAGCGGAAGAGCGCGCGCGGATCGCAATGGAAGCTGCGGAGCTCGGGACGTGGGACTTCGATAACGTGTCGCAGCGGTTGACCTGGTCGGCTCGCTGCAAGGCGTTTTTCGGGCTGCCGCCGGACAGTTCCCTGCCGGGTGAGCAGGTCATCGAGAGGGTGCATCCCGAAGACAGGGCGTATGTCGCCGCCATGGCGCGGCGGGTAATGGACCCGGCCAGCGATGGCTCCAGCCACGCAGAGTTTCGGACCCTGCTGCCAGACGGCTCAGTGCGATGGCTGGTCTCGCTTGGGCGGGTGTTCTTTGAGGGCGAAGGGGCCGGGCGCCGGGCGGTTCGAATGATCGGCATCATGCGCGACAGCACGGCCGCGAGGCTGGCCGAGCAGGAACGGCAGGCGCTGCTGGGCAGGGAACAGGAGGCGCGGTCGGCTGCCGAACTGCTGAACCGGGTGGGCCCTATTTTGTTGTCGGAGCTGGACCGGGACCGGCTGGTCCAGAAACTGGTGGACCTATGTACACGGCTGGTGGGGGCGTCGACCGGAGCGCTGGCGGCGGACGTGGATATTCGCGATGCAATCCGTCTGGCCGACTACCAGAAAACCGCGGCGCTGCCCGCGAATCTACCGCTCTTCGGGACCGGCATCTGCAGCGTTCTTGCCGTTCCGGTGCGGGCTCCGTCAGGCGAATCGTTCGGGACGCTGGTGTTCGGCCATCCGTCACCGGACGTGTTTGACCTTCGTGAGGAGCAACTGGCTGAGGGCATCGCGGCACAGGCTGCCGTTGCACTCGACAACGCGCGGCTGTTTGAAGAAGCGCTTCGCGTGCAAAACGAACTGGAGAAAACGAACCGGTCCCTGCGCGCGGCCAACATGGATCTGGAGCAGTTTGCTTTTGCCGCCGCGCACGATTTGCGTGAACCGCTTCGGATGGTGACCACGTACACACAACTGCTGGAACGGCGCATGGGCCAGCAACTTTCCGACGAGCAGCGCGTTTTCATGCTGCGCATTGTGGAGGGCGCCAGACGCATGGTGGATCTGCTGCAGGATCTACTCTCCTACACCAACACGGCGACTCAGTCCGAGCCGGCGGGTCCGGTGGAACTGGACGGCGTGATTGGAACGGTGCTGCAGAATCTGTCCAGCTGGATTGCCGATTCCGGCGCTGAGGTAGTAATCGTGAGTCCGTTGCCGGTAATCAGCGGCAGGCCTGGTCACATGGTGCTAATTTTCCAGAACCTGATCGGGAATGGGATAAAGTATCGCCGGCCCGACGTGACGCCGAGGGTCGAGATTTCCGCCGAGGCGAGTGATGGCCGGTGGCTGTTCCGGGTGAAGGACAACGGCATCGGCATAGAACCCCGGTATCACGCTCAAATCTTCGGCGTGTTCAAACGGCTGCACGGGCGCGACATTCCCGGCACAGGGATCGGGCTGGCCA
>JAWXCM010000168.1:0-10171 GCA_034408745.1 Bryobacteraceae bacterium
ATCTGGTTGTTGAGGCTGTAGGCCGACTGCGCGCCGAACAGGAAGTCCGGCAGGTTGTACAGGTTGTTGGCAGCAGTTACCGTGGTGGGGCGTGAGAACTGGCCGGAGTAGTTGTTCTGTCCGTACTGCGGGTTGAAGTCGAAGATGTCCGTGTTGATGGACTGATACTCGGATCCGGCCTTCAGGGAGTGACGGCCCTGGATGCGGGAGTAGTTCACCTTGGGGTTCATCGTGGTCGGATTCTGGAACTGCGGATTGGACGTCTGACGGCCCAGGTTGGTAAAGCCGGAGATTTGCTGGCCGGTAAGACCGCCGCCGATGTCGTCGTTCTTCGGCAGGCCCGAGATACCGTACTCTTCCAGCATGTTGGGGCGGCTGGAGCCGAGGGCGAACTTGCCGCCTTCGAAGATGGAGTACGCGAAGCGGAAGTCGAGCAGCGAGCTTGCTGACAGGTTGTAGTTCAAACCCACGGCAATTTGCTGGTTCAGGACGCGCACGTTGCCATTGGCATCGCCGCCGGAATTGCCGGGTATGACGTGATTCTCGGTGCGGTTCAGCAGCCGGTGGCTGTAGCGGCCGAAGACGTTGAGGCGGGAATTGAGGTAATGGTCGACACGGGCGTCGCCCTTGTCGTCCACCCAGGGTACGGGCACCAGGCGGTCGAAGTTGTTCGACGGAAGCTGGCCGAGGGGCGTGGGCCGGATCGGCGCGGGCAGATCGTTCAGCACTTTGCGGGCGAACGGGGTGATCAGGTTCGACGGGATCACGCCGTTGGTGTACACCTCGCCCGTGAGGGGGTTGCGAACCGGTACGCCGATGTTTCCCTGGCGCTGTTCGAGCGTCGGCAAGGTGGCGAAGGCCAGGTTGCTCTCGACGCGGCGGAGGCCTTCGTAGTCGACGAAGAAGAACGTTTTGTCCCGCTTGATGCGACCACCGAAGGAGGCGCCGAACTGGTTCTGCACCAGCACGGGTTTCACACCGGTGGACGGTCTGAAGAAGCCGACTGCGTTCAGTTTGGTGTTGCGGAGGAACTCCCAGGCGGAGCCGTGGAACTGGTTGGACCCGCTGCGCACGCTGGCGTTGATGATGGCGCCACCGGCTCGGCCGTACTCGGCTGAAAAGTTGTTGGTGACGACGCGGAATTCTTCCACGGCGTCGGGGTTGAGCTGGACCACCTGGTTCGAGAAGCCCTGGTTCGATGTGCCGTAGGCGTTGTTGTCGACACCGTCGACCATGAAGTTGTTGAGTGAACTGCGGAGTCCGTTGACGTTGAAGGACGCATCGCGGTTGGTGATATTGGAGCGCCGGACGCCGGGGGAGAGCAGCGCCAGATCGGCATAGGCTCGACCGTTCAGGGGAAGGTTCACGATGGCGGCGCGCTGGATCACCTGGCCGCGGTCGCTCGATTCGGTTTCGAGCATCTCGACTGCACCGGTGACGGAAACGGCCTGCGTGATTTCACCGACGGCGAGCGCGATGTTCACGCGCTGGCGGGCGTTGACCGTGAGGGTGAAGGTATTGGAGCTGGTTTGCTTGAAGCCGGACGCTTCCGCGGTGACACGGTAATCGCCGATGCGCTGGCTGACGAAGTTGTAATTGCCTACTTCGTCGGTGTTGACGGTTTGTTTGACCCCGGTCTTAACGTTTTCGAGGATGACTTTGACATTCGCGACGGAGGCGCCGCTGGGATCGGTAACTGTACCCAGGACGGACGCTGTGTCGTACTGGGCGAATACTGACGAGACGAGGAGCAAGCTCAAAAGAAGCAAACGAGGCATTCTTGAATTGTACCGTTGGGGTAATTCAGATGAGTTAGCTTCTTGTTTCGAAAAGACAACAAAAGGCCGCCGAACCGTTGGGGGGACGCGGCGGCCTTCTGATCACCTGCCAGACATGTTACTTGTGACTTGCCGGGGCGGTGCGGCCATGGTCAGGGCCATCGCCGCCCAACTGGTTCCGGCGGCGGAGATCCACTGGTCGTTCCCGTAAGGGAAGCCGCTGTCGAAGTAGGGCTGGAGCCAGATGGAGCGCGACTTGACATGCCAGGTGCCGTCGGCGGCCTGTGTTCGTAACAGATACTGCACCCCACCTGCATATGCGGCGTGTGTAGCGGAGATGCCGCCGGCGTTAAGCGCGTAGAGGGCCTGACCGGTGGCGTAGGCGTCGGAGTCCATTGTTGGCAGCTGGCTCCAACTGCCGTCGAGGCGCTGCGCGGCGATCAACGCGCGGGCCGATGCGTTGATGGATGCGGGCTTTGCTCCGGCCCAGGCGAGGCCCATGAGCTGAAACGCGCGGTCCTGGGTGTTCCCTGGTTTGGCTGCCTCGAGCCATGCGGCGGCACGGGCGATGGCCTTCGCATTCTCGGCCTGCTCGGAGGGCCGTCCGTATGCTTTCAGGGAGTAGATGGCCAGCGCTGTCGCCTGGTACTCACCGCTCGACATGGGTGGCCGGCGGCTTTCGTTTGCGCTCCAGTGGCCCTCCGGCGTCTGCATCGCCTTGAGATACCACACGGTCGCATCCGTGTATTCGTCGGCAGGCGCGTGGTTCGTTGCCAGGTCGAACATCTCCCATCCGAGCCCCGCCGTGGCGATCACAACCAGGTCTATGATGCGTGACGGAGTCTGCCCGGTCATGCTTTGTGGGAGCTGTGGAATCTTTGCGGGCGCGGGCAGACCGCGATCGCGGGCGATCGCCGCCGCCGCCGATGGCAGATCCTGCGCATGGCAGGAATTGCAGCCGCCAATTCTTATGAAATTGTGGCTCTGTTTCTCGAGCGGGCCGAATGCTGCGCCGACCGCCTCCGGCAGGGAGCGCTGCGAACTGTTCCCCCCGGCAGTCGAGGTATTAGTGGCCTTTGCAGGAACGCCGAGCAGACGCGCCACCTCCGTGTCCCCACGCTTGGCCGCGAGCATCGCCACGGTTTCATCGTCTCCTTTAATGCCGCGATCCGCTCCTTTCGCCAGCAGCATTTTAACCGCTTCGGCCGGGACCGTGTCAGAACCCGCGGCGTACAACAAAGGCGAATAGCCGCGCTGATCCTGCACATTCACCTCAGCTCCGTGTTGCAGCAGAAGTGCGATGGTTGCTTCGTCGCCAGCAGTGCCAGCATCGGCGAGCGCCGTTTCATTTCGCCTGGTCCGAACCTTCGCGTCAGCGCCTTTCGCCAGGAGGAATCGAACACGCTCGGACTTGCCGGTGGAAGCGGCGGCCATCAGAGCCGTTGCCCCGGCTGCGCTCTTCGCATTGACGTTGGCGCCTTTGTCGATGAGCAGGCGCATGGTCTCGATGCTGGAGCGGGCGGCGACCATCAGCGGCATGGCACCAGCGAGTGTCGCCGCGTTCGGATCGGCCCCCTTGTCCAGCAGCATTCTCACCACACCGAGTCCGGCGGGCATCGTTGCTGCCTGATACAGAGGCGACCGCCCGTCTATGCTCTTCACGTTGACCTTCGCGCCATGTTCGATCAGCAGACGAACTTTCGCTTCGTCGTGCAGCGCCCAGAACAGCGGTGTCGACTTGCGGCGATTGGCCGCGTTCGGATCCGACCCTTTGGCGAGGAGCAGCTTCATAGTCGCGAGGTCGCCGAACCCAGCAGCGTGGTGGAGCAGGGTGGAGCCTGCGTGGTCCGCGGCTTTGATCAACGACGGAGTGGCGGTGAGCAGTTCCTGAGTGCGCTGGACGTTCCGGTTTCGCACTGCCGAGAGCAGTTCCGTGAGCTTCGGGTCCACTGGCCTGGGAGGCGCCTCGTCCTCCACCTGGATGCGCCAGTCGGCACCCTGATCGATCCAGGCGCGCAGGATTCCGACCTCTTCCTCAGACAGCGGACCGGTCGGCGGCATTTGCAGTCCACCGTCTCCGTTAGCAACCCGCAGGATCAGTTTGCTGTGGGCGCTGTCGCCCGCAAGAATCACTGGGCCGTAGTCACCACCGCGGAACGCAGGCTGGCGGCGGTCGAGGCGTAAACCGGACTGCTGTGCCTCGGCGCCATGGCACGCTTGACACTTCTGAGCGAGGATTGGCTGGACGTCCTTTTCGAAATCTACTTTACGGTTGACAGGGGATGGGAGCTTCGTTTGGGCGAAGACCAGAGTGACGGACGCGAGTACAACCACTGCGCGCATAGAACCTCCAGACAGGGAAGCAGGCAAGATGGACAAAGCATTCTGGCATGGACACTACCTCCTGTCAATAAAGAAGCGGTTGCGCGCGTCGAAAGCCGCCAAACATCACCTGCCAACACGAATCTCGTTGGGATACCGGAACACCGCGTAGTTCCTCCGATCGACTGCTCTTCAGACTGTCGCGATACCTTTGGAGTGGGCCATCGTGAGCATGGTTCCGAGGAGCGAACGCAAGTAGGGACACTTCTCAACGGCCCGATCTGGATTTAAAACACCGAAAAGATTTCTACCGTCCACCGTCTTTTTATAGCCTCGCTTCAGAGTTGACTCATATATGCTGTCAAGCCGCCGGGCCGGCGGGTGCCCGCTGTTTATAGCTTCCGGGTTTGTTGAAAGTGCACGAATTCTCGGCCGAATATCCGGATGGAATATCTCCGGGTCGCTCAACAGCCAGGCCTCGGTTTCGTGAACTGCCCAGGCAAGGTGAAACTGCTCGTGATAGTAAACGTTTTTCCATCTCAGCTTTCGCCCAGCTGATCTTATCGGCGACCGTGGTCAGGGTTGAAGGGAAGAACGTCGGCCCATATAGATGCAACAGAGCTATTACGCCGATGATTTCGGCACTACCAGGTGCGTGCAGGAGAGCTGGCTCGGTCAGGAGCGTCCTTCCAGAGTTCGGGCCAGCCGGAATACCTGATGATCTTTACTCCCACGTTCTGGGACAACCGAGCATTCAGCCAGGACCCGATCCAGGACTCGAGGCAGTCCTTTTCTGTTTTACCTTCGACCAACACATAGAAGCGCAACTCAGTGCTCCAGTTGTCCAGATCGATAGAGCTCGCCCAGGCTGTAACGCTCAAGCCAATATTCGAGTTCCTGTCCTGTCTTCGTCTCCAGCGTCGTTCTGCCTTGAGGCCACGAAACAACCGTCGCCGATTTCAACTTGCCTCCAAATGCGTCCAGAAAGTCTGGCGAATGAGTTGTGAAGATAATCTGGGTTCGCTTGCACGCTTCCAGAGCGAAGTCGGCAATGATCGGCAGCATCGACGGGTGCAGGCCCGTCTCAGGCTCATCAATTGCCATGATGGCCGGGGGCTCGGGATTAGCCAGCGCGGTTAACAGGAAAAGGAATCGTAGAGTCCCGTCCGAAACATCGGCGGCGGTTTGCTCTCGTTTCAGCGAGCGCCATTGAATGCGCATCTGGATCTGCTGATCTGCCGCGGGTGGAAACACGATGTCCTCAAATTCAGATCCAAATGCTGCCGTCATGGCGTCTCGAAGGTTTCTCCTGAATTCACGATCTGTTGTGTAGAGGGTGTGGAGAACTGAAATGAAGTTGCTCCCATTTGATTCGAGGCGGCGATCCATCGACGCAACGGAGGGCTTTCGCATGGGGCTGTCCGACGCCGTGGAGACGTCCCGGTAAACCGCCAGTCTTGCCAAATGTTGTTGATAACTTGTCAGCTGCGGGTTGGCTGCAAACGGACCCGCAGCCATCGACAGGAGGGTTTCGCCTTCCTCGACGGATTCGGGAGGAGCGCTTAGCCTCCTTTGATCTGTGTCGAAAACGACGGCATTGGTGCGCTGACGGTCCAGCATCCTGAATGGTTTGTCGAACCGTCCAGACTGAACACCAATAACGTCTACGAGGCTTTCCCTCTCGACGATAAAGGCGCCGGAGTTTCCAATTCGAACTAGCTCCAGAGAGTACTGCAGCCCATTTCTACCGCCCTCCAGAGGCGTCGTGTGCAGCTCCAGCGACAGACTGTTGGCGGTGCCATCCCAGACGAGAGGCTCCATCCCGCCCTCACGCTGGACGTACCGCACGAGTGTTCCAGCCGCGGCGGCTTTCAGAAATTCGAGGAGTCGCAGTAAATTGGTTTTGCCGCTCGCGTTCGGACCTATGAGGACGTTCAGGTCAGTGGGTTTCCAGACCACATCCTTCAGGGAACGAAAGTTCTGGACATTCAACTCCTGAATTCGCATGTACTTTCCTCAGCGTAACGCATATGCCGAAAAAGCCGCCGAACCCTTTTGGGGCTCGGCGGCTTTCCGTACTACCGGGATGCTGAGGTGGTTTAGTAGTCCATCTCAGGGCCGTGACCGCCGCCCTGGGGCGCGGCCGGCTTCTTCTCAGGGATCTCTGCGATCATGGCTTCCGTGGTCAGCATGAGGGCGCTGATGGAGGCGGCATTCTGCAGAGCGCTGCGGGTCACCTTGGTCGGGTCGATGACTCCGGCAGCCACCAGGTCCTGGAACTCACCGGTCTGGGCGTTGAAGCCGTAACCAGTCTCGGACTTGGCGCGGATCTGGCCGATAACCACAGCACCTTCGTGACCGGCGTTGCCAGTGATCTGGCGAACCGGCTCTTCGCAGGCGCGGCGGATGATGTTGATGCCGATCTGTTCGTCGCCATCAACCTTGAGACCGTCGAGAGCAGCGGCCGCACGGAGGAGAGCCACACCACCGCCGGGGACGATACCTTCCTCGACAGCTGCGCGGGTCGCGTGGAGCGCGTCCTCAACACGAGCCTTCTTTTCCTTCATTTCGGTCTCGGTGGCGGCGCCAACCTTGATCACCGCGACACCGCCGGCGAGCTTCGCCAGCCGTTCCTGCAGCTTCTCGCGATCGTAGTCCGAAGTGGTTTCTTCGATCTGTGCGCGGAGCTGACGGACGCGGCCTTCGATGCTCTTCTGGACGCCGTTGCCGTCGATCAGGGTGGTGTTGTCCTTGTCGATTGTGACGCGCTTGGCGCGGCCCAGATCTTCGAGGCGGACACCTTCCAGCTTGATGCCGGTTTCTTCCATGATCGGCTTGCCGCCGGTCAGGATAGCGATGTCTTCCAGCATGGCCTTGCGGCGGTCACCGAAGCCAGGAGCCTTGACGGCAGCGGCGTTCAGGGTGCCACGGAGCTTGTTGACAACGAGGGTTGCGAGGGCTTCGCCTTCCACTTCCTCAGCGATGATCAGGAGCGGCTTGCCGCTGCGCGCGATCTGCTCGAGGAGGGGCAGGAGGTCCTTCATGTTGCTGATCTTCTTCTCGTGGATCAGGATGTACGGATCCTCGAGAACAGCTTCCATGCGGTCCGGGTCGGTGATGAAGTAGGGGCTGAGGTAGCCGCGGTCGAACTGCATACCGTCGACCGTCTGCAGCTCGGTGACCATCGTCTTCGATTCTTCAACCGTGATGACGCCGTCTTTCCCGACCTTCTGCATCGCTTCCGCGATGATGTTGCCGATGGTGAGATCGCCATTCGCGGAAATGGTGCCGACCTGGGCGATCATGTCGCCGGTGACAGGCTTGGAGAACTTCTGCACTTCTGCAACGACGGCTTCCACAGCCTTTTCGATACCGCGCTTCAGGGCCATCGGGTTCGCACCCGCGGCAACAGCCTTCACGCCTTCGCGGAAGATGGACTGAGCGAGGATGGTGGCGGTGGTGGTGCCGTCACCGGCAACGTCGGAGGTCTTCGAAGCGACCTCGCGCACCATCTGCGCGCCCATGTTCTCCAGCGGATCCTTGAGTTCGACTTCCTTCGCGACGGTAACACCGTCCTTGGTGATCGTGGGGCCGCCGAACTTCTTCTCGAGAACGACGTTGCGACCCTTCGGGCCGAGGGTAACTTTCACCGCATCGGCGAGCTGGTTTACACCGCGCAGGATGGCCTGGCGGGATGCTTCGGAATATACAATCTGCTTGGCTGCCATGTTATTTGCTCCTGAGTCCGGTTACAGGGTTATGCTTTCGCGTTTGCGGTCGAGCTGCTGCCGCCGGAGACGCCCTGGGCATCAAGCACGCCGAGCACTTCGTCTTCCCGCATGATCAGGAGTTCCTGACCGTCGATCTTGATTTCACTGCCGGAATACTTACCGAACAGGATGCGGTCGCCCACCTGTACATCCAGGGAGACTACTTTGCCGTCGTCGAGGCGCTTGCCCTTACCGACAGCAACCACTTCGCCTTCCTGCGGCTTTTCTTTTGCGGAATCGGGGATGAAGAGACCGCTGGCGGTCTTTTCGTCCTGCGAATCAAGACGCTTTACTACAATCCGGTCGTAGAGAGGCCGAATGTTCATACGCTGAACCTCCAGTTTTTAGGCTGTTCGTTGAGTTTGGATCGGAATCCGAGCCGACCCATTTCGGAATCGGCTCACAGCAGAATTATTAGCACACTCGGGAGAGGAGTGACAAGTGGGATTTGTAAGTCATTGTTCTGCCACTACTTGGCGGGGGTGAGTTTCTCCTGCCGGTCGAGTTGGAGGTCGATCCTCGCGGCGATTCCGGCTACCAGCCGGTAGGTCTCATAATGCCCACGCGTCCTGGACCGACGAACGGACATCCAGCACGGGAATCAATTGATTGAGAAACAGGCCGCGCTTCCTTTCTGTGGGAGCGCGGCCTCTTCGTTCTTAATGGTGCCAGCTGTGGTGCCGGAACATCTTGTCGTAGTGAATCAGCCGGAGCACGAGCCCCGCCGATCCCCACGTGAGTAACAGGAGAAATACCCATCCGACAGCCAAAGTGTACGCCGGTGTATTCCAGGGTTCGGATAACGGGATCATTCCGATGAGGAATGCGAGCACAACCGCGGCGGCGTGCAACAGCAAGGACAAGGAGCCGAAGTACCACAACAGGAACAGCGAAGTAACAATCGCCGAGCCGTAGCACAGGGCAACGAGAAGAGGAGACATGCAACACCTCCTTTTGCTCAGGCGACCTCAGCATAGCAGTTCCGGCACCACTCCGGCGCGACGCCAGGCCGGAGCTTATAATCGGAACTTCATCATGAACGTGGACTGGTTTCCGCTGCTGCTCAGCCTCCGCGTAGCCACCCTGTCCACGGCGGCTTCGCTTGTGCTGGGACTGGCCATCGCTTACGCGCTCGCGAATTATCGCTTCCGCGGCCGCGACCTGCTGGATGCTCTCCTCACTCTGCCGATCGTTTTGCCGCCCACTGTACTTGGCTGGTATCTGTTGGTGTTGATTGGACGCAACACACCGCTGGGGCAACTGTACGAATGGATCACTGGTGGTCCGCTGGTGTTTACGTGGCAGGCCGCGGTTGTCGCGGCGTTTCTGCATTCGGCACCGCTGCTGATCAAGCTGGCCCGCGCGGCACTGGAGAGTGTCGACCATACGTATGAGCGCGCGGCTCGTTCCCTGGGTGCATCCGAGTGGCGGCTCTTCGTTCGCATCACGCTGCCGCTGGCGTGGCGTTCGATTCTGGCGGCCACGGCACTCTGCTTCGCGCGGGCCATGGGCGACTTCGGCGCGACGCTGATGGTGGCCGGTAACATACCGGGTCGCACGCAGACAGTGGCGCTGGCCATCTACGATGCGGTGGAATCGGGCAACGGACAACTGGCTCGCGTACTGGTGCTGGTGGTGTCCGGGCTGGTGTTGTTGATCCTGCTGCTGGCGAGCCGTCTGGGCGATGCGTGGGCACCCTCAAGGCAGACGAACCGATGATTCAGGCTCGTATTCAGAAGGGCTTTTCGGCGGCGCGGGAGTCCGCGGGATTTCGGCTCACGCTTGAACTGGAAGCGGGGCCTGGCATCACTGTGCTGTTCGGTCCCAGCGGCTCGGGGAAGAGTCTCACGCTGGATTGTATTGCGGGGTTCGCCACGCCGGACACGGGTCGCATTCTGATCGACGATGCGATTGTTTTCGACTCAGGGGCGAAGGTCGACTTGCGGCCTCAGCAGCGTCGATGCGGCTACGTGTTTCAGAATTACGCGCTGTTCCCGCACATGACGCTGCGCGAGAATCTGCTGTTTGCGGGCGGGCGGATCCCGCGGCTGGACCGCACGCGCAAAGTGTCCGATATGCTGGAGCGTTTTCGTATCGGTGATGTGGCGGGGCGTCGGCCACATGAAGTATCTGGCGGGCAGAAGCAGCGTTGTTCGATTGCGCGGGCTCTGGTGAGCGGACCCAGCGTGCTGCTGCTGGATGAGCCGGCGCAGGGCCTGGATGCACTGCTGCGTGCGGACTTCCATGACGTGCTGCGCGAGGTACGCGCAGAGTTCGATACGCCGGTGATCCTGGTGACGC
>JAWXCM010000169.1:0-43416 GCA_034408745.1 Bryobacteraceae bacterium
ATGGAGAACAGCACCGCATTGCCCAGACCGCCGCCCACCAGCATCGCGGTTTCCTGCGATGGCGTCTCGGTGGGCGTACCGGTGGGACCCATCAGGATCACCGGTTCGCCCGGTTTCAGCATGGCGCAGAGGTCGGAGGAGCCGCCCATTTCCAGCACGATGGTTGACAGCAGACCCTGCTCGCGATTCACCGACGCACCCGTGAGCGCGAGACCTTCCATTGCCAGGGTGGTGTCTCTGGTGCTCTGGGCCAGAGTTTCGAAGTTCTGCAGGCGGTAGAACTGGCCGGGCTCGAATGCGCGAGCTGCCATGGGCGCCTTTACCACCACTTCGATGATGTTTGGCGTCAGGCGAATCACTTCGTGCACGCGAGCGCGCATCTCATCGTTCAGCTTGTCTATCAGCGCATCGGCATCGACAGGTGAAGGTACCGACCTTTCCAGCAGCTTCGAAACCACCGGATAGCCCAGCCGGGCACCGCCCATCGCCTTCACCACATTTCCGGCGAACGACGGATGCAGATCGCCGAAGAACGTGACGGCCTTGCCGTCGAGCCGCATCGACGTCAGCACTTCGACTTTCGAAGGCTTGGCCAGCTTCTCCGGATGAACCAGGTTGCCGCACTCGTCGATGGCGCGGAAGTACTTGCCGTCGAGCAGGACACTGCCCTCGTGCTCGCGGGCCAGAACGGTGTTTGGCTGCGTGCCCGCCGCCACCAGAATCGCCCGCGCCGGGAGCGTGACGAACTCGCCAGTCGCCTTTAGCTTGTTGGCATCGGCGTCGAACTGGTGTACCGAGAGCCGCAGGGCTGAGGCGTGGCCGTACTGGTCGACTATGACTTCTTCGGGAGACAGCCCTTCGGCGAACCGGACGCCCTCTTCGAGCGCTTTGTTGATTTCTTCATGGTTGAGCGTGTAGCTCGGCGAATCGATCATGCGGCGCCGATAGGCTACGGTGGAGCCGCCCCACGAATTCAGCAGCGTGATCAGCTCCGGCTCACGACTCTCGCGCTTCGCGGCAACCCGCTCGGCTCGAATCGCACGGGCATGCGTGAGGAACTCCTCCGCGGTGTCCCGGTCCTCGGCGTGCCAGGTTGCACGGACGAAGGCCTCACCGGCCTCGGATACCAGCTCCTCATAGCGGCGCAGGAACTTCTCCACCTGCACCACATAGTAGGCCAGCGATTCGGTGGCGGTGTCGATGGCAGTCAGTCCGCCGCCGATGACCACGATCGGGAGGCGCACCTGCAGGTTCGCCACGGTGTCCCTGCGAGCCGCGCCGGTAAGCTGCAGACCCATGAGGAAGTCCGACGCCTGTCGCACGCCCTTCGCGAGGCCGTTCTTCATCGGGATCACGGTCGGCCTGCCGGCGCCCATGCAGAGCGCCACGTGGTCGAAGCCCATGTCAAACGCCGAGTCCAGCGTCAGCGTGCCACCGAACCGGACGCCGCCGAACATGGCGAACTGCCGCCGGCGTTCCAGCAGGAGACGGATCACCTTGAGAAAGTTCTTGTTCCAGCGAACCGTAATACCGTACTCGGCGACACCGCCGAAGCCCGCCATGACGCGGTCATTCAGGTTCTCGTAGATGTCGTTGACGTCCTGCACAGGGAGGAACGGGACGCGCTCGCCCAAAGGAGTGACGCCCGATACTTCCGCGTTGAGCGGTTCGATTTTGAGACCGTCGATGCCGACCACGGTGTGGCCGTCGTTCATCAGGTGATGCGCCAGCGTAAAACCGGCGGGACCGAGGCCGACGATGAGAACCTTGTGGCCCGTTGGCCGCTTCGGCAGGGGACGGTCGAAGTTCAGGGGATTCCAGCGCGTCAGCAGGCTGTAGATCTCGAAGCCGTAGGGAAGGTCGAGAACGTCCTTCAGAGACCGCGTCTCGGCCTGCGGGATGTCCACGGGATCCTGCTTCTGGTAAATGCAGGACTTCATGCAGTCATTGCAGATGCGGTGGCCGGTTGCAGCCGCCATTGGGTTGTCGATGGTAACGATCGCGACCGCCGCAATCGCGTTGCCCGCCTGCTTGGCGACGTGCATCTCAGAGATTTTCTCGTCCAGCGGGCAGCCGTTCAGAATGACACCGAAGTAGCTGCTCTTAAACTCGCCAGTCTTCTCGCGCAGCCCCGTCGAGCAGGAGTCCTTCGCCTGGTTGTGGCACTTGATGCAATACTGCGCCTGATCGAGCGCGCCCTTTGTGTCGGTGCCCTTGTCGGTGAGATCGAAGCCCTCGCGGTGACGCCAGTGCGAGGGGTGGAGCTGGAAGGCCGCCGCGCCGGCCACGTCGACCGTCTCCACATCGACGAGGCGAACCGGATCCAGCTTGCGCGGCAACTGGAACAGGATGTCGTGGTGATGTTTGGCGCGGCCCTCGGCGGAAAACGCCGCCCAAGCCGCGTATTCGGCTGCGAGTGCTAGTTCGCTGACCCAGGCTTTTTCGTCGTCCAGCCAGCGCGACACGTGGCGCGTGTAGCTGTCCTCTGTAAGGGGCTCGCCGCACGCCGCGGCCAGTTTCGCGCCGACGCCCGCGCCGTCGATGGCGTTGGCCTTTTCCGGCGTCATACCGCTTGCTGCCTTACGGAAGACGAACCGCCGTTTCACCGACAGCAGGGGCGCATACCGCGCCTGCTTCTCCTGCAGATCCCGCAATGCGCCGGTAATGCCGAAGAGTTCGGCGACGAAGTCTTCCAGAAACGGACCCGCTTCGAGAATCAGCTCCGAAGCCTGTTTCCTCGGCAGAGACGCCGGATTCACCCGGGCAGCTTTCAGCCGACCTTCGAGGCTGGCATCGCGGTCGCGCAGCCACTCGAGGAAGGTCGCATCGAGCCTGTAGAGAGCATCGTGGTCATACAGGTCAGGGAATGAAAATCCGAAGCCGATTGCAGGGCCTGGAGAAGCGGTTGTACTTGTGTTCTTCACGAAGGATAAAGGTGCGCAGACGCGCTGTTCGGGCTTAGTTTTATGTTACCGCGACGGATCGGGAACACTGCGCCAACCGCCCTCGAGCACCTTGCGCAACCCGGCAATCCGCTCCCGATACCCGTCCCTGTGGGCCAGATTCGTGAATTCCCGCGGGTCGGCCTGCTCGTCGTACAGTTCCTCGTCCGGGTGCGGTCCGGTCCACCGCACGTAGCGCCAGCGGTCGGTACGAACGGCCCGGCCTTCGATTCCGCCCGGGCCGGTCACCTGGGTGAAGGCGGCCGATTTCCAGGGTCTGTCCGGGCGGTCGAGCAGCGGAGCAAAGCTGCGGCCCTCGGTGTCGGCGGGTGGCTTTAGCCCGGCGAGTTCGGCGAGCGTCGGATACACGTCCACCAGTTCCACCAGGCCTCGAGCCGCCTTGCCGTTGCCCTTTCTGCCTGGGGCGGCCACGATGAGGGGCACCCGCGCCGATTCCTCAAACAGACTGCGCTTCTGCCACCGGAAGTGCTCACCAAGGTGCCACCCGTGGTCGCCCCAGAAGACGACGGCGGTCTTGCGCAAGTCCACCTTGCTCAGCACCTTACCCACGAGCGAATCCATGTAGGAAACCGATGCGTAGTAGCCACGCAGTGCTTCGCGTTTGTCGGCCTCGCTCATCCCCATGTCGTCTCCG
The DNA here is from genome assembly GCA_034408745.1 of Bryobacteraceae bacterium. Lineage (GTDB taxonomy): Bacteria > Acidobacteriota > Terriglobia > Bryobacterales > Bryobacteraceae > JAWXCM01. Next base: position 3,598 of record JAWXCM010000169.1, read on the forward strand.
CGGCCGGTGAGGGTGATCTCGCTCGCCTTCGGAATATCGTCGCGGTCGTTGGCCGGGTTCTGTGCCAGCGGCATGCTGCTTAACGGGTACAAATCGTAGAAGCGGGAGGGCGCGACGAACGGTACGTGCGGCCTCAGGAATCCCAGCCCGATGAACCACGGGGACCCGCGCTTTGCAGCCATCAGGTCCAGCGTTTGTGCCGCCGACGAAGCGTCGGCCTGGCCCGTGTCGACGCCTGAGAAGTTGACCCATTCCATCGCATTGCCGGACGGGTACTTCGGCGTGATGTTGCGACCTTCGCCCTTCGTCTTGTCCTCAGTGCCTGGAGGGCTGACGGCCAGGTCCCAGGAGGGCGGATCGTCCCAGTTGTTTGTGCCGACACTGCCCGGCACGTTCATGTGGTACATCTTGCCGAAGCGCGCCGAGTACCACCCGTTTTGCCGGAACAACTGCGGCAGAGTGACGACGTTGGGCATCGTGTCTCGCACCGCGATCTGGTTGCCGTGAATGCGCGTTGTGTCGGGACGCATGCCGCTCAGCATCGACGTACGGCTGGGGCCGCACAGCGGGAACTGGCAGTACGCGCGGTCGAAGCGGACGCCTTTTGCTGCCAGCGCATTGAGGTGCGGCGTCTTCACAAGGCGGTTACCGTAGCAGCCGAGGGTGTTGTTGAGATCGTCCGATGCGATGAACAGCACGTTCAGCCGCTCCCGCGCCGTCTTCTGCGCCAGCAGAAGAGTAGGAGCGCCGAAGAGCACCGCACGCCGAGAAAGATTCATGAGGGTCAAGATATCAGACCGTTGTCAGGGTGCGTCAAATGCGGTGGCCGCATCCAGCCATTCCGTAGCGACATCAAGCTCAAGGTCGACGCGGACAATGCGGCCAGCAGCGACCACCCACGCGATTCGTCCGTCGCCGGAGAGCGTCATCGCGCTGATCGAATCCCGTACAGACTGGATCTGACGGCGGTTCGTTCCGTCCGTATTCACGACGTACAGCTGTGGCCAGGCGCGAGTCGCAAGGAACGCGATTCTCCGTCCCTCGTCTGACATCTCGAACGTCACGAAGTCCTCCGCAAGAAGCGATGTACGCTTGCCCGGCGAGGCCAATTCCACCGAGTGCAAAACCAGACCCTGCAACCACACGACAACGCGGCCTTCCGCATCGATCCGCGCGCGTGAAGGAGCAGGCGAGCGCTCAACCTCAATCGGTAGTGTCCGGCCGTCCGCCGTGCGAACCTGCAGTTCCGGGGTCAGCAGCACAGCAGTCCCGTTGTTTGCGATGCCATGTGTCTCCCATTTCGATTCGCCGGACAGCACGCGTGACGCGACGCGGGCAAACGAATCCGCTACCAAGTCGTGTACAAAGAGACTGGTGGAACCGCTGGCCTGCGGGTTGGCTGCCACGCCCCAGTTGCCGTTCGGACTGAGCCGAACCATTCCGGAGAAAGCCCAGATATTTGGCTGTCCGAAACTGTCGTACAAGAAAAACACGTTCGGATCGCACAACCCGAACATCAACCGACACTCCCGTGCCCCGGAAAATGCCACCTTCGATCCGTTGCTCGCCAGGTGCACCGCGTCGAGGTCGTAGTAGTTACTGCTGCCGCGCCCCACCAGCACGGGCGCCGGGTACCAGACGCGCTCGACCACAGCAGCCGGACGCAGACCCTCGCTGTCGAGCAGAAACAGCTTGCCGTGCCTCGGCTGTGAGGACCCAACCTGCGGCAGCTTCGCAACGAGCTTACGGGCAAATGGGTAACGGCGGAATTGACGAGGGCAATCAGCGCGTGGCGCCGTCACTTCCGGGGCGAGGCACAGGTACGCGATGACAGCGCGGTCACAGATGCCGACATCGCCAATTCAAACTTAATTCTTCTGGGGCGATCCGCAGAGCAACAAACTGATGGCGCGCATCATGGACAAGCTGCCGCTCAAGTGGCCCACTGAAGGCGACAGGGGCAGGATTCGTCAAGCCGTCAATTTATCTAATGAAAGAACGTTTTCGTTCTTTCATTAGATAACGTTTATCCCGAGACTGAGCAAAATAGCTTCCTCAACCTGCCTCATAGTGGAAGCGTCCACGGTTCCCAGCCGCTTGATAAGGCGGGCTCTGTCCACCGTCCGAATCTGATTCACAAGTGCCACTGAATCCACAGACAGACCGGATGGTTTGCCGGCTATTAGGAGCACGTGAACGGGGCTCAAGGGGAAGCGGACAGTCGAGCTGATCGGAGCGACGATGGTCGTAGAACTGACGCGGTTGCCCACATCATTCTGGATCACCAGCGCCGGCCGAGTCTTTTGGATTTCTGATCCTATCGTCGGATCGAGCGCCGTGAGGTAGATTTCTCCGCGCTTGGGGTAACTGGTTTGCGAGGGCTTTCGTGCTGGTCGAGTTGTCGCCATGATTCTTGGTCCACAGCCGACCAATCAGCGGCGGTTGCCTGATCGAGATCTCGATCGCGGAGGAGCGCTACTTCCAGCCGTTGTCTGACAGCGTCAGCGCTTTGAGTGGCGATGTAGTGATCCACGGCTCGGGAGATAAACTGACTCCGCTCACCGGGTTTGGCGATACGGTCGATAGTGCGGACCGTAGCCTCCGGCAAGATGACATTGATGCGTTTGGTCATAGTGGGTACTGCTTAATGATCGTATACACACTGTACACACACATAGTGTGTATGTCAAGTTATGCCAGCAACTTAGGGCCTGTCTGGCAGTCCGTCGTTTGTCCACGGCTTGAAGGCCGTATCTCGACTACTAACGCATTAACGAAAGCGTCATTGCGTCAATTCGTGTTTTGGGGGGCAATCGAACCGTTATGGCAGTGCTTATAGGGCTCATCTCTCAGAAGGGCGGGGCAGGGAAGTCGACGCTGGCCGCCTGATCGCACGAGAGTACGCCAAGGCCGGCTGGAATGTTAAGATCGCTGATCTTGACGTGTCGCAGGGGACGAGTTTCAACTGGCAGGCGAGGCGGTTGCAACATCATATTGAGCCAGTCGTACCGGTAGAGCGATTCGGGACGATTGAACAGGCGATTAAAGTTGGTACCCACTACGATCTGCTGGTTCTGGATGGGGCACCTCACTCGACCGTTGCCACCCTGAAAATTGCGCATGGCGCTGAACTGGTCGTCCTTCCGACTGGCTTGGCACTGGACGATCTGGAGCCTTCTGTCCTGCTAGCGCATGAACTCGTGAAGAAGGGAGTTCCTCGGCAGAAGATTGCCTTTGCATTTGCAGGGTAGGGGAGAGCGAAAGTGAAATTACCGAGGCCCGGTCCTACATCTCGGACGCCGGTTATGTGGTACTGCAGGGATCGCTGCCAGAGCGAATTGCCTATCGCCGGGCGAGCGATGAGGGCAGGGCAGTGACCGAGACCAAGTTTGCATCTCTAAACGAACGTGGTGATATGTTGGCGCAGAACATCGTCGACGTATTCACGAAGGCGCAGGGAAAGGCGGCTCGTCATGGCTAACGTACCACCCAAGCCGTCGCGTAAAGGTCCACCGCCGCCTATCTACAATACCGTAGGTAACCTCGACAAGGCGGCTCCCACGGAGCTAACGCCGATGAAGTTTCGGGTGCCGGGTGAGTTCCACCGAGAGTTCAAGGTCTACGCCGCGGCACACGGAATGAGTATGGTGGAGCTACGGCAGGAAGGGTTTCGACTTTTAAAGCGGCAACGCGGTGAATGACGAAAGCGTATTTGTTTACAAATGCGACTGGGCACGCACCCGGTGAATCGGTTTATAGGAGACTGGGTGCAACGAGTAGCTTTTTCGCCATGCCCAAAGTCACGGCAGGCAAAATACTTGTAGCCGTTCGCTTAGATTTGTCGTGTATCTCTTGCCGAGGAACTGAGGTTCGTCCGGATGTCTATTACGAGTTTTTGGCTATCGCACTTCAGCGTACGACTTCCTGCAGTTCTAAGTGCATGCGTGTACCTGATCGCATGTCTTTTGCTGTGTCGCGCTTTGTCATTGGGTATGTATGATTCGGTGATGCTGTTCGTTCCGCTCGGACTGAATCCGTTTATTTTGGACTATCTCGTCGCGGCCAGAGGCTACGGTCAGGCCATGGCATGGTTGCTCATGGCTTGGGCAACCGCGATTCAACCGCAGATCGAGCCCACTGAACGTGTACATCTCAGATACGGATTTATGGGGCTATGTATATCATTGTCTTTTTCGTGGACCTCATTCGCTAAAAGAAACATATAAAACGTTGAGGGATTCGGCTTTGCCACTTCATAACGATAATCTTATAAATCCTATGCTTAAGAAGGCCTTTGTTGCTATGCGGGCCTGGCTGGTCCCTTGTGTTACCACTGCGTTTACGTTGACTCTCATTGCGGAGTATCTTCACAGGACACGGCGCACCGAATTGCATCGCAGGCGCATTCTGGTTGCTTTCCTGGCTGGTATTGGAGCGTGCCTGCTTCTCCAGATGTTTCTCTTCGCAACAAAAGGGCTATTGTTACCGTCAGAACGAACCGGGATCTTCTTCGTCCCCGCTGTTTTACTCACAATGTCGATTGCAGCCACGATGACGCGAGTTCAGTCGCGGCCGGAAGAGGGGACCGGAAGTGAGACCGGCCTGCTGGACATACTCGCTGATCGCCTGCGCCGCATGGAAGTGAATGCCCACGGTCCGACGCTTGTCTTCTTTTTCGTGTAGACGGATCGTGGCTTCGTCGCCGCCCTGATGAAAATCCGAGACCTTGAGCCGGCAGCCGGTGGACAATCGCATACCTGAGTAGAGATAGAGCTTCCGGCAGATCAATCGACGACACCGAGCCCCGTTATAAGATGCCGCCCGGATTCCATAAATCAACCGTGCTCTGGCGCTGATCCTGATTTACCCCAACCCGCTCAACCCGAAACGCTATGTGGTTCTGAACAGCGGCATCACGTATCGCGAGGCCGATTACCTCACCAATGCCCGGGAAGTTCCGAAGCCGCCGGACGCCCGTCAAACCGGAAAAATCGTGGTTGCCGATTTCTTTAATGAGCTGTGGCAGGTTCCGGCTACGCGTTAAACGAGTATCCCGTACAATATCCAGACTGGAGGGGAATTCGTGGAAACTGCTGAGACGGCCGCCGCGCCCGCATTCGTACCCGAACCCGCTGCCGAAGTTGTCGCAACACCCGCCCCGGTGCCTGTACTCGTATCCGCTGAGTCGGCGCCTGTTCAACAAACCGAGCGCATCAGCGCGATTGATGCCCTGCGCGGGTTCGCGCTGCTCGGCATCCTTCTGATGAACATCATTCCGTTCTCCATGTATGGCGGAGCGTACGACAACCCCACTGTTACAGGCGGCGCGACGGGCGTCAACCTGATGGTCTGGACCGTGCTCCACGTGCTGGCCGAGGGCAAGATGCGATGCCTGTTCTCGCTGGTGTTCGGCGCCAGCATGTTGCTGCTCACCTCGCGCCTGGAGAAGACGGGCAATGCCGCCGACGTCTACTACCGGCGCAACCTGTGGCTGATCCTGATGGGCATCCCGCACGCGTATCTGCTGTGGCTCGGCGAGATTTTGTACATGTACGGAGTATGCTCGCTGATCCTGTTCCCGTTTCGTAAGATGTCGGCCAAAGGTCTGCTCATCGCCGGCGGCGTTTTTCTGGTAATGGGCTCGGCCGCTTATATCGGCCTCTCCTACGAGACCAAAGACAAGATTGAGAACGGGCGTAAGGCCATCGCGGTGGAGCAGTCGGGAAAGGCCCTGACCGAGGAACAGAAGGACCAGAAGAAGGAATACGACGACTGGCTCAAGTTCAACAAGCCCAACAAAGAACAGCTGGAGAAGGACGCTAAGGAGTGGCGCGGCTCACCGCTGGACGTGATTAAAGCTCGCGCGAAGGTGGTCGGCCACTTCCACTCCATCCCTTTCTATCACCCGTTGAACTGGGATGTCTGGAGCATGATGCTCATCGGCATGGGACTGTTCAAGCTCGGCGTGCTGAGCGGGAAGAGTTCCACTTCCAGCTATGTAAAGATGCTTCTCATCGGCTACGGAATCGGGATCCCGCTGAACAGCTGGACCGCGTGGGAGATCATTCAGTCGAATTTCGATCCGGTGCGGCAGACCATGTTCTCCAGTACGTATGACCTTGGCCGTCTGTCCGTCGCGCTGGGACATATGGCGCTGATTATGCTGCTCTGCCGGGCCTCGGTGTGGCACTGGATCACATCGCGTCTGGCGGCGGTCGGGCAGATGGCGCTGAGCAACTACATCACGCACTCCATCGTCTGTTCGTTCCTGTTTACCGGCTATGGGCTGAAGTGGTATGGCACGCTGGAACGCCATCAGGTCTACTACGTGGTGGCGGCCATCTGGGTTTTTCAGTTGATCGTCAGCCCGATCTGGCTTCGGTATTATCGCTTCGGCCCTATGGAGTGGGCGTGGCGGTCACTGACCTACTGGAAGAAGCAGCCGTTTCGCCGCGAGACCGCTCATTCGCTGTCGTAGGTGTGGACCTGGCGGGCTTGAGAGCCCGCCGCAGCTCTGGGGAGCTGCCCCCCTGTTTGCTGACTGGGACAGGTGTCTGGGCGGGCCTCTCAGGATTGAGACGCAGGTTTAGGCGGAGGCTGTCTTGCCGAAGCTGGCGACAGCCGTCGCTTCGTCTTCGAAGGTTTCGAAGATCGTGTACAGACGAGTGATCTGGAGCAGATCCTTGATGCGCTTCTGAACGTTGAGAAGCTTGAGGTCGCCGCCACGATTCTTAACGCTGGTGTACGAGCCCAGCATCTCTCCCAGCCCGGCGCTGTCAATGTAGCTGACGTCGCCCAGGTTCAGAAGAATCTTCGTATTCTTCTCGGCTTCCTTGTGGACCACATCGCGAAGCTGACCAGTCGCGTCCCCAAGAGTGATCCGACCCGACGCGTCGATTACCGTTACGTCACCGTTGAGGCGTGTAGTAAGTGTGAGGCTCATTCCATTTCCTTGTACGAGGTTCGTTTCGAAACAGGTTTAGGGCGAGCATACCAGTCGCCAGACCATAGTTCAACATATCTGCGTGATAAGCTTGCCGTCGATGTCGTGGAGATTGCTTTTCCCCCTGTTTCTCGCCGCCCTTGCGCTGGCCCAGACTGATTCCGTCAAACCGGTCCCCCCTCAGGGCGTCAAGGTTTCCGATGCCGACCGCACGCAACTTTCGGCTGGACTCACCCGTTTGTCAGCGGACGTGGACGCGCTGAACGCGCTGCCACTGGGAAAGGACGTGCGCGTGTTCCGCGACGCTGTCCGCTTCGCGCTCGATTATGACGAGTTCTTCCAGCCTCAGGAAGTCGCCCGCGCGAAAGAGATGCTTCAGGCCGGGATTGCGCGCGCTGAGGAGTTGATGTCTGGCCGCGCGCCGTGGAATACGGCCACGGGTCTGGTGGTACGCGGCTACGTTTCAAAGATCGACCGCAGCGTCCAGCCCTACGGCCTTGTTGTCCCGTCTTCCTGGGATCCGAAATTGCCGCGAAAATGGCGGCTCGACTGCTGGTTTCATGGACGTAATGAAACGCTCAGCGAGGTGAATTTCCTCTACGACCGGATGCGAAATCCCGGAGAATTCACTCCCGAAGATACTATCGTTCTACATCTCTACGGGCGGCATAACAATGCGAATAAGTTCGCCGGTGAAGTCGACCTGTTTGAAGCGATTGAGGATGTGAAGCGCCACTACCGGATCGACGAGAACCGCATTCTGGTGCGTGGTTTCAGCATGGGCGGGGCGTCGACGTGGCAGTTCGCCACGCACTTCGCGGGGCGGTGGGCAGCCGCCGCGCCTGGTGCCGGATTCAGCGAATCGGCCGACTTTCTTAAAGTGTGGCAGCGCGAAACCATCAAGCCAACCGCCTGGGAACAGAAGCTCTGGCATATGTATGACGCCACCGATTACGCCGCAAATCTCTTCAATTTGCCCATAGTTGCGTACAATGGCGACCAGGACGGGCAGAAGCAGGCGGCCGACATGATGGAAAAGGCTATGGCGGAGGAAGGCTTGCGCCTCACCCGCGTCACAGGACCACAGACGGGCCACCGGTACCACCCCGACTCCAAGGTTGAGATCAATGCGAAGATCGACGCCATCGCCGAGCGCGGCCGCGATCCCTGGCCGAAGCGCCTTCGCTTCACCACATGGACACTTCGGTACAACGAGATGAAGTGGCTGCGCATTGATGCGCTCGACAAACACTGGGAACGCGCGAGGCTCGACGCCGATGTCACCGCGGAAAACACGATCCGCATCAAGGCGGAGAATGTGGCTGCGTTCCGGGTGGATGCCGGGCCGGGAGCGGGGCTGATGGCGCCCTCGCGCACGGTCGACGTGGTGATCAATGGCCAGACTGTGAAAGTCCCCGGTGCGGCGTCGGACGGATCGTTCGCAGCTTCCTTTGAGAAGGCTGGGAATCGCTGGGCTGTCGCGGCGGCGGCGCCGAAAGAAGGTCTGCACAAGCGTCACGGTCTGCAGGGGCCGGTCGACGATGCGTTCATGGACAGCTTCCTTTTCGTGAAGCCGACGGGTCAGCCGGCAGCACCGGGTGTCGCGTCATGGGTGGCGGCGGAGCAGGGAAGGGCGATTAAGGAATGGCGGCGGCACTTCCGTGGCGAGCCTCAGGTAAAGGACGACACGGCGGTGACGGAGTCCGATATCGCCAGCTCCAATCTGGTCCTGTGGGGCGACCCTGGCAGCAATAAAATACTCGCGAAGATCGTGAGCCAGCTGCCGCTGAAATGGACCGGTGAACAACTGACGCTTGGTGGCGCGAACTATCCAGCATCGACGCACGCGCCGATTCTGATCTACCCCAATCCGCTGAACCCGAAGCGGTACGTGGTTCTGAACTCTGGCTTCACTTACCGCGAGTACGACTATCTGAACAACGCGAGAGAGATCTCCAAGCTTCCCGACTGGGCCGTGGTCGACACCACCACGCCTCCTGGGCCGCGGTTCCCGGGGAAGATCGTGACGGCCGACTTCTTTAACGAGAACTGGAAGTAAGCCCGCCTGAGCCAGCCTGCGGGACCGCCTCCTCCCGGGTGGGGTGGATGACCAGCCAGCATATCGCCGATATGAAGTACAGCCCAGCCAGAATCTGGAGGGGCAGGCTCCAGTTGCCATAGGTGTCGACCACATAGGCCAGCACGATGGGGCTGAGAATTCCACCGATTTGCCCCGCGGTATTCATAGTGGCGCTAAGCACGCCCGAGTTGCGCCCGCCGAGATCGATGGCCGTTGCCCACGCGGGCGCCAGCGTCAGCATTGATGCGGCTCCACCAATCGCGATGAGGAACCCCGCCGTCCGGGCGTCTGGATGTACCGCGCCGCCGAACATGGCGATGGCCGCGACAAGGTAGCCTACAACTCCCACCCCGCACCGCCCGACCCTGATCCCAAACCGTCGCGACAGCGCGTCCGTCGTCATCCCACCGGTAATATCGGCGAACACGCTGAGAAGCAGCGGCAGCCCGCTGAAAATCGCGAGTTCGCCCTTCGACATCCCACGGGCATTCATTAAATACGTGGGCAGCCACGTAATAAAGAAATAGAACCCGTAAGTATTCGCCACATATTGCAGACACAGAGGGAACAGGCTCCGGGTCCGAAATACGCTCGCCCACGATCCGCCCGAGTGCGCCGGAGGCAGCCCGCGATTCGCTTCGATGTAATCCCGCTCGTCGGCACTTACCGACTTGTGGTCGCGAGGCTCATCGCGGAACCACCAATACCACGCAGCCGCCCATGCCACTCCGATAAAGCCGAACAGTACGAACACAACGCGCCAGTGCAGGTGTACCGCCATGGCAGCCACCAGCCCCGGAGTCAACCCGCCGGCCAGATGCGCGCCGGCGAAAAAGATCCCCTGCACGCGGCCGCGCTCATTCGCAGGCACCCAGCGTGAGAACACGCGCGCGGCATTCGGCCATGCGCCGGCTTCACCGATGCCGAACAGGAATCGCACCACCAGCAGCATCCAGTAGCTGACCGCCGCTGCCGTCACCATAGTGAATGCCGACCACCACAGCACGATTCGGGTGAGCACTGCCCGCGAGCCGATCTTGTCGGCCCACGCAGCCGTCGGGATCTCGAACGCGGCATAGGCCAGCGTGAAGGCGCTGAACACGTAACTCATCTGCATTCGCGACAGTCCGAGGTCGCGCATGATGTCGGGGGCAAGGACCGAAATACAAACACGGTCCAGATACGTGACTCCCGCAAGAGCCACAGCAAAGGCAACTACACGGAATCGAACATGGGTAGCCGTCATGAATCAGAGGGCATCGCGATCGCGAAGCCCAAGCAGATACAGTATCCCGTCGAGGCCGAGCGTTGAGATTGACTGCCTGGCACTCGCACGAACCAGCGGTTTGGCGCGAAAAGCAATACCCAGGCCCGCGATACTCAGCATCGGCAAATCGTTGGCACCGTCGCCCACCGCGATGACCTGCTCCATGATGAGATCGTGCTCGGTTGCAATCTGCTCCAGCAACGCGGCCTTACGAGCCCCGTCGACGATCTCGCCCACTACTTCGCCCGTCACGACACCATCGCGGATGTCGAGCTCGTTAGCCCCTACGTAATCGATGCCCAGCCTGCGCTGCAGCTCGTGAGCCATGAAGGTGAAGCCGCCCGAGAGGATCGCGGTCTTGTAACCGAGACGCTTGAGAGTGCCGATCAGCCGGTCCGCGCCGTCCATCAACGGAACGTTCTGCCGCACCGTGTCGAGCGCCGATTCGGGCAGGCCTTTCAACAGCCCGACGCGCTTGCGGAAACTCGCGCGGAAATCGAGTTCACCGCGCATCGCCGCTTCGGTGATGGCAGACACCTGCTCGCCGACTCCGGCCAGTTTCGCGAGTTCGTCGATGACTTCGTTCTGGATGAGCGTGGAATCCATGTCGAACGCCACCAGCCGCCGATTGCGCCGGTACACGTTGTCGTGTTGGAAGGCGATGTCGATATTGTGATCCTCGGTGAGCCTCATCAGTGGACCGCGCAGTGAGTCTTCGCTGGCAATCTCGCCTGATATTGCCATCTCAAAACACATCCTTCCCGGGCCGCCGTCCTCAAGGGAGGATCGTCCGGAGAGACGGTCGATGCGGTCGATGTTGAGGCCGACGCGGGCAATGATGCCGCTGATATCGGCAAGCTGTCCCGCGGTGATGGTGGGTCCGAGGACCGTGACCAGGAATCGGCGCTTGCCCTGATGGGTCACCCAGTCCTCGTATTCGTCCGAAGTGACGGCAGTGAAGCGAATCTGCACGCCCAGCTCATGGGCTTTCAGGAGCAACTCGGTGAGCATGGCCGAGTTGCGCATCTCCTGCGTCATCTCGACGAGCAGGCCCAGTGCGAGTGCGTCGTGGATCAGGGCCTGCCCTACGTCGAGGATCCGGGCACCATAGCGACCAAGAATCCCGGTGAGAGAATGCGTCACACCGGGTTTGTCATGGCCGCTGATGTTGATCAGCAGGACTTGTGAGTCCGAATGGAATGACATCACTTCCAAGTGTAGAGGTGACGCCCCAAATTCCCGGTTCGTTAGTTCGCAAGAAATGCCTAAGTCGTTCTGTTGCCATGCTATCCTGCTGGTACTCCGATGCATCCCCCGTCCGTTCGGCCCGCTGGAGAACTGTTCAATGAACTCGTAGAGATCATGGCCAGGCTTCGTGCGCCCAATGGCTGCCCCTGGGACCTCGAACAGTCCTTCGACACCATCAAGCCGTACACGCTCGAAGAGACCTACGAAGTTCTTGACGCAATAGAACGGCGTGACTGGCCGAATCTGGCAGAAGAGCTCGGCGACTTCATGCTGCAGGCCGTCTTCTATGCGCAGATGGCCGATGAAGCAGGGCACTTTCGTATCGAGGATGCGCTGCGGCACATCGTGCAAAAACTGATTCGCCGCCACCCGCATGTGTTCGGCACGGGCGATGCAAAAACGTCTGACGATGTTCTGCGAAAGTGGAACGACATCAAAGACGAAGAAAAGAAGGACAAGCCTCCGCAGCTCATCCTGGACGGTGTGCCGCGGGCGCTACCCGCGCTGATGGAAGCCGCGCAGATCAGCGCTAAAGCCGCGCGCACCGGCTTTGACTGGCCCGATGTCGATGGCGCACTGGAGAAGGTCGCCGAAGAAGCGGGTGAACTGGCCCGAGCGCGCGAATCGGCCTCGAAGGACGAGATCGAATCGGAACTCGGGGATTTGCTTTTCACGCTGGTGAACGTTGCCAGGTTCCTGAAGGTGGACCCGGAGCAGGCTCTGCGCAAGACCAATGCGCGATTCCGCAAACGATTCGGGCATATCGAAACCAGCCTGGCGAGCGAAGGCCGTAGGTTCAGCGATGCGACTCTGGAACAGATGGAGGCGTTGTGGCAGCAGGCCAAGGGGCTCGAATGAGCATTGAGATTCGCCCACTCACGGCACATCACGATTTTGTGGACGCGGTACGGCTGCAAAAAGAAATCTGGGGATTTCAGGAAATTGAGCTCCTCCCGGTTCGATTATTTGTGGTGGCGACCAAAGTGGGCGGCCAGGTTTTCGGAGCGTTTGACGGATCTCGGATGATCGGCTTTTTGCTGGCGATTCCGGGGGTGAAACCCGGTGGGAAGTCTTACCTCCACAGCCATATGATGGGCGTGCTGCCTGGTTACCGGGATGTCGGGCTCGGCCGGCGACTGAAGGAAATCCAGAGAGCCGACGCGGTCGAGCGTGGCATCCAACTCATCGAGTGGACGTTTGACCCGCTGGAGCTCAAGAACGCCTTCTTCAACATCGAACGTCTTGGGGCGGTGGTCCGGCGCTACGTGCTGAACCAGTACGGGACCACCAGCAGCCATCTCCACGGCGGTTTGCCGACCGACCGCTGCATTGCCGAATGGCACATCGGCGCACCGCGGCCCGACGCGCAAATCGAGGCGGAGGTCGAAATTCCGAACGCAATCGCCGAGTTACGGAAGTCCGATCCGGTGAAGGCCCGGGAAATTCAAAAGAAAGCAAGCGAGCGATTTCTGGCGGCGTTCCAGAAAGAGCTCACCGTGGTGCGCTTTGAGCGCCGCAAAGAATCGGGAGTGTACCTGCTGGGACGATGGCCATCCGAATAGACCGAATCAATTTGCGGCAGATCGGGATGCCGCTGGTGCATTTCTTCGAGACCAGCTTTGGCCGAACCTACGACCGCCAGATGGTGCTGATCGAAGTGGTCAACTCCGACGGGCTCTCGGGATGGGGCGAGGTTACAGCGGGCGAGCACCCGTTCTACAACGAAGAGTGGACCGAGTCCGCCTGGATGATCGCCCGCGACTACGTGGCCCCGCGTATCATCGGCAAGACGCTGGAATCCGCCGCCGATGTGTGGCCGCTGATCGCCGGAGTGCGAGGGCACAACATGGCCCGAGGCGGCGTGGAAGCGGCGGTTTGGGATCTGGAAGCCCGCATGAACGGAGTGCCTCTGTGGAAACAGATTGGCGGCGGGGCGCGGCGCGAGATTCCGTGTGGCGTATCGCTGGGCGTGCAGGACACCGTCGATCAGCTGCTGGCGAAAATCGATACAGAATTAAAGGCCGGATATCAGCGCATTAAGATGAAAATCAAGCCCGGCTGGGACGTCGACGTCCTTGCCGAGGTGCGCCGCGCCTTCCCTGACACGCCACTGACCGCCGACGCGAACTCCGCCTATACGCTCGACGACATCGACCATCTGAAGAAGCTCGACGCCTTCCATCTGGTGATGATTGAGCAGCCGCTTTCGCACGACGACATCATCGATCACGTCAAACTGCAGGCTTCGCTCGACACCGCCATTTGTCTGGACGAATGCATCCGCTCCCCGCGTCAGGCGGAGCAGGCCATCGAGCTAAACGCGTGCCGCATTATCAACATCAAGCTGGGCCGCGTCGGCGGATTCCGCAATGCGAAGCGCATCCACGACATCTGTTTTAATGCGGGCATCCCAGTGTGGTGTGGCGGCATGCTGGAGGCCGGCATCGGACGCGCGCACAACGTGGCGCTCGCCTCACTCCCCAACTTCACGCTCCCCGGCGACGTTTCGGCCAGCAAGCGGTACTGGAAGCAGGACATCATCGTGCCCGCTGTGGAGACCACATCCGCCGGCACCATCAAGCTGCGTGACGGCCCAGGTTTCGGCTACGAAATCAATCACGAATTCCTGCGGCAAATAACCGTGCGAGAGGAGTCCGTTGCAGTCTGAAGACGGCGAATCCCACGGTTCGCTTTACGCATTAATTCTACTGTTGATCTTCATCTGGTCGGCGAATTTCGTGATCGGGAAGTTCGCTCTCCGTGAAATTCCCGCTCTGCTTGTCATCGGGCTGCGCATGGTGATCTCGGGCGCCACAATGATCCCGATATACCTGCGTCACAAGCACAAGACGGGGACGCGCGGATGGACGCGGGAGGATGTCCCGCTGCTCCTCGGCCTTGGCCTGCTTGGTGTCGGGCTGAACCAGGTGTTCTTCGTCACGGGCCTGTCGAAGACCAGCGTCGCTCATGCCGCGCTGATGATCGGCCTGACGCCCATCTCGGTCCTGATGCTTGCCGCGCTGGCTGGCCAGGAGCGCCTGAACCCCATCCGACTTGCTGGCATGGGGCTCGCTCTCACAGGCATCGCAGTTCTGCAGTTCGGACCTGGGAGCCAGAAGAGCGGAAACCTCTGGGGCGACGCGCTGGTCTTCTGCGGAGGCTTCGTATTCGCGGCATTCACGGTCATCGGCAAGGCGACTATGGGCCGGGTCGGCGGCATCGTCGTGAATACGTTTGCGTATGTAGGCACGGGCCTCGCGCTGCTGCCCATGACCATTTATCTGAGCCGCGATTTCCCGTTTCACAGCGTCAGCATGACTGCGTGGGCGAGCCTCCTTTATATGGCCTTCTGCCCCTCGGTAATCGGCTACCTTATCTACTACCACGCGCTTTCCCGCATTCCCGCTTCGAAGCTGTCGACGTTCACCTACATGCAGCCCCTGCTCGCGACCCTGATGGCGATCCCCGCGCTTGGCGAGCATCCCACCAGTTCGCTGGCTTTCGGCGGCATCATGATCCTCGCCGGAGTCTTCGTGGCGGAGCGTTTGCAGTAATGCGGGCGTTCGCGCGACTCCTCCGAAACAATCGAAACTACCGTCTCACGTGGCTCGGTCAGCTGGTCAGCGAGACGGGCGACCACTTCAACACCATCGCGGTCTTCAGCCTGGCGCTCGCCAACACCGGATCGGGCATGGTGGTCAGCGGCATCATGCTCTCCCGGGCCGTTCCGTTCCTCTTCGCCGGACCACTTGCCGGAGTGCTGCTGGACCGGCTCGACCGGCGGCATCTGATGATCCTGAGCGACGTGGTCCGCGCCGTCTTCGCGATCCTTTTCATCTTCGCTACTGGCCGCAATGAAACGTGGCTGCTGTTCCTGCTTAGCGGGCTGCTGATGTTCGCGTCTCCCTTCTTCACCAGTGGCCGGGCCGCCATCCTGCCCGCACTTGCCGAAGGTTCCGAACTCCACACGGCGAACTCGCTGACCCAGACCACATCGTGGACTACCACGGCGATCGGCGGGCTGCTCGCCGGCCTCGCCATTAAACAATTCGGCTATGAGATTGCGTTCCTGCTGAACGCTTCGTCCTTCGTCTTCTCCGGTATCTGCATCGCCATGATCCACCCGCCGCCCGGTGGCTTCCGGGTGCAGTCCCGCTCCGACGCACCTGGCTGGCACGACTATCGCGAGGGCATCGCCTACATGGGTTCGGTGCCACTGATCGCAGCCATCGCCATGATCAACGTGGGCTGGGCCAGCGGTGGGGGCGCGGCGCAAATCCTCTTTGGGTTGTTCGGAGAGAAGGTGTATCACATGGGCCCGGTCGGCATTGGCACCATCTGGGGATTCGCCGGCATTGGACTGATCTTCGGAGGCATCCTTGCCCACAGCCTTGGCCCGCGACTGTCCTACCGCGACTACAAGCGGACCATCGGCATCGCCTACGCCGTCCACGGCCTCGCCTACGTCGCCTTCAGCCAGGTCCCAAGCCTTCCCGCCGCGCTCTTCTTCATCGCTCTCTCCCGAGGCGCGGTCGCGGTGAGCTCCGTCCTCAACATGACGCAACTGCTGACCCACGTCGCGGACGAGTTTCGGGGGCGCACCTTCGCCACGCTCGAGACGATCGTCTGGGGCGTGATGATGCTTTCCATGGCCGGCGCCGGCCTTGCCTCCGAGCACTGGAGTCCACGCGCCATCGGCTTCGTCGCCGGATGCCTCAGCTCGACGACCGCCGTCTGGTGGACCTGGCAGAACCTGCGCGGCCGTCTCCCGGAGCCGCCGCGAGCCAACGACGTACGATAGAAACGTGCCCATCACATCGGAAGAAACGCTGGCCATTTTTCAGGACACCGGCGCTTACCTGCACGGACACTTCCTGCTGACCAGCGGGCTCCACAGCCCCGAGTACCTGCAGTGCGCTCTTGTGCTGCAACATCCCACGATCGCCGAACGGCTCGGCCGCGAGCTTGCCAATTCCCTGCGCCCGATGATTCACGAGGCACCCAGCCTGATTGTCGCGCCGGCAATGGGTGGCCTGATTATTGGACACGAGGTGGCGCGGGCATTCGGCGTTCCCTTCGTATTCACTGAGCGCGACGCCACGCGTGACATGCAGTTGCGCCGCGGCTTCGCCATCCCGCCGGGGTCCAAAGCCATCGTCATTGAAGACGTCATCACCACGGGCGGCAGCACGCGCGAAGTTATCGACGTCCTGACCAAACTCGGCTGCACGACACTGGCGGCTGGTTCCATCATGGATCGCAGCGGTGGAGTGGCCGACGTTGGCGTTTCGCGCGCCGCACTGGCCACGCTGAGTGTTCAGACCTTCAACGCGGACAACTGCCCCATGTGTGCGCAGGGCACGCCGGCGGTCAAGCCAGGGTCACGTCCGTTGGGATGAGGCGCATCCGGCTCACCATCGCCTACGATGGCACCGAGTTCCACGGCTGGCAGGTACAGCCTGGTCTGGCGACCATTCAGCAGCACCTTGAAGAAATCTTCGCCGACCTGGAGCACAAGCCGGTCCACGTGGCCGGGTCGGGCCGCACGGACGCCGGCGTGCACGCGCTGGCCCAGATTGCAGCGGTCTCCATTCAGAATCCGCTGCCGCTGTACAACCTCAGGAAAGTACTCAATCGCAGTCTTCCCCCAGGCATTCGGATCCTGGCCTGCGAAGAAGTGCAACCCGAGTTCCACCCCCGCTTCGACGCCACTGGCAAGACGTACGAGTACCGCATCTGGCGCAAGGAAGTGCTCTCCCCGTTTGAGCAGCGTTACCTGCACCATCATCCCTATCCGATGAGCGACGAGAAGTTCTGCAGTGCCGCACGGCTGTTCGTGGGGGACCACAACTTTACCGCGTTCGCCGCATCGGACGACCGCTACGCCCAGAGTCACAACATGGTCCGGCGCATTTACTTCTCTGAAGCGACGCGCGAAGGCGGCCTGCTCATTTACCGCGTGAAGGGCAAGGGTTTCCTCAAGCACATGGTGCGAAACATAGCGGGCACGCTGATTGAGGCAGCAAAGAGCAATGTGAGCGAAGACCAGATCCGCTGGATGCTGACCGCTCCGCGAGGCGTGAAGGCCGTTCCGACGGCTCCCGCGAAGGGCCTTTTCTTAATCCAGGTTCACTACTGAGCTTCCGTCCTCACGAAGTACCGCGAAGGCAGCAGCCAGTAAATCAACGCCACCGAGAGAGGATGCATCAGTCCGGCAATGACAAATATCGGCGTAT
Source organism: Bryobacteraceae bacterium (assembly GCA_034408745.1). Taxonomy (GTDB): domain Bacteria; phylum Acidobacteriota; class Terriglobia; order Bryobacterales; family Bryobacteraceae; genus JAWXCM01. Next base: position 21,372 of record JAWXCM010000169.1, read on the forward strand.
AGCTAAAACTCTGCACGATATATCCAGTCCCTAAATTCGCGAGCATTCCGCCCACAGCCCCGCCCATTCCCGAGAATCCCATCGCCGTCCCAGTCTCCCGGGGTGCGAATAAATCGCTCGGCAACGTCTGAATATTCGACACAAAGAACGCATGCCCAAACGTGGCGAAACAGGTAGCCGCGATGGCCATGGCCGCCGTGGGTACAAACGGAGCGACAATCGCCACCGGCATACAGACAGCACCCAGCAGCATTACGAATTTGCGAGCCTTCGGCAGCGGCCATCCGCGTCGCATCAGGTGCCCGGACAGCCAGCCACCCAGCATGTACCCGATGTCGCCGAAGATGAAAGGCACCCACGCATACCGGCCCACCATTGCGAGGTCGAACCCGCGTTCTCGCCGCAAATATTCCGGAAGCCAGAAAATGATGAAATAGATAACCGGATCTGTGAAGAACCGGCAGAGAATCAGCGTGTAGCATTCACGCATTGTGATGATGCGTTTCCAGTTCGGCCGGCTTCCTTCCGGAGGTACTGGCGGGGGTTCCGGGATATCCGGCATCTCCTCCGGCCGAAGCCATCGATTCTTTCGGGGCGGATCGTACAGGATCCACCACGCCACCAGCCACACCAGCCCGATGGCGCCGGTAACGACGAAGCTGGCGCGCCAGCCATAACGGATGGTCAACCCGGCGACCATCCAGGGCGCGATGGCGGACCCAATCGACGAACCGGCGTTGAAGATGCCGACGCCAAACGCGCGGTCGCGGGCAGGGAACCACTCGCCCACGGCTTTGGCCGCTGCCGGCCAGTTCCCCGGCTCGGTCAGCCCGAGCAGAAACCGGCACCCCGCCAGCGACCATTTGCCGACGGTGAAGGCATGGAGCATCTGCGCGACGGACCACCCTGCGATGAAGACCGCGAAACCCTTCTTCGTTCCCAGGCGGTCTACTATGTAGCCGCTGCCGGCATACATAACGGCATAGGCGGCAAGAAAGAGCGTCAGTATCTGGCCGTAGTCGCTCTCTGAAAGGCCGAACTCACGGCGTACATCTACCGAAACGATCGACAACGCGGTTCGATCGAGGTAGTTGATCATCGTGGCCAGAAACAGCATCCCGGCCAATACCCAGCGCAGCTTCGGAATCTTCACGGTCTGTTCAAGATTCTTTCACAACCAGCCGCTTGATTTAAACGAAACAGTCGGTCCGCGGACAGAGTCTTACACCATTGAAATGAGCCTGTCTGGGCCCGGAATACAGGTGACCGAATGAAGATTTTTTTGGCAGAGGACAATCCTGCCGATGTTTACTTGCTGCGTCAAGCCCTGGGTGTGCAAACGGGCTCCGAGATTGAGCTGCTGGTAGCGCAAGACGGCGAAGAAGCCATGGAGTACGTGAACAGGAAAGGTCGTTTTTGCGGTTTGCCCAGACCCGATCTCATCGTTCTGGACCTGAATTTGCCCAAGACCGACGGCAGCGATATTCTCCGGGCGGTCCGTGAATCCAATGAGTTACGGGAAGTTCCGGTGGTAATTCTAACCTCTTCGGACTCGCCGCGCGACCGTGCCACAGCAGAGCGCCTTGGCGCGGACGGCTACATTACCAAGCCGTCCGACCTTGATGCATTTCTGTCGCTCGGCAGCATACTGCGCGCTTATGCGGTCGTGCGCGGCTAGTCGGAAACCGCCCGCAGGAAGTCGAAATCGCACCCTTCATCGGCCTGGAGCACGTGGTCGATAAACAGCTTGCCGTACCCTCGCCGATAATGTTGAGTTGAAGGTACTAGTACTTTTTCTCTTTTTTTCCACTCTTCATCTGAAATTTTGAGGTCGAGCCGACGGCCCTCCACATTGAGGGAAATCTCGTCTCCGGTGTGCACGAGAGCCAGTGGTCCGCCCACTGCCGACTCCGGTGCAATGTGCAGCACGACGGTACCGAAGCTGGTCCCGCTCATGCGCCCGTCCGAGATGCGGACCACGTCCTTCACTCCGCGCTTCAGCAGAGCTTTCGGCATCGGCATCCAGCCCCACTCCGGGAAGCCGGGCCCTCCCTTCGGACCAGCGTTCTTCAGCACCAGAACTGTATTTTCGTCCACCGGCAGGTCTTCCTTCTCGACTTCGGCCAGCAACTGCGCATAGTTCTCAAACACGTACGCCGGACCGACATGCCGCAGCAGCGACGGTGATGCGGCGCTCTGCTTGATGACCGCGCCACGCGGGCACAGGTTGCCGCCGAGCACGGCAATGCCACCCTCGGCCTGGATTGCGTTGTCGACCGGCCGGATCACGTCGGTATTGGAGTTGATCGCGTTCGCCACATTGTCCGTCAGAGTGCGGCCATTTACGGTCACGCACTGGCTGTCCAGAAGCGAGAGAATATTGCGGAGCAGGGCAGGGAGGCCGCCGGCGTAGAAGAAGTCTTCCATCACATAAGCGCCCGACGGCTTCATGTTGGCGAGACAGGGTGTCCGGCGCGAGATGCGGTCAAAGTCAGCCAGCTTCAGGTCGATGCCGAGGCGCCCGGCGATGGCCAGCAGATGCACCACGCCGTTGGTCGACCCGCCGAGCGCCATCAGCGCCGTAATGGCGTTTTCCAGCGCGCCGCGCGTCAGAATTTTCGAGGGCCGCAGGTCCTCACGTACCATGTCCACAATGCGCCGGCCGCTCTGTTCGGCGAGCATGAAACGCCGGGAATCGGGTGCCGGAATCGCCGCACAGTTGGGCAGCGTCATCCCGAGTGCTTCGGCGATGCACGCCATCGTGGAAGCGGTGCCCATCACGGCGCAGTGGCCGACCGTTCGGGCAATGCAGCCTTCAATCTCACCCAGTTCTTCTTCGGTGATACGGCCCGCGCGGTACTGCTCAAACAGGCGTCGCCCATCTGTTCCACTGCCCAGCACCTGACCCCGCCAGTTACCCGCCAGCATGGGACCCGCGGTCACCATGATGGACGGCAGATCGGCACTGGCAGCGCCCATAAGCTGCGCCGGCGTCGTCTTGTCGCAGCCGCTCAGCAGCACGACGCCATCCAGAGGATGGGCGCGGATGGATTCTTCCACGTCCATCGCCATCAGGTTGCGGAACAGCATGGCGGTCGGCTTCATCAGCATCTCGGCGAGCGAGATGGTAGGGAATTCCAGCGGCACGCCACCGGCCTGCCAGACACCTCTTTTCACGGCTTCGGCAACATCCCGCAAGCCGGAGTTGCAGTTGTTCAACTCGCTCCAGGAGTTGCATATGCCGATTACCGGCTTTGCGTCGTCGAACACGTCGGCGCTGAAGCCCTCGGCGCGAAGCCACGCACGGCGGGCGAAGTTATAGTATTCCGGTCCACGAAACCAGGATCTGCTGCGCATCTGGGGACATTATCTACCCCCCTCCGGCGCCGCCGGAACTAAAGTCTTTCCGGCACGTTGTCGATGAAACGGCCAGAACCCAAAAAATGAAGGGGACAGGCCGCAAACTCGACCGTATTCCGAAATGCTGCACCGTCAGCATCTCCTGGGAAGCATCGCTGGGAGGCGCGCCGATGTTCGCCCGCGCCAAAACAGTCGACATTTCCACCACGGGGATGCAAATCGAACTTCCGACCCAGATTCCAGTGAATGCCGCCGTCAACGTCCGCTGCGACGAACTCCGGATCTCAGGCCGGGGGATGGTTCGCCACTGCACGCGGAAGGGACCGCGCTTCCGTGTAGGCGTTGAGTTTACGATGCCAATCCGTCTGCCCCTTGAGGCCTGAATCCCGCAATCTGCCCGCGAGAGAAACTGCTGTCCTCGTTCCTGCGTCATTTGTTATAGTTCGCACGAGGCTTCGATTCATGAAACAGCTTGTACTTACTTTGGCCCTGACCCTGACCGCTGGCCTGGCGCCGCAGATTGTGGCACAGGGACCTGCCAAAGAAACCACCGATACGGTGGCTCGGCCCAAGCCGCGGCCGGGTGATAAAACAGCCGCCCCTGAGGCCGAAAAACAGCAGGAAAAGGTGGAATCCAAATTTAGAAAGAAGCCGGGCGAAGTGGCTGAAGGAGGCCCCAGTTTCCGCACCGACGCCACGACAGTGACGGTGGAAGTCTCCGTGATGGACAACAAGGGCAACTTCATCCCCGGTATCCCGAGGGACCGTTTCCGCGTCCTCGAGGACGGCGTACCGCAGAATATGGCAACCTTCGGGGTTGGAGAGGGCGTCATGACCGTCGCCATGGTAATCGAGTTCAGCAACCTCTACCAGCAGTACTGGTCGGAAAGCTGGTACCAGACGCTGACAGCCTCGTACGGCTTCCTTGAAACGCTGAAGCCGGAAGATTACGTGGCCGTGGTTGCCTATGATCTGCGCCCGGAAATTCTGTCCGACTTCTCGACCGACAAACGCAAAGCGCAGGAAGCCATGCAGCGCCTCCGGATCGCGGCGTTCTCAGAATCGAATCTCTTCGACGCCCTCACCGACACGGCCGAACGTATGTCGGAGATTGAGGGCCGCAAGGCCATCGTGCTGATCGCTTCCGGCGTCGACACGTTCAGCAAGCTGACCTTTGACAAAACGCGCAAGATTATTCAGAACGCCGGCGTGCCCATCTATTCCATCGGCCTCATGCAGGCCCTCCGCGAATATTACGATGCGCGGGGAGCGATGGGTCCCATCCAGCGTCTGGATTTCCTGCAGGCTGACAACCAGATGCGGACCTTCTCAAAAGAGAGCGGTGGCATGTCGTTCTTCCCCCGATTTTACGGTGAATTTCCGTCCATCTTCCAGGCAATTACGAACTCCATGCGTAGCCAGTACACAATTACGTACACCTCGAACAATCAGACCCGTGACGGTAAGTTCAGGGCCATTAGGGTGGAACTTGTGAACCCTGCTACAAACGAGCCGCTGAAGATCACGGACCAGAAGAACAAGCCCCTGAAGTACACCATCATGGCGAAGAAGGGCTACACCGCGCCGCGCGAAGTGGAATAGTGCACGTGACCGATTTTGCGGCTGGATGGAACAGGCCGGGACCTTTGTCAAGCTCTCGATCTTCTGGTTTTCCATCGCAATAGAGCGGTGTTGACAGTCTGATGAACGGAGTGTTACTGTGCGAGGCGTTCTCCCAAGAAATGAAGAAACCTCCCACACCTCCCGCCGCAGGCTTGCGGCTTCTGCTGGTCGATGACAACTCGATAGGCCTGTCGGCCCGACGCGTCATATTCCTCGGCGAGGGATACCAGGTGACCGCCTGCACCCGTCCGGATCAGGCCATCCGCGAATTCGAGTCTTCCACTTTCGACGTCGTCGTTACCGACTACCGAATGCCGGACATGAACGGTGTGGAATTAATCGCCGCTCTCAGAGCCATCCGGCCTGTACCGGTAGTTATGCTTTCGAGCGTCGCCGAAGTTGTTGGGCTGACGGAAGCAAACACCGGCGCCGACGCCGTTGTACCCAAGAACAGCCACGAAATCGGTAATATGGTGCGAGCCGTGAATCGCCTCGCATTAAAGAAGCCTGTCAGTTCGCAGGCAGCGAAGCGCGCGCGCAAGAAAGCAGGCTGATCCGTGGGTTCGAAGAGCGTTGCCGCATTGTGTTGCTGCCTTCTGGTGCTGCCACCGGCAGCACTTCCGGCAGCGGCCCGAAGCAAAGGGAACCAGTGGATGAAGGGCATGAAGCTGCGCGACAAGATCGCGCAACTCATCATTGCTCCGTGCTTCGGTGAGGACCCCGCATCCAGCTCCGACGAGTATCGAAAATTCTCGCGCTGGGTCAAAGAGCTTCACATTGGTGGGTTCATCGCCGTGAACCGCGTGGTTTCAGGCACCGTGCGCAACGCCGAGCCTCACGCCATGGCGTCCTTCTTCAACCGCATGCAGCGACTCTCCAAAGTGCCGCTGCTGATGGCCGGCGATTTCGAGCGCGGTGCGTCCATGCGAGTCGCCAACACCGCGAAGTTCCCGCATCTGATGGCTTACGGCGCAGCAGGCGATCTGGAGCTCACGCGGCAGCTGGGAGCGGATACGGCTCGTGAATCCCGAGCCCTGGGCGTGCACTGGGTGTTTGCGCCCGACTCCGACGTCAACAACAACCCGGACAATCCGATTATCAACACACGCTCATTTGGGGAGGATCCGGCCAAAGTCGCTGCCCACGTGAAGGCCTTCATCGAAGGCGCACACAGCGTTCCCGCGTCGACGGTGCTGGTTACGGCCAAGCACTTTCCGGGTCATGGCGACACGGGTGTGGACAGTCATCTGAACCTGCCTGTGCTGGAGGCTTCGCGCCAGCGCATCGACACCACCGAGATGGTGCCGTTTCGCGCAGCGATCGCCGCGGGGGTCGACGCGGTGATGTCGGCGCACATGGCCGTGCCCGCCATCGAGAGCGAGCACATCCCCGCAACGGTCTCGGCGAAGGTACTGACTACGCTGCTGAAAAATGAGCTTGGTTTTAAGGGGCTTGTTGTCACCGACGCAATGGATATGCAGGGACTGACGAAAATGTTCCCGGTTGGCGAAGCGGCCGTTCGTGCGCTGGAAGCCGGTGCGGACGTGTTGCTGATGCCGCGGGACCCTGAGGCGGTGATTCAGGCCGTGGAGGCCGCGGTGAGGGACGGGCGGCTCACTGAGAAGCGCATTACGGCCAGCGTGCTGAAGGTTCTCGCGGCCAAGGCGAAGGTCGGCCTGAATGTGCGCAAGCTGGTCGATATCGAAGCGATCACCGACACAACAGAATCGGCCGAGTTTGCCGGGCATGCCCAGACGGCGGCTGACCGCGCGATCACTGTTCTGCGCAACGAAGGTTCGGCGATTCCACTGAAGCAGCCGGGTCAGACGTGCTTCTGGGTGCTTGCGGAAAGCCGGTATGGGGTGGGCGGCCGCCGGTTTGCCGAAGAAGTGGGGCGACGCCAACGGACCGCGGTGGTTCATATTCTCGATCCGCAGGTACCGGCAAGCGAGGTAGACATCCTGGTCTCAAAAACATCCGCGTGCGTCGTCCACGTTCTTGCCGGATATGCCAGCACAGGGGCGTACAAGAGCGATTCGCGACTGCCCGCCGGATACGCCGCGCTGGTGAGCTCGCTCACGGCCAACCCGTCGAAGCCGCCCATCGTTACAGTGGCTGTGGGAGTCCCCTACATTCTTCGGGCTCTGCCGTCGGCAACGGCACAGATGGCGACTTTCAGCTCCGTCATCACCTCGGAAATCGCCGCGGTGAAAGCCTTGTTCGGTGAGATCCAGGCGAAAGGTCACACCCCGGTTTCCATCCCCGGAATCGCCCGCCTGGGTGACCCTACAATGTGAGCATGGTTGAAATCACGTGGCTGGGCCATGGCACCTTTCAGGTTCGCGCCGAAACAGGCGAAGTGCTGCTCATCGATCCCTGGACGGATGGTAATCCGGCGTTTCCGCAATCCCACCAGTTTGACCGTGTGGACGTAATTCTGGTCTCACACGGACACTTCGACCACATTCACGATGTGGTGCCACTGGCGCAGCGCTTCGAGCCGCAGGTGGTTTGTATTTATGAGACCGGAGTGTGGCTGGAAAGTAAGGGCGTGAAGAACGTTACGGGCATGAACAAGGGCGGTTCGCAGAAGGCGGGCCCAGTGACCGTCACCATGACCCACGCCATCCACAGCTGCGGGATACTCGATGAGGGCAAGATCATTTACGGCGGCGAGGCAGCTGGGTACGTGCTGCGATTCGCCGACCGCAGGGCCATCTACTTCGCCGGCGATACCAACGTCTTCACGGATATGAGCCTCATCCATGAGTTGTATCAGCCTGAGCTCGCGGTGCTTCCCATTGGCGATCTGTTCACGATGGGCCCAAAGGAAGCGGCCATGGCGTGTAAACTCCTGAAGGTGTCGAAGGTGATCCCGGCTCACTACGGAACGTTTCCGCCACTCACTGGTACGCCCGACCAACTGGCCGCTCTGACCGACACTGAAATCTGGACTCTTACACCCGGCACCCCGGTTACGTGGTAGGCCCGGGCTTTCAGGCCGCCAGTAGCCCGTGCTCCCGCAGCACTTCTTCAAGCTCCGAGTTGTCCGGGGCCACCAGGACCGTGCCGCCGATATCCAGTGTCGGCTTCTTTACCTTGCCGTCGGCGTGCTGCTTCACCCACTCGGTGGCGTGTGGATCCTTCTCCACATCCACGTAGTCGTATGGCACCCCGAGCTCGTCCAGAAAGTCGAGTGTGCGGGTCGTCATTCCGCACCAGTCGGCCCCGTAGACTTTCACCTGTTCCGTTTCGCTGTTCATGACCGTTGGACACCCCCCATGCCCCGAAGTGACAAGTATCTCGCTACAATCGAAAGATGCGAATGGCAATGGCAGGTTTGTTATTGGCGGCTGGTATGGCTTCGGCTGCGAGCGTGACGGGTTACATCAGCGACTCCTTCTGCGGCGCCAGCAACGGCAACGGCGCGGCGGAATCCAGGAAATGCACAAAGGACTGTCTTTCTAATGGGGCGACCCCGGTGTTTGTAACGGAGAAAGACAAGAAGGTCTACAAACTGGTGGGCAAAGACGTCAAGCCGATGATCGACTACAAGGTCACCATCACAGGCGAATTGAAGGGCGACACCTTCACCGTCACAGACGTGAAGAAAGCCGAATAGCCAGACATTTGTATTGGGGTTTCTTACTGCTGGGAAGGAATGTTACCGGGCAGGGAATGAAGGACTAAGAGCGTTGGGAAGCGTGCGACTGTGCAGGCCTCCCAACGGTCCGGATCTTTATGCGACCGACGTGACGTCCTCTGCCTGAAGTCCCTTCGGTCCCGTTTTCACAACGAACATCACCTGAGACCCTTCCTCGAGCGAACGGTATCCGCCCGTCTGGATAGCGGAGAAGTGGACAAACACGTCTTCTCCGGTCTCTCGTTGAATGAAGCCAAATCCCTTGGCCGCATTAAACCACTTCACAACACCTTTTTCTTTCATCCAAAAACTTCCTTCGAAAAGCTATTCGCACTCCTGCACTTCAACCCAGACGGAAAGGCAGAGATATCCCCTCAGCTCCGCAGGGCTGCGGCCAATGCTCTTACTACGAACGGACCACAAGATGTACAAACGCTCTTCCAGCATACCATGTCACGATACCGGTCCGGCATCCCCCAGTCGTGGAATTACTGCAGCGGCAGTTCACCATCTTCGCTGGCGGCTTCCCCATTTTTGGTGGTCGCCTCCGGGATACAACTTGCAGCCGCCACGCGATCACCCTCATCCAGCGCCACCAGCTTGACGCCCTGCGTCGAGCGCCCTGCCTGCCGGATATGGCTCGCTTCGATGCGAATGATCTTGCCGTTTTGCGTGATGATCACCAGTTCGGTATCTTCTTTCACCGAAAGGACATTCATCACCTTGCCGATTCTGGGAGACGTCTTCATCAGCGTGACGCCCTTGGCTCCGCGAGCGGTCTCGCGATAATCTCTCGCGGGCGTCCGCTTGCCGAAGCCATTCTCGGAAATGGTGAGGATTAAATCGTCGGCGGAAACAATTTCCACGCCGACAATCTGATCGTTTTTCGCGAGCGTCATCGCCCGGACACCGCGCGCCGGACGGCCCATCGGACGAACCTCGTCCTCCTGGAACCGCACCGCCATGCCCTCGTGTGAACCGAGGAACACGTACTCGCCCGCCGCCGTCAGCCGAGCCGCGATCAACTCATCGCCGTCGTCCAGACCGACCGCGATGATGCCCCGCGATAACGGATGGTCGAACTCGGTGAGCTGGCACTTTTTGATGACGCCCAGCTTGGTCACCATGACGATGTAGCGATCTTCAACAAACTGCTTCACGGCAAGGAACGCTTTCACCGTCTCATCCGGCTGCAGGGCGATCAGGCCGTTGATGTTCTTGCCCTTGCCCGTGGTGCCGGCGTCGGGAATCTCGTAAATCTTCAGCCAGTACACGCGGCCCTTGTTGGTGAACATCAACAGGTAGGCGTGCGTGTTGGCCACCAGCAGGTTCTCAACCGTATCCTCGGCCCGCGTGCCCATGCCGATCCGGCCCTTGCCGCCGCGCGTCTGCCGCACATACGTGTCGATGGGAGTGCGCTTCAGGTAGCCGCCGCGCGTGACTGTCACCGCGACGTCCTCCATCTGCACCAGATCTTCCATGTTGATGTCGCCCGGATCTTCGATGATCTCGGTGCGGCGCTTGTCGCCGAAGTCCTTCTGGGCTTCCTTCAGCTCCCTGACGATTACAGCGCGCAGCTTCGTCTCGTCGCCCAGGATTTCCAGATATTCAGAAATCATGCGCTGAATTTCCGCCAGCTCGTCGAGAATTTTCTGCTGCTCCATCCCGGTGAGGCGCTGGAGCTGCAGTTCGATAATCGCCTGCGCCTGCCGCTCACTGAAATCGAGGAACTGGAACACATCGTCGGTGACCTCGGCGTTGGTCTGCCGGGCCAGCCGGGCCAGCACCGTGGCCTTCAGTTCCGCGATCACCTCGGGCGAACCCATCAGGGCTGCCCTGGCTTCCTTCGGATTCCGCGCCGCGCGAATCGTTTCGATCACCAGATCGAGGTGATTCAACGCCTTCTGGAAGCCAAGCAGGAGGTGCTCGCGTTCCCGGGCCTTGCGCAACAGGAAGTCCGTCCGGCGCCGGACCACGTCGATGCGGTGGTTGATGAACTTCCTGATGCAGTCCAACAGCCCCAGCTCGCGCGGCTGGCCGTTGACGATGCTCAGCATGATGACGCCGAAGTTGAGCTGAAGCTGCGTCTGCTTGTACAGATTGTTCAGCACCACATCGGCCTGCTCACCGCGCTTCAGTTCGATCACGACGCGCATCCCGTCGCGGTCGCTCTCATCGCGGACGTCGCTGATGCCTTCGAGGCGCTTCTCCGTCACCTGAGCCGCGATGTCGGCCACCAGGCGTGCCTTGTTCACCTGATAGGGCAGTTCATGAATGACCAGCGCCTCGCGCTGACCCTTCATTTCTTCGATGGTGACGCGCGCGCGCATCTTCACCGAGCCGCGGCCCCGCGTAAAGTAGTCGACAATGCCCGCGCGGCCCAGAATAAATCCACCCGTCGGGAAGTCGGGACCGGGCACCATCTGCATCACTTCCTGCAGCGTGATGTGAGGGTTTAGCACAAACGCAATGGTGGCTTCCACAATCTCATTGAGATTGTGCGGCGGGATATTCGTCGCCATGCCGACCGCAATGCCCGACGAGCCGTTCACCAGCATGTTCGGGATACGGGTGGGGAGAACTTCCGGCTCCATCGTGCTGTCGTCGAAATTCGACTTGAAATCGACCGTCTCTTTGTCGATGTCTTCCAGCAGAGCGTGCGCGATGCGCGACAACCGGGCTTCGGTATACCGGTAGGCGGCCGGGGGATCTCCATCCACCGATCCGAAGTTGCCCTGTCCATCGATCAGCGGGTACCGCATCGCGAACGGCTGCGCCATTCGAACGAGAGCGTCATACACCGCCATGTCGCCGTGTGGGTGATACTTGCCGAGCACGTCGCCGATGATGCGGGCGCACTTCTTCGTCGGCCGGTTGAAATTCAGCCCCATTTCGCCCATCGCGAAGAGGATGCGGCGATGCACAGGCTTCAAACCATCGCGGATATCGGGCAGCGCGCGCCCGACAATAACACTCATCGAATAGTCGAGATACGACCGGCGCATCTCCTCTTCGATGTTTACTGGCGTTACGTTACGGTCACCATCTCCACCGGGCGGAAGGAGAGGTCCACCACCTGCCGGAGGGTCGGGCGGTACAGGCGGTTGTCCGGTGTTTTCCTGATCTGCCAAAAGGTGTCGCTCCCTGAGGAAAGTTCGCAAGACACACGCCAGACCGAGAGCCCGGTGAGACTCGCGTTGACAATGCGTGAATGCTGAAACAATTATAGCAGAAAGTGAAGTGGCGCGTCCGGGTCAAAAGCTTGTCAGATCAGCGACTTAGCCTCTGCCGGAGGCGCCTCGGGAACGCCTCTCAGAACCACCCGGAAGACGGCCCCTTCGCCAGGCCTTCCCTCGGCCGAAATCCGGCCTCCGTATCGCTCCACAATCCGCTGGCAGATGGCCAGTCCGAGCCCCGTTCCGGGATATTCATCCTTGTGCAGGCGCTTAAACAATCCGAAGATTCGCTCCGAATATTTCGAATCGAACCCAATTCCGTTGTCGCTGACAGCAATCTCCCACTCATCCCCGCGTTGCTCGGCCGACACCCTGATCCTCGGCCGCACCCCAGCCTTGCGATACTTCAGCGCGTTCGACAACATGTTTTGAAACACCTGAGTCAACTGAGCTTCTTCACCGAACACCACAGGCAGCGGACCCCACGTCACCTCCGCCTCGCTCTCCTCCGCACGTCCATTCAGCGTCGCCATCGCCTGCTCCACGCAGCGCCTGAGATCCGCCGAGCCGTCACTTACCGGTTCATGGGCAATCGTCCGCGAAAACGACAGCAAATCCCGCAGCAGGTTCTCCATCCGCGCGATGCTGGACTGCACGAACCCGGTGAACTTCTGAGCCTCGGTGTCACCGGCCGCACAACGCCGCAGCACTTTCTCGGTGAATATATTTACCACCCGCAGCGGCTCCTGCATGTCGTGCGACGCTACATACGCAAACTCCTCCAGTTGCCGGTTCGTTTTGGTCAACCTCTCCATGTAGAACGCGATCTCATACTGATGCCGACGGGCCCGCAGAACTGACCGGACACTGCTCAGAAGCGTCGCCGTCCGAAGCGGCCGCTCCAGCAGCGAGAGGTTGCCAAGGGGCTCCAGCAAGCGCAACCGGTAACGGCTCGCTTCCGTTGTATCCCCACCCGACGTCATCACGATCAGCGGAAAGTCCGACCACCGCGGCTGCCCAGCCAGCACCTTTGTGAGCGCGGCCACCGAGTTGGGCGACAGCACCTCATCGGCAATCACTGCCGTGGCGGCGCCATCCTGAATTCCCGCGCACAGCTCTGCGACACTGGTGACGACCACCGCTTCCATACTGGCGGCGGCAATTACCCGGCGTATCAACTCGGCATCGCGCCCGAACGGGGCGCAAACCAGAACGAGTTCGCTTCTGTCAGGCACCACGATCCTCTCCCTAAGTACCGCCGCTTCCCAGGTACGTCGGAACCCCGGTCAAAACGCCACGGAATTCCTTCAGCGCCGGGCCGATATGGATCCGACCGCCAGCCATCGACAGCTCACGAATCGTGTCCTCATGACCGCCGCTGCGCTTCTTCACCACCGACAGCGCCTTACGAAACCGGCCGTGGGCCTCGAAATACCGGAACAGCAGGACATTGTCGGCCAGGTAGCTCAAATCCACCGGCGAGGTTATAGCGTCGCCCATCAGTCCCGCCTGAGACAAAACCACAAACGTTGCCGCGCCGCGCTGGTTCAGGAACATAAGCAGTTCATGCATCATGATCACGAGGTGATGCTCGCCCGGCATGGCGTTTATGAAGCCATTCAGGCTGTCTATGACAATTACCGTTGGTTTGTGTTCCTCCAGTGTCTCTCGCACGCGCTGAACGAACTCACCCGGCGACAACTCCGCCGGATCGATCTGCTCCATAAACAGCTTCTTCTTCTCCAGCCACGAAGTAACGTCCATGCCCAGCGACGCTGCGCGCGTGCACGCCAGCCGAGTCCACTCCTCGAACAGGAACATCGCCGCCGTCTCACCGCGCTCCACCGCAGCCACGGCATAGCTCATCGAAACTGAGGATTTGCCCGAACCCGCCGGACCCAGCAGCAGTGTGCTGGTGCCCCGGTCGATGGCGCCGCCCCACAGCGAGTCCAGTTCCGCTAATCCGCTCGACACGGTGCCCGACACGGCACCGGCCCGATGCTCGTTCGCTACCAGGCGTGGGTAGACCCGGATGCCGCCCGTCTCAATGCTGTAATCGTGGTAACCCTCGCGATACTTCGAGCCGCGCAGTTTCGACACCTGTAGTCGACGCCGGGTCCGGCCATACTCTCGCGGCACCTTCTCCAGCATCAAAACGCCATGCGCGATGCTCTGCAGTTGCAGATCTTGCACCGTACCCGTCCGCCCATCCAGCAGCAAAACCGTGCAGTTCCGGTTGGTGAAGAAGTGCTTCAGCGCCAGCACCTGACGCCGGTACAGCAGTGAATCCCTGGCCAGAAGCCGGATCTCCGACAGCGAATCCAGTACCACTCTCGCTGGCTGCACCCGGTCCACCTCCGCCAAAATATTCTGCGTGGTGTCCTGAAACTCAACCTCTGAGGGATGGAACGCCGAGTACTGATCCTCCGGCCGGAGACTGTCCTCCGTCGGAGTGTACTCAAAGATGGTCAGGTTTTCCAGCGTCCACCCATGGGAACGGGCGACTTTCTCAATCTCTCGCTGCGATTCAGACAGCGTGACGTACAGCACCTGCTCGCCGCGCCGAGCCCCGTCCATCAGGAACTGCAGGCCGAGAGTTGTCTTGCCCGTGCCCGGTTCCCCCTGCACCAGGAAGGAGTGCCCCTGTGGAAAACCACCCCCCAGCACGTCGTCCAGTCCCACCACGCCCGACGAAACCCGTTCGTCCGGATAATCCACAGGCAGGCTCTCTCTGGAAACGGGCATTTTGGGTCCTTTGGCCAACCCGGAACTGCCTATGAACGGTTTGCCGTTCCTTAGACGCACTTCGGGAGCAATTACGTCACAAAACCTAACCGAAACAGGGCAGATCGCCGGTTCAATTTACCATCGCCATCTCAGGAGCCGGCAGGGCCGGAGGAGGCGGCGGCACCCCGGGTTGAACTTCACGCTCACCAGCTTTGAAACGCCCTGCTTCCACGGAGGCTGAGCCAACAATCGCTTCGACGGTGCCTTACTCCTGCTTAACTCGTACCAGGAAACAACCCACCCAAAACCTCGTCGCAGTACCAGCAAAACGTAGGACACATTACACACAATGACCTAAATCGGCACACTTCGAGCTCCGGGACAGCCCGCGGAGTACTACTACGTACTGATCGCAGCCTATTGGCTCGGAAAGCCGTTCCTGCCACGCTGGACTCGTGAACGTCAAACGAACGATACTCATGATCCTCACTGCAACGTCCATGGCTTCGGCCACCAGCATCGTGGGCAACGTGGGCGATGACGTCGCCTTCAACCAATACATGAACAGCCTCGGCGTCCCCGGCTTTCAAACCCCGTCGGTCGATTACTCGTACGAAATGTTCGCTCCGCAGGGGCGTATCGGCAACAACCTCAGCACCGCCGGCGGCGAGAATGAAATCGGCCTCCACGTTAATGACGCACCACTGAACACCCCGCCCACCAGTTCCGCGCCTCTCACCGCGGCCGAGGGCAGCATTCAACTGGCATGGGGAAGCGCCGGTTTCTCCAACACTCTGTTCGATTTCGAGCTCAAACGCGTCGGAATTCGAATCTCGTTCCGCATGTGGACCGGTTCGACGACCCTCTACCGCGCTGAGTTCGAAAATGCCAATAACGACGACGTTACGCTCCTGGGCCTGAGAACCCGCAGCACCGCCAGCGCGACCACTTCGGCCAGCCGCGTCCGCCTGACCAACCTGTCGCTGGTAACGTCTTACGGAACCCTGAGCCTGCCCGAATCCGCCGCGTATGACACCAGCAACGATGGCGTCAGCCCCGTGTCCAATGTGGTGGTGAAAGACATCCTGGGGGACTTCGCCCTTACCGGACAAACCTCCATGGACTGGACCGGAAGCGCCCTCAGCCGATCCGCCATGGCCTGGCAGATCAAGGGATTTTACGGCGTGCCCGAAGGCGACGTCAACACACCAGAGCCTTCCTCGATGATGTTGATCGGCGGAAGCCTCGCCGGAATTCTGTTAACCCTGGCCCGCCGCCGCAACGCCCTCTAGTGTGGTGTGGCGGGTAATTACTGACGGTTGGAGCATGGCGGCCTTGAGAGACCGCCGCAGGCCTGGGGGCCTGCCCCCCCCCATGTCAAGTTTTCTCTCCGACAGGCTCCTGGTGTCCCACCCAACTTCTGGCTAGTTCACCGTCGCCATCTCAGGCGACAGCAGCTGCGGAGGAGGCGGCGGCACCGGATTAAACTTCACGCTCACCAGCTTCGACACCCCCTGCTCCTGCATCGTGACCCCGTACAGCACCTGAGCAGCCTCCATGGTCCGCTTGGCATGCGTGATCACGATGAACTGCGTCGAGGCCGACATATCTCGAATCAGCCGTGACAGCCGCTCGATATTCGCCTCATCCAGAGGAGCGTCCACTTCGTCGAGCACGCAGAACGGGCTCGGCTGATACTTGAAAATCGCCATCAGCAGCGCCATCGCCGTGAGCGCCCGCTCACCACCGGACAGCAGCAACACGCTCTGGAGCTTTTTCCCAGGAGGCTGCGCGATGATATCGATCCCCGATTCAGACGCATTCTCCGCGTCCGTCAGCCGCATCTCAGCCACACCGCCGCTGAACAGCGTGGAGAACATTTGCCGGAAATTCTCGTTAATTGCCTCGAACGCCTCGGTAAACCGACGCCGGGATTCGGCATCGATTTCTTTGATTGTCTTGTCGATATCCCGAATGGAATCCAGCAAGTCCTGCCGCTGCGCGTTGAGGAAGTCGTAACGCTGCTGCGCTTCGTTAAACTCTTCTTCCGCCGTAATATTCACCGGGCCCAGCGACTCGATCTTGCCGCGCAGCTCCTGGTATTTCGATTCCGCTTCCAGCAACCCGACTTCGTCCAGCATGCCGAGCGTCTGGTCCTGCGCCACCTCTTCCAGCGGCGAGCTCAGTTCCTTGCGGCAAGTCTCGTCCAGATACTTCAGCTCGGCCTGCTTCTTCACCAGCTCCAGCTCATGCGCCGAGCGCCGCTCGGAGGCCGACTGCACCTCATGACGGATTGATTTGAGCGCCTCGTCAGCGACATGCAGCGCCGTCCGGCTCTCCGTTTCCTGCGTCGCCAGCCCGGCCACCAGTGTGTCGCCGACCGCTGTCTCCTCCGCCAGTACCGTCGCCCTGCTGTCGAGCTCCAGGTTGTCCGACAGAAGCCGTGACCGTTGCACCCCGAGCCGCTCCATCTCCTGCGCCAGGTTCTGCTTACGGTGCGCCATCTCGCGAATCTGGTTCTCGATCCGCTGCCGCGCCGCGGCGTCCGACCGCCGCCGCTCTTCCAGCCCAGCCTGCTCGACGCGCAGAGCCGAGTGCTCCTCGCCTGTCTTCGCCACGTCTTTCTGTAGTTGGTCCAGCGCGGCCCGCGACTCCATCAGCGCCTGTTCCTGCTGCGCCCTCGCCGCTTCCTTTTCAGCCACCTGTCCCCTTGCCGTTTCGCGCCGCTCTTCCGCCTTCGCCCGCTCATTCTGCAGACGGGTCAGTTCATTCCCGGCAACCTGCAGCCGCGACGCCGCACGCGTCGATTCGTCGGTGAGCTTCCGCATCTCGGCATCAAGGGCGACGCCGTCCTTCTCCTGCCGGTTCTGCTGGCCCCGCAGCCGCTCCAGATCTTCCGTCAGGTTGCCCATTTCCAGATCGAGATCGTCCAGCAGGCTCTTCGTTTTGTCGAATTCCTTCTGCTTTACGGTAAACTGCGTGCTCACTTCGCGCAATTCGCGCTTTAATCCCAGCGGTCCGCTGCCAGATTTCTTACCGCCGCTGACTGAATTTCCGTGATAACAAACTCCGTCCGGCAGCAGGAAGTAGTAAGAAGGATGCGGGGTCGCCAGCTGCTGAGCCAGCGCCCGGTCCTCCACGACGAAGCAGCGAGACACCCGCGGGAGCAGGGAAGTGGGCGCCATCGCCAGCAGCCCCGTCATCCGAAGCACGTCGGTCAGGCGCGCCGTCACGCCCTCGGGAGCCGCAGTCTCGGCCGCCGCCTCAGCACCTTCAGCCGGCTGGACCACAAAAGTCGCGCGGCCCTCGGCATCGCCCTTCAGAAAGGCGATCGCCCGGTCGGCTTCCGCCCAGTCCGGCACCACCACGTACTCCAGCTCATCGTGCAGAAACTCTTCGGCCGCCTTCTCATACTGCGGGTCGACTTCGAGGAAGTCCGCCATCACACCCACGGGGCGGAACTGCGCCTGCCCTTTCTCAACCGCCGTGAACAGCCGCTTGATCGACTGCGTCGTGTACGAACGGTGCTGGATGATGTCCTGCAGCGAGTCCCTTCGGGCCCTCAGCCGCGATGCCTCACCACGCAGTTCCTCCAGTTTGCGACGGGCCTCGGCGGCACGGGCGCGGCGAGTGGACAGCTCCTCTTCGACATGCTTCCGCTGTTCGATTGTGGAGTGCAGCTCCTGCTGCTTCGCCTGCATGCGCTCGGCAAGTTCCGTACGGCTCGCTTCGAGGCGCTCCCGGTCCGACAGTGCCGAGGCCTCGTCGCGCTGGATCCTTTCAATATCCCGCTGAATGCCGACCAGAAACTGCTCGGTCTGCCCCAGCTGATTCCGCAAGGTCGACGCCTCGCCGAGCAGCCGCAGCACCTGCTGGCGCGACCCTTCCATTCCACGTTCGCGCTCCCGCAGCGCCGCCTGCGCCCGGTCCCGCTCTTCCGTCCTGGCCTGCAACGCGACGCGCGCGTCTTCGGATTTCTTTTCCAGGTCGGCCACGCGCACCGTGTACTCGTTTAGCTCGAGTTGCTGCTGCTCGAACCGGCGGTCCAGATCCGACGACTCGCTCTCACCACGCGTCAGCCGCTGGTCGATCGAGGCGATCTCGCGCGCCTGCGACTCCAGTTTGCCCTTGATGCGCTCGGCTTCCACCCGTCGCTCCGACAGCTCCCGCCGAGCTTCGGTTAGCTTCGCCTCAATCGCGTACGACTGCTCCAGCAGCTCCGTCGCGAGCTTCTCCTTGCCCTCGACTTCCGCGCTCAGGCCGGTGAACTCCCGCGTTGCGGCGTTGAGATCGAGCGCCGCTTTCGCCGCCTCGCGCTCCAGCATCCGAAACCGTCCGACCAGCGCCATCCGCAGCTGCGTCACCAGTTCCGTACGCAACTCTGTGAATCGACGAGCCTTCGACGCCTGCCGTTTGAGCGAGTTCAGCTGCCGCCCGACCTCTTCCAGAATGTCGAACACACGGGTCAGGTTGCCGCGCGCCGATTCCAGCTTCGACTCCGCCAGACGTTTGCGAGTCCGGAACCGGGTGATCCCGGCCGCCTCTTCAAGGACACCGCGCCGGTCCTGAGGACGCGTCGAGAGAATCTGGCCAATGCGACCCTGTTCGATAATGGCGTAGCTTTCCGGTCCCAGGCCGGAACCCATAAAGATGTCCTGGATGTCTCTGAGCCGCGCCGCCCGGCCGTTGATGAGGTACTCGCTCTCACCGGACCGGTAGAGCCGCCGGGTGATTGTGATCTCCTCGCCGCCATGCGCCTGGGCATGCCCCGACAGATTATTCGTACCGTTTCCGTTGCCATTCCCGTTCCCATTGCCAGGGGGCGGGGCGTCCGTGTGGACCTTTGGATCCACCAGCGTCATAGTTACAGAGGCCATTCCCACCGGTTTCCGGCTCCGCGTGCCGGCGAAAATCACGTCCTCCATCCGGCTGCCACGCAAACTCCGGGCCGACTGTTCGCCCAAAACCCAGCTGATGGCGTCACTTAAGTTAGACTTGCCGCACCCGTTTGGGCCGACAACGGCAGCAACACCGGCACCGTGAAACCGCATTTCCTGGCGGTCACAAAATGACTTAAATCCCTGGAGTTCAACGCGCTTGAGCTGTAGCAATGGATTGGCCTTCCTGTAATACGACTAGCTTAGAAAACCGGGGCGGCGGCGCCACGGCCAATCTCGGGGGAGACGAACCACCCCATCTTACGACGTCGAACGCCGGTTGTAAAGCATGACGACCACCCTATTTGGATGTTAGGCGCACGAGGCTACTATATATGGTGGCCCGTACACTCAGGAATAAACCGCCGCCTCCGCCGACATTTACGCTTATGACCCGCCGCACCGCTCTTACCCTGCTGCCTGTCGCTGCATTGGCCGCCTCCCGGACCCCGGTGCTCGTCGAACTTTTCACCTCCGAAGGTTGCTCCAGCTGCCCACCAGCCGATCAGCTCCTTGTGGCGCTCGATCACCACCAGCCTGTGGAGAATGCCGAAATCGTCGTCCTCAGTGAGCATGTCGATTACTGGAACCACATCGGCTGGAAAGATCCGATGTCGTCGAGTACGGCCACGTCTCGCCAGCGCGATTACTGCGCACGCCTCCGGGTCGACGGCCCTTATACTCCTCAGATGATCGTCGACGGACAGGCCGAGTTCGTAGGCAGTGATTCGGCCAGAGCTCGAACGGCCATCCGCGACGCCGCCCGCTCCCCGAAGCTGGAGGTGCAGGCGAAACTCGACGGTCATCGACTCACCCTGTCAATGCCAGGCGCCACGGCCAGCGACGCCGAGGTGTACGTCGCCCTGGCGCAGGAGTCCGTCACAACAAGAGTGCCGCGGGGTGAGAACAACGGCCGCACCTTGCACCACGTGGCCGCCGTCAGGGATCTCACGCGAGCGGGAGTCGCGAGGCAGGGAACACCCTTCACCGCTTCGCTCGACCTCAGACCGGACCACCTGCGGGGCGTCGTCCGCATCATCGTGTTCGCGCAGGAAAGGCGCACGGGCAGGATCATTGCGGTCCGCCGCGTCGTCACCAGCTGACGAGTCACAAACCATGCGGCTCCAGAGTCAGGCCAAACTGGTCCGCCAGATTGTATCGCAACCCGTGCACCGTCCCCACACCCTCGGCAATGGTCAGCTTCCTGGCCAAAACGTCAGCGCGGAACCGCTCCACGGAGGCCGCCGCACGCCGCCTCGCGATCGTGATCAGTTTCTCCGTCTCGGGATCGTCCTCGGGAATCGACGCGAAATCCTTCAGGATCTGTTTGGTGACAACCTTGTTGATCGACCCGTTCTGCACGGCGATGTCGAACATCAACGCCAGTCCTCGCTGACTGCGCAGCGCGAACTCACGGACAAGCGCTTTGGCCCTATCCAGATACTTGCCGGCAGCATCACACTGGATCGCCTGGAATTCGGGTGTTTGGCCCATTGAGGTCAGCATCCCTCGCCAGGGCTCCTGAAACTGAAATCTCTGATTCTGCAGTCTTCGTACGAAGTTGAGCTGCGAAGGAACCGGCGCCCGTAACAGCTGCTCGATCATGTTGCGCTGCGCCCCGAATATCTCGATCGCGAGATCGTCGTGCTCCCGAAGGAACGTCCAAAGCAGGGGCTGCAGTGTGCCTCGGCCGAGGTTCCACTGCAATGCTCCAAAGCTCAAGCCCTGACCGTCAAAATCCCCCGTAATCCCGCAAAAGCAATCGGGCGGCAGAGTCGACGTCTCAAATGCGGCGGTCAGCGCCAGACAACGCATGACCACCGTTTCTCCTGACAGCAAAGTAACCTGTGTCATCACAACCTCCGCCGCAAAGTGTAGTACCCGAGCTCCAAAAATCGACCCCTGGAAAATTCACGATTCGACGTAAGTAGAAGGCAGTCTATGGGTTAAAAAATGTGGCTCGACCTAAAACGCGACCGAAGCATTCGTGCCGTTTTTGGGCGTCCCTTGAGTTATGCCGACCGAAACAGCAAAGAAACGCGCCAAACAGGATAAGAGGGAAGGGAAGGCGCCGGCCACTCAGGCTGGCGAGTTCATCCGCGAGGAGATGGAAAAGTTCAAGCAGGGCGAAGGCAACGCCGAAAGCCGTCAACAGGCCATCGCCATCGGACTGTCCGAAGCCCGCAAGGAAGGCGTCGACGTCCCCGAACGTCCAAAGACTGCTACGAAGAAGCGTAAGGCACCGGCCAAACGCAAGAAGCGAGACTGACTGGCCGAGAGGCAGCAGCCCCGGTGGTTTTCAGCCACCCCCGCCGACTCCGTTTCTCGCAAAACTCACGATTTTACATGGACTTTGCATTTGGCAAACGCCGTGCAACTAACTGTGGGTGGAAACGGAGTATTACGGCCATGACGAAAAAACTCATGAGACTGGCAGTGGTGGCAGCCACATTCAGCGGTGTCACCCTGGCGCAGGACGACGGTCCCGGACGCGGCGTTGCCCGGATTAGTCTGATCAATGGAGACGTGTCAGTACGGCGGGGCGACTCGGGCGATTATGTTGCCGCCGCGGTGAACGG
>JAWXCM010000170.1:0-7941 GCA_034408745.1 Bryobacteraceae bacterium
ACCGGAGTTGGAGCAGCCCATCTGCCGTTCAGGGCTATCGCCAGACGACTAACAGTATATGAATCAACAGGTTAGACATTTTGCGACAGAAACTAGCTAAATCCGGCCATGCGAATTGCAGTCGTCTCTGATCTGACATCCACGGCAATCGAACCGCGCTCGAAGCGGTGCTGACGGATTTACGGCAGACCTCGCCTGACCTGATCTTCCACGGCGGGGACCTCGTTGGAAGCGGTTCAAACTCGGCTGACGTCGTCGACCACATCCGTGACCTTGGCTTGGGTGGCCCGGCGTGGCTGGAAACAGCGATGAAATGCTCGCGACACCCTCAACTTTCGAGAATTTTACACGTGAACTACCCGGACTGGACAACCTGTGGGCCACAGTTCGAGAAATGTCGGCATTCGAACGCGCGGTGCTGGGACACGAAAGACTCGAATGGTTGCGCAATTTACCAGTGGTCCAAGTTCACGGCTCCATGGCCCTCGTTCCGCCAGTCCGAACAGCCCCTGGAAATCGCCGATAGCGGCGGCAGCATACCAGGAGTTGGAATCGGTCTATGGACCACTCGGCCAACCGGTCGCGGTCTATGCGCATATTCACTGCCCCTGCGTGCGAAATCTCCCAGGCAGATGCATCATCAAACACGGGCAGCGTGAGCCTTTCTTACGATGGCGACCGACGCGCATCATACCTGGTGTTAGATGGTTCAGCTCCCACAATCGTCGCGTTGAATACGATGTAGAGCGTGAAATGAAAGCGCTCTCAGCCTGCGGCTTGCCGCATGCAGAATGGATTGCGAAGACACTTGACTCCGCATCACCCCAGATGCCGTAGGAGCAAGATTTGGCTGTCTGCGCGGTCCTGACCTGGATAGAACCCGCAAAGTCGCGCAGGGTCCGGGAGACTGGAACCAAGCGAGGCGTCGTACCAGCGGAACGTCAGGTCAGGGCGACCGCTTGCGGTGGTAGCTCGCCGGACACCGGGCCATACTTTTTCCCCCTTGTGCCGTTTTGCGCGAGCTATCCGGCAGATTGGCTCCTCAGCCTCCATTGCATGCCGTCAATCTGGGTTGTATACTGAACCACATGGTTCAGTATTCCCAATCCCGCTTTGATGCCTCGTTCGGCGCGCTCTCGGACGCCACCCGACGTGGCGTTCTGGAGCAGCTCGGGCGCGCAGACGCTTCGATCACGGACCTTGCCAAGAAGTTCCACATGACCCTCACGGGCATGAAGAAGCATGTAGGCGTCCTGGAGCAGGCGGGGCTCGTCACCACGGAGAAGGGCGGGCGCGTGCGGACCTGCAAGTTCGGGCTGCGCGGACTGGAAGAAGAGGCGGCATGGATCGAGGGGTATCGCCAGCTCTGGGCCGCTCGCTTCGACGAGTTGGACATTGTTGTCGAGGAATTGAAACGGAAGGAGAAAGCAAAATGGACGTAAGAAGAGAGAGTGAGGCCACCCCCACGAAGAACCGCACGGGGGTGGAGCGGAAGTCCGAGCTCGAACTCGTCGTCACACGCACCGTAAACGCGCCTGCGCGCCTCGTGTTCGAGGCGTGGACCAGGGCAGAACTATTCAGGAGGTGGTGGGTACCAAAATCGTATGGGCTGACCCTGCTTTCCTGCGAAATGGATGTTCGCGTTGGGGGGCAGTATCGTTTGGTGTTTCGCCACGAAGATTCGACGATGGAGTTCTTCGGCACGTACCTCGAAGTGACACCGCACTCACGCCTCGTTTGGACCAATGAGGAAGGAGACAACGGCAAGACCATCACCACGGTGACCTTCGAGGAAAACGACGGCAAGACGTTGTTGGTCGTGCACGATCTCTATCCCTCGAAAGAAGCGCTTGACTCCGGATCGACGGGCGGGATGCCCGAGGCGCTCGACCAACTTGACGAGCTTCTCGTCAGCCTGGGATCAAGCTCGGCGACAAAATGACGCGGTCAACCGAGCAATCAACGAAGCGCGTGGCTGGCCGCGAGGGCAAGACCCCGGCGAAGCTGCTGGTCGCGATGACTGGCAAGGCAAGCGCCGCGAAGACCGCACAAGGTGCCGAACCCGTGTTCGCGTACATTGCTAGCTTGCCGCAGCCGCAGCGCGGCATCGCCGAGCGCATCGATGCCGTGGCGGCCAAAAGTTTGCCGGACATCCAGCGAGCGGTGAAGTGGGGCATGGCGTATTACGGGGTCGACGGGGGCTGGTGCTTCTCTTCCGGTGCCTTCGTCGG
This sequence comes from Bryobacteraceae bacterium, assembly GCA_034408745.1. GTDB lineage: Bacteria > Acidobacteriota > Terriglobia > Bryobacterales > Bryobacteraceae > JAWXCM01. The sequence goes on from JAWXCM010000170.1 coordinate 2,232, forward strand.
CCATGTGAAACTGATGTTCATACGCGGCACGGAGATCAAGCCGGAACCGCCTGTGACGCCGATCGGGATGGGCAAATCCACCCGCGGAGTCGAGTTAGCATCGGTTGACGATTTCGACGAGCGCCAATTGGCGTCGTGGATGAAGCAGGCCGCCACCATGCCCTTCGTCGGGGGAAAGAAGCGATGACGACGCCGTGGCGCAGCGTTCAGGACGCCGAGAAGGCCAACGAGACCGTGGCGTGACAAGCGTTGCCATGCCGCTTAGCAGGGGGTCGCGTATCCAAACACAGAAAAACTGGCCTCGGCGCACGGCATCCAAACTGTTCGCGGCGAAATGGCGCGAGCTGAATTGCGGGCACTGAGACTTCGGCACTCGCGACAAATTGTGCCGATCAAAACGTGCACGGAAATTGCGGGAGAGCCATTTCTTGCCGAGCGCCGACGCACTGAGACGAACCCGGCCCGCTGAGAGACGCCAGCAACAGTTGGGGCATTGATCGTGTTCAGATCAGATGGTCCCATACCGTACCTCAGAGGCAAGACCGCTGCCGATTTTCCTGTCGGCAGCCGGGAGGCCCAACTCGCCAACGGCTACAATCAGGCGTTCGGGCTGCTGGACCGCAATAACAACGGGCAGGGGCGGATCATTCAGCTCGCCATCCGGCTCTACTGGTAAGGAGAGATCAGTGCACAGATTCGTCGTGCTGGGCGCTTATTGCCTCGGCAAGCGTCTTTGCTCAGGACACGCGTTTCCCGAACGACCCAGCCATTGCGGACGTCACAGTGCCTCCTTACGGCGCGAAGGCCGACGGCGTCACCGACGATACCGCTGCCATCCAGCGGGCGCTCGATCAGAACATCGGCGGGATCGTGTACCTGCCGAAAGGCCGCTACAAGATTACCGACCGCCTCAGTTGGCCGACCCCGCAGCGGGACATTACGCTCTGGGGCGAGAGTATGGCGGAAACAGTGCTGGTCCTCGGCGACGAAACCGCCGGCTACTCGGATCCTGCGAAACCTAAAGCCATGATCTGGACCGGAGTGAAGCCCGCGCAGCGATTCAAGAATTACATCCGCAACCTCACCCTCGACACCGGCAAGGACAACCCCGGCGCCATCGGCGTCCAGTTCATCGCGAATAACTCAGGGGCGATCCGCGATGTCATCATTCGCGCCGGTTCCGCGGGAGGCCCCATCGGCCTCGACCTGGGATACACGGATGAGCAGGGTCCCTGCCTGGTCAGGAATGTGACGGTGATCGGCTTTGACGTGGGGGTCAGCGCGCGGACCTCCGTGGACAGCATTACCATTGAGGGGCTTCACCTGGAGCGACAACGCCAGTACGGGCTGGTAAACTCCGGCCAGGTGATCAGCATTCGCAGCCTGACAAGCCGGAATTCGGTGACTGCGATTCAGAACTCCGGAACAGCACTGCTGACACTGATCGACTCCACACTCACCGGTATCGACACAGGCGCCGCCCCGGCCATCGTCAACAGTAAGCCCGCCGCCCTCCTCGTCAGGAACACAACCACGCCGGGCTATGAACATGCGATCCACAACGACAGCGGCAGCGGGGAAAGTGCGGCGGGACCGATGGTTCAGGAGTTCACAGCATACCCTGTTCTCAGCCTGTTTCCGTCCGCAACCAGGACCCTTGGCTTGCCGATTCAGGAGCCGCCCGGCGTTTCCTGGGGCGACCCCGCGGACTGGGTGAGTGTCACCGCATTCGGCGCCACGCCCGACGACAAATCCTTCGACAGCACCGAAGCGTTCCAGAAGGCAATCGATTCAGGAGCAGCGACCGTGTTTGTACCAAAGGGCACGTTCTACATCCAGTCAGCCGTGCACCTCCGCGGGAAACTGGAGCGCATCATCGGGCTCGGGCAGAGGGCGGAGGTGAGAGGCGCGGGCAAGTTGCACGTGGACGATGGGGATCCTCCCGGCGTGACCGTCGAAGCAATCGCGGGAACCGGGAGCGGCGTCGTACACAACTCCAGCCGGACCCTGGTGCTCCGCGATATGGCGCTGCAGGCCCTCGGCGGATCCGGTATCTATGAGAACACCGGGGGAGGCGATCTCTTTCTGGAGGACGTCGTCGGTCAAAGGTGGCGCTTCGCCAACGGTCAGCACGTCTGGGCGCGTCAGCTCAACACCGAGGCTGCCGATACCAGGATCGTCAACGACGGCGGCACGCTGTGGATTCTCGGCTTGAAGTGCGAGCGCGGCAGCACGCTCATCCACACAAAGAATGGCGGCAGGACGGAGTTGCTCGGCGGCTTCGTCTACACGACGACGATCCCGGGCGAGACTCCGATGTTCGTCACCGAAGATTCCTCTGTGTCCCTGACGATCCGCGAGACGTCCTTCCGCAACCCGCCCGCACCATTCAACCCTGTGGTCCTGGAGCGCCGCGGCGACGAAGTCCGGCAGTTGCGGAAGGAGACCACGCCCACCGTAACGGGGGGAAGTTTGCTGAACCTCTACGTCGGCGCGCCCGACTGAAGTTTCCCGGACGTAGCGTCCGGACGAGATCCTGTCCGCTTGTTCGGAAACCCGGCAGATCCATCTGCGCCAATCTCCCTCGGGAACGCGCGAGATTCAAGTTGTGGTCGGGCATCTCGGGAGTTTGCTCAAGTCCGACGATCGTGGCATGAATTTGACCAACGTCATACGGCCTAAACGGGCCTAAACGAACCGGCGAGCGCTTTGCAGGCACTCGTTGGCACTCTGCAAGTAGAGCCGTCGAGACGTGTCCAAACTGGGGGCCTGGTGTGGACGATGATCGGCACTCCACGCCTGTCTTGTTGAAGACCCTCCGCGACAGGCTTCGTCAGATCGCGATCACGGGGGTATTGGGGCGCAGCGCATCACGTTTTGTCCTATAAAACTTTTAGCAGAGGAGTACACTGGCAGTACAATAGAAGGTGGGAGAAACCATGGCCCTTTCGACGCCGGACCAATCACGCGATCGCCGCTTCCAACTGCGCGCCACCGTCTCGGAAGAGACGTTGATCAAGATTGCCGCCGAACGGCAAGGGATCAGCGTCACGGAGTTCATCATGCGTAGCGCCTGTGAAAAGGCCGAGCAAACCCTCGCCGATCAAACCCGGTTCGTCCTCGACGAAAAGCAGTGGAAAGCCTTCATGTCGGCTTTAGACCGGCCAGCGAAGGATAAACCTCGGTTGCGCCAGCTATTTACGGAGCCGCATGTGGCAAGACGCAGATAATGGGGGCGGATCCGAAGCCTGAATTCGTCATTGACAAATTGATCCGCGAAAGCGACTTGCGTGAGTTCGATTGCGGCAATCCAACGCTGAACCTGTGGCTGCAAAAATACGCCTGGACGAACCAGCAGGCGGATTCCGCGAAGACCTATGTAGCGCTCGACGGCCGCCGGACCGTCGGCTACTACGCGCTCACGACCGGTTCCGTGCACAAGCACGAGAGCCCGCAACGGATCGCCAGGGGCCTCGCCAGTCATCCGATCGGCATCGTGCTGCTCGCAAGACTTGCCGTGGATCGAACGCAACAAGGAAAAGGGCTCGGCAAAGCCCTGCTCTTTGATGCACTGTCGCGCATTGAAGAAGCGGCTGACATCGTCGCTGTCCGGGCCGTGATGGTTCATGCGATTGACGACGTAGCCCGTTGCTTCTATCAGCACTTTGGGTTCGAGGAATCTCCGGTCGATCCATACCAACTGCTATTGCTGCTAAAGGACCTCCGCAAAGCGATTCACCCGCCGTCCTGACATTCCCGGCGGGACGTCAGAACCATAACCTGTTAAATCTGAGGGAACACATCCGTTCCACTACAGTTGTGGAAGAGGCAAAAAGTTCGAAACGCGTCCACGACGGGGATGCAATTCACAAATTGGCCGTCTTTCGTCCCGCTCATCACTTCATTCCCTCCACCAGCCTCATGCGCAAGTGCCAACATGTCAAATGGTTGGCGGTATTCCGGAGTGAGTACACCAGCCTTCCAAACGCACTTCGAGAGTAGAAATTTCAGGAGTCGCCGTTTTTGCGCCGGTTCCTGCCTTTCGAACAGGTCGTGCGCGCGGTGGGCCAACTGCAACAACTGGGCCCCTTCCTCAATGTAGGTCTGGTTGGCGGCATGGTGTGTCGCGACGTCGCGGAGAAGGCGGGCCTGCTCGGCGCGCCACTCGGCTGACTTGCTATTGAAGAAGGCAGTGTCGATCCGGCCGTCGAGCTTGTCCAGGTACATGGCGTCGATGCGGCTCTGGAGGCGGCGGTACCTCGGCCTGCAGGCGTGAGATCGCTTCGTCGTGGAATGCCTTCTCGCCGGTGTGGCTCTCGCGCAACGCCGTTACGATCCAGGATTTCCTTGGGGATAGTGCACTCTCACGATTCCCTCCGCCACGCGGATCGTCCGCCAGTTCGGGAACACGTCCACCAGCTTCGCGACAACATCGGCCCTATGGTAAGCTGGCATGGATTGTTCGCTCCGTAAACTCGGCGTGATACGCGGGCAACTGGTACGAGATCGCCCGTCTTCCAAACAGGTTTCCCCGGGACTGCGCCTCCGCTACGACGGCCACATATCCTCTGCGACAGGACGGAAAGATCACCGTGGTCAATGAATGCCACACCGCCGATGGGTGGACGAAGTCAGTGAGGGGAACTGCCCGGGTGGCTGGCGCGAGTGGACCCAACACAAAGCTGAAGGTGACCTTCCTCCGGCCATTTAGAGGCAACTGCGGGATTATCGACCTTGACACCGGCTACCGATGGGCGGTAGCCGGTGAGCCGGGCCGTGGGTATCGCTGGATCCTTAGCCGGGAACCCCGGTTGGACGATTCGCTCTATGACCGGATCATCGAGAGCGCGAAGCGGCAGGGTATGAAGTGGGACGCCTCAAGAGAGCGGCTCAGCCTCTGTTGAAAGGGCCAGCCTATCCATGAGATGCCTGGCGTTTCTCCTCTCTGTGGCGATGGGTTTCCCTCTCGGGGCGGCCAGCGTGGAAACACAACATGCGCTTGACGTCACATTCCCTCTGTACCCAAAGTTCGAACTCCTTCTCCATTCCCGAATCCGCACGCAACCTGGCGGCCTGGGCTATTATCAAGTGCGCGCCGGCCCCATTTTGTCCTGGGACGCCACGGGGCGCATCGCACTTCTGGGCGGTTACTACTATGCGCAGCAGGAGCGGCGGATTGACCGGGATTTCATCGGCGGACACCGTTTCTTCGGCGGCCCTGAATTCGCTGTTGTGGAGACCCGCCGCTTTTCGCTCGATCAGCGTGTCCTGATCGAGCGCTTTCTATCGGCCGCCGCCCCCGACTTCAACCGCTACCGCCTGCGAAGCCGGTTGAGCGCCAAGGGCGTGGTCGCGCCCTACACTTCTCACGAGTTCTTCTTCGACGCCCTGGGTTGGCGGAGCAACCGCCACTCCGCCGGCATCCGGTGGAGTCCACTCCCGGCGCTACAGCTCGATTTCGGTTACCTGTATGAGCATCGTCGGCCTGAGGTGGGGCCCGCCCGGCACATGTGGCTCACATCGATCCATTTCAAAAAGACGTCACGCCGGGCCGATCCTGATCCATGATTAGCGTTCGTGCCCGAAACGCTCGGCCACGGTAGGGTTTCGGTGACATTCACCTGCATGAGCCGAACTTGCCTGTATCAGCAGGAATAGCACCCCTCGCATCGGGGTACTCTTTCCCGATGCCGCAGGATCGGACATATCC
>JAWXCM010000171.1:0-11927 GCA_034408745.1 Bryobacteraceae bacterium
CGCTGAGCGCGCTCAGCGCCGCCTGCTTCGCCTGCGCGAGACGGTCGCCAGTGCGCATGCTGAACGAGTTGTCGACCGCGATGGCAACGAACTTACGGCCGCCACCCGCCGAGCCAACTGCACGCTGCACAAACGGGTTCGCGAACATCAGCGCCAGCAGGAGGATGATCGCAAGCCGCATCGCAAATAGCGCGATGTACTTCAGCCGGCGATGCTTCACCGAACTCTGCGTGCGTCGCTCCAGAAACATCGTCGAGCTGAACTTCACCGGCTCAGAGCGATGCTGTTTGAGCAGGTGAATGTACACCGGAAGCCCGGCCGCCAGCAGACCGCCGAGGAACAAGGGAGACAGGAAGCCCATGCGCTATGCCCTCCCCTGCCGCACCAGAAGGTAGTCTCGCAGCGCTGCGTCGAGAGGCTGGCTGGTATCGAGCATGAAGTAATCGATGCCCGCCTTCTGGGCTTCGCTCTTCATGGCCGCGACATGGCCGTCGATCTTCTGGCGATACTCCGTCTTCATGTACTCGGGAGTAACTTCGATGTCCTCGCCGGATTCCATGTCGACCACCAGCGCCGCATCGCCGAACGTCGGCCGCAGCTCTTGTGGATCGAGCAGATGAAACAGGATGAGCTCATCGCCATGCGCGCGCAGCGGCACCATGGCTTTCACGACGCGCTCCGGTTCGGCGTAGAAGTCCGAGATCACGACCAGCATGCCGCGACGGTGCAGGAAGCTCATGCAGTGATAGAACGGCTTCTCGAAGTCTGTGCGCGTGCCGGTCTCCGCCTTGTCGATGGCGTGCAGGACGCGCATGAACTGGCCATGCCGCGCCGACGGCGGCACGAACTGCCGGATCTCATCGTCGAACAGCATGATGCCAACGGAATCGCGCTGCTGATTCGACATGTAGGCGATGGAGGCTGCCAGATACTTGGCGTACTCGATCTTGGTCACCTTGTGCGAACCATACGCCATCGACGCGCTGGCATCGATCAGTATGGTGAGTTGGGTGTTGGTCTCGCCGCGATAGCGCTTCAGATACGTGCGGTCTGTTCGGGCGTAGACGTTCCAGTCGACGTGGCGCAGATCGTCGCCTTCCGAGTACGCCCGGTACTCGGCGAACTCCTGGCTGAAGCCAAAAGTCGGCGACCTGTGCAGGCCCGAGATAAACCCGTCCACCACCGTTTTGGCGATGAGTTCCAGCCCCGAGATACTGGCCAGAACGCCCGGATCCAGAAAGCGCTGCATCATCGTGATCACCCCTTCGGGAAGGGTTTCGCGTCGATGATGCGCTTGAGAATATCGTCCTGGGTGATGCGTTCCGACTCAGCATGGAAGTTGAGCAGGATGCGGTGCCGGAGGACCGGGGTCATCAGCGCGGCGACGTCGTCCGACGTCACGTGATAGCGATGCTTCATGAGCGCCCGGGCCTTGGCTGCGAGCACGATGTTTTGCATGCCGCGGACGCTGGCGCCGAAGTTGACGTACTTCTTAACGAAGTCGGGCGCGGACGGATCGGTGGGACGCGTCATGCGAACCAGGTCGACTGCATAGCGGGCCACCGAATCGGCGATGGGCACCATGCGGGTCAGCTGCTGGAAGCTGATGATCTCTTCCGCGGTAGTGACCGCCTGCGCGACACCGGTCGCTGTGGTGGTCGTCATGCCGATGACTTTCAACTCGTCTTCCGCGCTCAGATAATCGAGCACCGTGTTGAACAGGAAGCGGTCAAGCTGCGCTTCTGGCAGCGGGTACGTGCCTTCCAGCTCAATGGGGTTCTGCGTGGCGAGCACGAAGAACGGCGCGGGCAGTTTGTGCTGATTACCACGAACCGTGACTGACTTTTCCTGCATGGCCTCCAGCAGCGCGGCCTGCGTCTTGGGAGGCGTACGGTTGATTTCATCAGCCAGCACCAGGTTGCCGAAAATAGGACCGTGAACAAAGGTCCACATACGGCGGCCGGTGGTGGCGTCGTCTTCGATAATGTCGGTGCCCGTGATGTCGGACGGCATCAGATCCGGCGTGAACTGAATGCGGCTGAACTTCAGTCCGAGCGTGTCCGATATGGTTCGGACCAGCAAGGTTTTCGCCGTGCCGGGAAGACCGGTGATCAGGCAGTGGCCGCCGACAAAGAGCGCGATGAGAACCTGCTCCAGAACTTCGTCCTGGCCCACGATCACGCGGCGAACCTGCTCGACGATTTGACTTTCGGCCTGCTGGAAGCGAACAATCCGCTGCTTCAGTTCCGACGAGTCAAGAGATGTGATGACGGATGGTTGAGTCATTGGCGATTATCGGGACAACTCCAACAGCATCTTCTGCGCCGGTTTAAAGCCGGGCGCGAGCTCGAGTGCCATCAGCAGTTGTTCCTTTGCTTCTTCCTTGCGTTGGGCCGAGAACAGGGCCTTTGCGAGATTGAATCGTGCGCCCGCTTCATCGGGCGGTTTGGATGCGACGGCGGCGCCGAATTCGCGAACCGCGCCGTTTTTGTTGCCCGAAGCAATGTACAGTTCCCCGAGCTTTCTGTGCGCTTCTTCTCCAAGCGGATAGATATACATTAACCGCTCGTAGGTTTTGACTGCGGACTGCTGCTGTCCCGCCTCCATCTCGAGGCTGGCGAGTTTGACAAGTGTAGCCGGATTGCGGCCGCCGACTTCGGCGTACCGTTCCAGTTGTTTGCGCGCGTTGTCCTTGTCGCCTTTGGCCGTGTAAGCCTCGGCGACCTGCTCGTACGCGCTGCCGCCCTCGACGAATTCGGGGTACAGGGCGATAGCCTTCTCGCCTTCCTTGATGATTTCGTCGTGGCCCATGGTGCGGCTGGCGGCGAGCGCCTTCATCGACTTCTGCCACTCCTTGTATCCATCGACGGTGCCACGAACCTGCTTGTCGAGCCAGGCCAGAAATTCCTTGTCGAACGCCTCAGGCTCCATCCCGAGCTGGCCTTTAATCACCTCTGGCGTGGTCTTCAGCTTCGCGAAATCGTGCATCATCGCGAGCAGCTTTGAGTAGCCCCACTTCTCCTTTACGTAGTCGCAGATCTTGCCTGCCTGGAAGTAGGAGACGACGACCTGAGAAGGATACTGCGGACGAACGAAGCCACGGTCGAGCTCGGCTACAGGCAGCAGTTTCTTGTCGGTGATGGCCTTGATGGCTTCGGGGTCGAGCCGGTCGCCCCAGTCCGGCGCAGCCGCTGTTTCTTCGTGCACCGCCATGCCCTCAGTGAACCAGCGAGGCACGCGGTGATTGGTCGCGGTCAACACGTAGACGTGGCTGAGTTCGTGCCACAGCGTGCTGGCCCAGTGGAAGCTCCCGGGCTTGCGTCCCGACGGGCTGTCCATCGCGACCACGTGGCCGAACGTCACGCCCAGCGCGCCAAGGCCCGGCATTCCCATGGTGCGTACCGCGAAGTCCTCGTGATCCGGGTAGACTTCCACCTGAATCGGGTCCTTCACCTTCACTTTGTATTTCTCTTCGAAGGTCGCCATGGCGCGCTTCAGTTCGCCTTCGACATATGGCTTCAGCAGTTCCGATTCTTTCTTGTGCAGGCGAACGATGGTGGTCGGCGTGGTGAAGGTGTCGAAGTTCTTGTAGCTGTCGATGAGGCGCAGGGAGTTGACGGTTGCGTCCGCATGATAGCCCGCGTCGTAGGCCTTCTCCAGTTGCTCGCGAGCTTCCTTTTCAAAGCCCATGCGCATCAGGTTGACGCCGAGTTCGGCACGCGCGGGCTGGTAGTTGGCGTCGGCCTCCAGAGCCTTGCGGTACATCGCGATGCCCTCGTGATAGCGCCGGTTCAGCACCATGATGCGGCCGGCGAGTGCGTAGCCCGGACCGTAGGTGGGATTGACAGAGGTGATCTTCGCGAACCACTGGTCGGCGGGCTTGTCGTCCAGCATCTCGACGGCCGCCTTGATCGCGTATGCGTCGAAGGCCTCGACCGACATCTTGATGGCTTTGTCTGCTTCTTCGATGGCTTTCTTCGAGTCGTTGTCTTCCAGCGCGAGGCGGGCCAGCAGCTCCTGCGCTTCCACCAGCGTCGGATCGCACTTGAGTGCCATCTCGGCATCTTTAACCGCGGTGCTGGAATAGCCCTCGGCGCCGACCAGCGCGGCGCCCAGATAGGCACCACCGTGCTCGGGCTTCAGTTTGATCGCTTCCATGAAAAGCTGCTTTGCGTCGGCGCGGTTGAAGCGCTCGAGAAACAGGCGTCCCCATCGAACGCGCACATCGGGATTCTTCGGCTGCGCGGCGACTGCGGCCTTGTAGGAATCGTTGGCTTCTTTAAAAGCGCCGATGCCCCAGAAGCCTTCGGCCCTCGACCACTGGTCTTTGGCCACGGTGAGCTTCATGAAGCAGGTGTGAGCCTCGGCGTTCTTGCCGCGATGCTTCAGCGCACGGCAGTCGGCGCCAGGTGTCGGTGTGGAGGCCTGTGACGCGACGGGGCCTGCGAACAGCCACGCGCGTCCGCCCCTGGTGACGGCAAATCCACCCGCCAGCAGTGCGCCGCCGGCGAGCAGTAACGCAACTCCGGCTCGCCTCATTTATCCAGTTCCGCCTGTGTCGTGGCAAGTTGCACCAGCAGGGCTTGCAGCTTGCTCCGGTATTCCTGGGTCGGCAGCGCGGCCTTTTGCAGTTTCAGTTGATCGATAGCCACTTCCAGCTCCTCGCGCTTGTCGAGCAAAGCGCGTTTGGCGGGATCCTGGGCGGCCTTCTGCACCGCGCCGATTCGCAGCAAAGCGAATCGACCGGCGTTGATGGGCCCCTGCGGTTCGCCGCCGTCGAGGGTTGGATGCTCGGTGGCAAGACGTTTGTTCTTTTCGTAGAATTCTTTGGTCTTCGCCTCGGCAAATTTGAACGCTTCCAGAGCCGAGACCACTTCGTTTTTGTCGGTGTCTGCCGCCGGGTCGCGCAGCGCTTCAATCCAGTAGCGCGGGAAGGCGACAGCGTTCTTCTCGGTGCCCGACTTGGTAGCGGTGATCACGGTCCGGCTCGGGCGCTGCAGCGCGTGCACGCTGGCGCCGCTGGCGCTGGTTCCGTTGACTACCAACTGGCGGGTAGCAGGGATGCGGTCGAGGATCGCCGAAATCTCGGTACCGCTGAGATCGGGGCCCGGGATGTTGAACTTGTACTCGGTTCCGTCGAACGTGCCGTGGCCGATCAGGAACAGCGCGAACGAGTCAGTGGATTTCGCCTTACCAGCAATCGCTTCGAGAGCTGACTTTATGCCCGCCTTCGTGGCGCCTGCGCCGGACAGAGTGGTGACGTCGACCTCCGGCCCCGCTGCTCTCAGCAGCTTTTCAACCTCACCTGCCTGCGATGTGAAACGCTGCTCATAATCCGGTTCGCCACCGAGTCCCGCCACTGTGACGCACCACGTGGTTGCCGGAGCCTGCCCGGCTGCTGCCAGCAGCAATGCCCCGCCGATAAATGCCGATCTCAAACCACACCCCATTTCCGGCGAAGCAGCCATTCCCCGCCCCGTAACAGAAGAGCCATCAGAAAGAATATGGGCGCATCCCAAAGGTCCCGGGTTTCTCGTATTGAGATACCAGCCTCACTGTAATTGATCTCACCCGCGAGTTTTTTCACTTCCGACGGCTGCCAGTAGCGGCCTCCGGTCTGCTGCGCCAGCTTTTCCAGCAACTCTTTGTTTTGATGCGTGCCAAAGTTTTCCGCTACTCCATCCTCGCGGCGGAAGGTCACCGCGTCGCGACCCAGCTCCTGGTCGCCTCGACGCGCCACTGTTTCCACAACGTAGGCGCCGGTTGCGGCCGCACCCCAGTTAGCTGTGTAGACACCAGGGGTTCCCGGGTCGGGACGAAGTGTCACCGTTTCCGAACTGCCGTCTGGTTTGACGATGCGGGCTTCCACGGCAGCGTCGGCCGCCGGGTTGTAGTTGCGGTCTCGGATTTCAGCCCGCAGCGGCACGGACTGCTCGTCGTTGTAAACCGATTTGTTCACGGACGACACCACCGGGCCAGTTGTGCCCGAGACCAGCCAGCGCAGCATCTGCTGCCAGAACATTTCGTGCGACATGTCTTCGAGCGGCTGCTGCATCTGCCAGCGCCAGCTGCCCGATGTGGCAAACAGCGCCGTTCGGCCGCGTCCATAATTCTGCGTGGTCAGCAGCGGCATCTTGTTGCGGCCGACATTCATTTCGGCAAGCACCACGGCACCAGGCTTCGGAGTGCCGGGGTCTTCGTAATTTGCCAGATAGGGAAGCTTCTTCCAGCGATCGCCATTGCGAGCGGGGTCTTCGTCGAGACGGCAAATCAGACTGTCTCGACCCGCTGCCGCAAGTTCGACATAAGCCGGGTCGCGCTGGAATGTGTTCTTGCGATTCGGCAGCACGGTGGGCAGCAGCTCGGCCAGAGGGGACGCCGCCCAGCCGCCATCGGCGAGTCCGCCGCGGCCGCCGAGCCACAGCACACCACCGCCGCGGCGGTCGACGAACTGCTTCAGCAACTCCTGCTGGTTCGGCGTGAAGTAGGCCGCTTCGACACCGCCAATCACGATGCCCTGGAAGTTGAACAGCTCTTCGACGGTCGCCGGGAAGCCCTGCTCCAACTCCTCGGGCTTCTCGATGCCCTGGCGGTAGAACTTGTTCTGCGTGGTGCGCACCATCGATACCAGCTGCAAGCCCTGGTCGAGCTCAATGGCTCGGCGAATGAACTTGTATTCCCACTTCGGCTCGCCCTCAATGTAGAGGATGCGGGGCTTGCCGGGCTCGACGGTGAGCAGCCGGGTCTGGGCGTTGTTTTTGTCGTTCTCTTCCGTGCCGATGGGTTCGATGGAAGCCTGCACGGAACGCACACCGGCATTGCCGGAGTTGAACGATACCGACTCGGTCTGCTCGATGCCATCGGCCTTGAGCGTGATCTCGCGCTGCGACAGGATCTTGTCGCCGTCGCGCAACGTCAGCTTTGCTCGCTTGTTCGCGAAGCCCCATTGCTTCACCGACACCTGGGCATTCAGCCGCGATGTCGCGAGCACGCGCTGCGGCAGCTCAAGGTTGGTGACTTCGATGTCATGATCCGGCTTCTCTTTGCCGAAACCGACGGTGTGCACCGGGATTCGGAAGCGTCGAATCTGATTCGTGGTCTCAAGGTCGATGCCCCCAGCGTTGTCGGCACCATCGCTCAGCAACACTACTGCGCCGATCGGCAAACTGGCCGCTTCGGCGGATACTTCCCTGAGACCATCACCCAGCCGCGTGGAGCCGCTGTCGCCCTTTAGGTTTGCGGTAGTCTCGACGCGCTCCGCGCGCGCACCTAGTCGATAGAACCGAACCTGAAATTTCTTCTGAAGGTCGGCGACCACGGATGGAGAGAGCGCTTCTTTGAGCCGCTGCATACGGGAGGCCGAGTCCTCCACGATGCTCATGCTTTTCGAATCGTCGACTACGACAGCGACGATGTTCTGCTGCGGACGGAGTGTCGCGACGCTGAGCGCGGGCTGCCAGAGCAGCACGAGCAGCATCGCGACCATTGTGGTCTGAAGCAGCCAGATCGCGATCGGCTTTACCCGCGGAGCTACAGCGTGGCCGCGGCGGAACATAGGCCAGGCGAGCGCACCGGCGGCAACCAGGATCAGAGCCAGCAAAACCCACACGGGCCAGCGGGCCGCGAGCAGTACCTGCCCTTTCGAGAACGCCGCAAACGGATATTTGAAAAAGAACTCGAACACCGGGCCTCCGTCGCTTAATGACTCATCGCGTACAGAATGTAGTTAACACCAATTCGGTACGCGAGTGTGGCGTACTTTTCCGGATAATTTGGATTGTCGGCCCATTCCCAGGCATCGCCGAGGTCCATGTTGTGGCAGACGGCCACCATGATGCGGCCCTTGTCGTCGTAAACTCCGCGCCACTTGGCTTCCACGCCGTCGTACTCATACGTGACGCCGCTGCCAAAGGTGGCGACGCCAGGCACCTGAAAACGGTCGTCCAGATTGTAGAGGACGTGAAAAATGGCGTCCCGGTTATCCAGATCTACAACGGCGCGCTCGGGGAACACCTTCCGCATGCTGATCATGAAGATCTCCCATTCCTGAGTGCCGTGGAAATCATCAGTCATCAGGAACCCGCCGCGCAGCAGGTAATCGCGCAATTTGGCTGCCTGTTTGTCAGTTAGTTCCCAATGGCCAGGCTCGACCACGTAAAGCCACGGCCAGTTGTAGATTTCGTCCGAGTCGAGATCGACCACCTGCTCGACCGAGCGCGTGTGGACACGGGTGAGCCGTCGGACACCGGCTACGAACGTACGGTCAGCTTTGGGGTAGTCGATGGTCCAGTTCCCTCTGCGAGCCCAGAGCTCATTGAAGGGCCGGCCCCACGAGGGGTACTTCAGACGCGCGAAGGCGTACTCGGTCTTTTCGTTCGCGTCAGCGGGCGTGGCGACGTAATCGTCCTCGTCGTACCACCAGGGCCGCTGCCCGCCGAACCGCCGTTGCGCGAGGATTGCGCTGACCAGGCTCAGGACTAAAAAAGAGACTATTACCGCTCGTTTTGCACGCATCCGATGTACCCGGAGCCTGAGGTGGCTTCAGCATAGCACAGGCTCCGGTTATGCAAATTGAGACGCGCGGCAGGGTCAAAAGGTGTGAGATGTTTCCTGGATTCTGTTAATGTTTCGTGCGCGGCGTGGCGGACGGGCCACCACGCCGGAAACGAGCGGATCAGGACTGGATTTTGTACTTCTTCAAAGCTTCCTGCGCCTGCTTGTCGACTTCCTTCTTCTCCTTCGAATCGGGAACCAGTGAGATCGCATCGACAGCCATCTTCACCAGCGCATTTCCGCGCTGCGGCACATCGAGCTTCTTCGGCCCGTACAGTTCGGCCGTGCTGATCAGTCCTTTTGCCGCGGCGGTGAGCACCGTCTCCCGGGGCGAGGCCGCGAACTGCGTCTGCGCCTTTGCCGTGTCTTCGGCCGAACCGGCCAGCGCCGCCGCGAACTTCACGACCCCACGCTGGGCCATCTTCTCTCGAACCACCTGGTAATCCGCCGCCTGCATGGACATTCCCTTGCCGATCTTCGCCATCTGCAGAGGCAAGTCCGCCGAGCCCGTTGGGAAGCCGAAGTCGAGCACCAGTTTGCCGTCCTTGTTCTTGCCAAGGGCGTCGCGCAGGGCCTCGCCGTACTGCATCGCCGCCATATTGGCCGAGTTACGCACTTCCTGCATCTGCCGCCGAAACTCCGGATTGCCCCGGGCCATCTTCTCGTATTCATTGGCCAGTTCGTTGTAGCCCTGGGCGACGCCGCCGGCCACAAGCATCAGCCACACCCGGGACCGGTCTCGATACTCGCTGGGCGCGACAGCGAGACGCGCGAGGTGCTCCATCGCTTTCGGATACTCGCCGGTCTTCCAATTTTCGTTGGCGGCATACCAGTCGTACGCCAGTGTTCCGGGTTTTGGCGGCGTCGCCGCCTTTTCTGTGTTACTGCAGGAGGTGGACAACAAGACTAAAGCTGTTGCCACCGTAAACAAGACAGCACGCATGAAAGCCTCCTGATTTGGGGGGCCGGGGGCTCCGCGACGGACAGCACCGCGGCGGAGTCACACCGGATGGGCTTGACTGCCGCATACGTTGAAAGTCATATCACAAAATGACCTAGAATCGAACACAGTGACGATTAGGCTGTATTTTCTCTGCGTCGTCGCCTTGCTGCCGGCGGCGTTGGCTGGCGGCGAGTCGGCCGAGGCGCGCTCACTGATCGACCGCTCCGTGGCGGCCGAGGCGCAGAATCGCGAGCGGATGGTCAACTACCTGTTCCTGGAGGAGGTCACCCGCAAATCCTTCGACCGCGAGAAAAGGCTGATCCACACGCAAAGGTCGGCGTTCGAGGTGATCTTCATTGAAGGCAAACCAGCTTTTCGCCGCGTGTCGGTGAACGGGCGCAGGTTAAGCGAGGAAGAGGAGCAGGCCGAATCGGCGCGCCTGCGGCAGCTGGCCGAGGACAGACGCCGCGCTCCCGAGATCGCGTCGCCTGCCGAGGACCGGCGCCGGGCGCATCCCTACCAGCTGTTCCGCCGCTACCACGAGTTCACGATGGCGAGTGAGGATGTTGTTGAGGGTCGGCCGTGCTGGGTTGTGACGTCGAAGCCCAGGCGTGGGCGACACAACGAAGAAGGCCCCGACCACGAGCGCATCATGAACGCCACCGCGAAGTTCTGGATCGACAAAGAGACGCTGATCCGGGTTCGCATGGACGTCACCGCCATCAAGCCCTCCGGCGGAGCGAAGGTGAACGAGTTCACCAGCTACCAGTGGGGGCAGCGGGATGGCAGCGTCTGGCTGATCACGGCGATACGCACGTTGTTGCCGCTGAGCGGCGGCGGCAGAACACCGGCGTATTACGAAGGCGAACAGACCTAC
The DNA here is from genome assembly GCA_034408745.1 of Bryobacteraceae bacterium. GTDB lineage: Bacteria > Acidobacteriota > Terriglobia > Bryobacterales > Bryobacteraceae > JAWXCM01. The sequence goes on from JAWXCM010000171.1 coordinate 10,374, forward strand.
TCGAATTACCGCCGGTTCGCCAGTGAATCGAGCGTGTCAGCGATTGAAGAATTCGCCGGGCCAGTGCCCGACAAATCGCCCAACCATTAATTAGGCGGAGGCGAGGCCGCGCAGGTTCCAGCCGCAGATGGTGCTGGCTGCCATCTTGTCGTTGCCGCCAGGCCCCGGCCAGTGGGTTTCGAGACTGAGCCAGCCCGTGTAGCCATCGGCGATGAGTGCCGCGATCTGCCCTTTCCAGTCGACCGAACGCGTGCCGAGCGGACCCCAGACCGGCTTGTGCCCTTCCATGTGGCAGTCCTTGGCGTGAACGTGCGCGATGCGGTCTTTGGGCAGCATCATGTAGCCGGTTGGGAACGGATTCTCTCCGCCCACCAGCGCGTTTGCCGGATCCCACACCAGCTTCAGGTTCGGATGCTGCGCAGCCGCCAACACTCTCGCAGACTCCGCCGCGGTGCCGATGTTGCAGGCGTGCTCGTTCTCAAGACCAATGATCAGGTTGGCCGACTTCGCTTTCTCCGCCAGGCCCATCACGGCGTCCACCACACCGTCGAAGCAGGCATCCGGGTCCACTGAGCGCCAGTAGGAAAATACGCGCACAATTTTGGCGCCCATCAGATCGGCGATGAAGAATGCGCGGTCGGTAAGGCGAGGCTGATCGTCAAATGTGTGCTTCGACGCAAACACGTCCTGCTGGAAGCGCGTATCCACTTCAGGCGCACCGGGGAGAACGCACTTCAGAATCGGCGAGGCGATGGACATCACTTCCATCCCTTTCGACTGAATCAGGTCTCGGGCCCGCTTCAGCTCGTCGTCCGTCAGGTCCATAATGTTCTTGCCCCAGACCACGCGCAGTTCCGCGCCAGTCATACCGATGGCGGCCATCGGTTCCAGAGCTTTTTCCAGGTCCGGAGAGAACTCATCCGTAATTGCGGCGATTCTTAGTTTCGGATTCATCGGGGTTGAAGTGGGGAATGTCCTACTCCACTGTTTTCTCACAATCGCGGCCCCAGCCTCAGGGAACGATGCCGCGCGATTCGTGAATGCGGAGCAGCCGGTTCGATTTTACATTGCTGAAGGTTTGGCGCGCACCGGAAGGCCACTGAATTTCCAGATTCGCGGTCTCATCCTTGCCGAGGCCAAACGTCAGGGCGAGGTCGCTTTGAGAGCAGTAGCTGGACCCACTGTGCACCGTCTGCCACTGCCGTCCGCCTGCGCTCTCCAGGCGAACCGTCGCGCCGAGCCCGCTGCGATTGCTCTTCTCACCCTCCAGCTTCAGAGTCAGCCAGCGATTCGCGTTTCCGCCGTCGTTGCGGTACAACGACGCTGGGCCATGGTTTGTCGAGATCAGGACGTCGAGGTCGCCATCATGGTCGATGTCCGCATACGCCGCGCCTCTGGCCACCGCCGGGCGGAACAGATCGGGTCCTGCCGCGGCCGACGCGTTCACAAATCGACCCCGGCCGTCGTTGCGAAACAGCAGCGCCGGCTGCCGGAAGGAAATTTTCGGCTGCACACGCCCGATCTCTTCGTCGATGTGCCCGTTCGCCACGAGAA
>JAWXCM010000172.1:0-23079 GCA_034408745.1 Bryobacteraceae bacterium
CGGCCACAAGCAACCGCCGTGTGCGCTCGTCAATGACGGGATCGAGGGCTGCGAATCGTTGTCGAACGGCGGCTACGGCATCCATGCCTAAGCATAGCCAAAAACATTCTTAGATGGTAATGTTATTTGCTAACAATGCCTAAGCTGCGGTTCCACACCTGAATGACGCGCGTTTCGCGTTCGAACCCGAGGATGCTCAGGCCTGCTGTCCCGAGCGCGAAGAGCCGCCCGCCCTCTGCCGGCAGTCCCAGCCAGCGAGCCGCGAGGATTCGAAGCATGTGGCCGTGGGCGAACAGCAGCACGTCGCCCGTTGCACTCAGCACCCGGTCGATGACGGCGTCGGCGCGCCGGCCCACGTCGTCGAGTGTCTCGCCCTCGGGCACATCGGTGGTCCAGATTGACCAGTCCGGGATGCTCTGCCGTACTTCCGCTGTGGTTCGGCCCTCCCAGATGCCGTAGTCCCATTCGCGCAGGTTTGGATCGACGCCGGAGATCTCATCGAAGCCGGCGAGCCGGGCGGTTTCCGTGGCTCGCTGGAGCGGACTGCTGAGAACCTGGGCAAATTCGTGGATGGCGAGGGCGGGTCGAATCCGGCTCGCCAGTTCGATGCCTCGTGCCGTCAGTGGAAGGTCGGTGCGACCGGTGTGACGCCCGGTGGCGCTCCATTCCGTTTCGCCGTGGCGTACCAGCCAAATCTCTTGTCCCGGAACCATACCTGACTAGGGTAATCGAACTCGGCGCAATCTGAGACTGTTGGTTACCACGCTCACCGAACTGAGGGCCATGGCAGCGCTGGCGATGACCGGCGACAGCAGGCCCGCGGCTGCCACCGGTATGCCAATCAGGTTGTACAGGAATGCCCAGAAGAGGTTCTGCTTCATGATCCGCATGGTCTGACGCGAGAGCTCCAGCGCTGCCGCGACAGCGGACAGGTCGGCTCGCATCAGTGTAATGTCGGCTGCCTCGGTTGTAATCTCGGCGCCGGTGCCCATGGCGAGGCCTACGTCGGCCTGGGCCAGCGCCGGAGCGTCGTTGATGCCGTCGCCCGCCATGGCTACGACACGGCCCTCCGCCTGAAGCCGCCTGATGACGTCGACCTTGCCCTGCGGGAGTACGCCCGCGATCACGTCGTCGATGCCGGCCTGTGCGGCAATGGCCCGGGCGGTCGCCTCGCGGTCTCCGGTGAGCAGGATCACCTTCAGACCCTCCTTGCGGAGTCGGGCGATGGCGTCGCGCGAAGTCGGGCGGATGCGGTCCGCCACGCCAATCACGGCGGTCAATTTGCCGTCCTCGGCTGACAGTAGCGGAGTCTTGCCTGCTGTGGCGAATGTTGCCGCCTGCGCCGCGCCTGCGGACGTGGCGACGCCCAGGCTTTCGAGGAACGGCGAATTGCCCACGGCTACTTTGCGGCCTTCGACGACTGCGCTGGCGCCTCGGCCGGGAACGGTTTCGAAGCTGGTGGCTTCGAGACGGGGCAGGGAACGCGCGTCGGCGTATAGCACCACGACCGCGGCTAACGGGTGCTCCGACATGCGCTCGACCGCTGCGATTCTGGCCAGGACGTCGTCGGCCACATCGGCGTCGGTGACCGACGGCTTGCCCTCAGTCACCGTGCCTGTTTTGTCGAGCACCACGGTGTCTACTTTTCGCGCCTTCTCGAACGCCTCGCCGCCGCAGATCAGGATGCCGGCTTTCGCCGCCCGGCCCGTGGCCACCATCACCGCGGTCGGCACGGCGAGCCCCATCGCGCACGGGCAGGCGATGATATGATCAGTACCGAGACTGCCGCGCCGAATGACAGAACGAAGCCATTGCCGGTCAGGTACCAGGCTGCGAACGTAAGTAAAGAAAGCGTTACCACCGTGGGCACGAAGACCGCGCTGATCTGGTCGGCCAGTCGCTGAATCGGTGGCCTACAGGCCGACAGAGCTTTCCATATCCCTTCTCCATTGCTATACTGAAGTTTTCACCGCGCTTGAGGTGTGGTGGAGGTGTGCGTTGTTTCTCAGTATCCAGGAGCTTGAGCTCCGGAAGATTTCCTTCAACGAGGACCTTCCGGAAGCAGCCATCGATTTCGGTGAGGCAGGTTTCACCCAGTCTGGCGCCTTGCATGCCGAGGGTGAAGCCGAATTGCTCAATACCCTTGGTGAGATTCGGGTTCGCGGAGATGTTAACGTCGACCTGAACCTGGAATGCGGCCGCTGTCTTGAGCCAGTCCGGTTTCCCCTGGACGAACCGTTCGATCTGTACTACAGGCCGGCCCCCAAAGGCCCCCTGCCTCACGAAGTCGCCATCGACGACGGGGAGGCGCAGATCGGGTTTTACGACGGGGATGGAATTGAGTTGAACGAGATTTTGCGGGAGCACATTTTGCTCTCGCTGCCCATGCACCTTGTGTGCCGGGAAGACTGTGCGGGAATTTGCCCGCAGTGCGGCCAGAATCGTAATATAGGCGGCTGTGAGTGCAAAACCGAAAGAATTGACGACCGGTGGGCTGCACTTCGCAGTCTCCAGTTGAAGGAAAGTACAAGGAAGCAAGATGCCGAATCCGAAACGCAGACACTCCAAGCGGCGCACGTCGACCCGCCGCGCTCATGATCACCTTCGCCTCCCCGGTATGGCGGAGTGCCCCAACTGTCATGAGCCGAAACTCCCGCACCGCGCCTGCCCGAAGTGCGGTCAGTACAAAGGCCGCGAAGTCATCGAAGTCGCTGAACAATAGCAGCGTTTCGGCCATTCGCCCGTGTTGACGATCGCCGTTGATGCAATGGGCAGCGATGACTGCCCGAAGGCCGAGATCGGCGGCGCTGTCCTTGCCGCCAGATCGCTCGGGGTCCGTGTAGTTCTCGTCGGACTGGAAGACGTCATTCGCCGCGAACTGGATACTCACGAAAACTGGCGCCATCTTCCCATAGATATTCACCACGCCAGCGAGTACATCACCATGAACGACAGCGCAGCGCGCGCTGTCCGGACTAAAAAGGACTCCTCCATTCGCATCGCTTCGCGCCTGGTTCGCGATGGTCTTGCGCATGGCGTCGTGTCGGCGGGTAACACCGGAGCCGTCATGGCCACCGCGAAAATGGTGCAGGGCGTGGTGCCTGGTGTCGACCGTCCCGCTCTGGCGTCCGTTTTTCCGACGCTCAAGGGAACCCCGGCCGTCATGGTGGATGTCGGGGCCAATGTCGACTGCGATCCTCGCATGCTCTCGCAATTCGCGGTCATGGGCGACATCTATTCCAGGGTCATCTTCCACACTAACAACCCCAAAGTCGGCCTGCTCTCCATAGGGGAGGAGGAGCACAAGGGTAATGACCTCACGAAGAGCGCCATGCCGCTCATCAAAAACCTCAACCTGAACTTCATCGGCAACGTCGAGGGCCGCGACTTGTTCACCGGCAAGGCAGACGTGATCGTGTGCGATGGCTTCATCGGCAACGTCGCGCTGAAGGTCAGTGAGGGCGTGGTCGACGTCATTAAACAGATGCTTCAGGAGTCACTGAAGGCCACCATTACGCGTCAGATCGGGTATCTGATGTCGCGCGAGGCCTACAAGGAATTCAAGAAGCGCGTCGATTACTCCGAGTTCGGGGGAGCCCCTCTGCTAGGGGTCAAAGGCGTGTGCATTATCTGCCATGGCCGCTCCAACGTCAACGCGATTAAGAACGCCATTCGCGTGGCTTCGGAGTTCGCCAGCGGGCATATCAATCAACGCATCGAAGAAGGCCTGAACGGTCTGGCCGCTGCCCAGGGGATGTAATTTATGTCGCGGTCCTTTGACCTGCTCATCATCGGGACCGGCGCCGCCGCGAAATCGGTCGCCTATCCCTGCCGTAAGGCAGGCCGGTCCGTCGCCGTGGTCGACAACCGGCCTTTCGGTGGCACATGCGCGAATCGAGGCTGCGATCCGAAAAAAGTTCTCGTGGGGTTCTCCTCTGCTCTCGATGCGGCTCGCCGGCTTGGCCCGCACGGACTGATCGCACCTGGCGCGCACATCGACTGGCCTGCGCTGATGGCGTTCAAGCGGTCCTTCACCGACTCCGTCCCCGATTCCACGGAACGGTCCTTCCGAAAAGCCGGTATTGAGATGCTGCGAGGCACCGCCGCTTTTGTCTCCTCCAACGCTGTGGAGGTGGCAGGCGAGCGCGTAGAAGCCCGACACATTGTCCTCTGCATTGGGGCCTCGCCGATTCCGCTCGGCATCCCGGGCGAAGAGCGCCTCATTACCAGCGACGATTTCCTTGACCTCGCGTCGCTTCCCGCCGACCTGCACTTTGTCGGAGGCGGCTACATTGCGTTCGAGTTTGCGCACCTTGCAGCCCGGGCCGGAGCCCGCGTCACCATCCACCACCGGGGTGCCCGCCCGCTGGAGCAGTTCGATCCGACGCTCGTTGCGCAACTGGTCGACGACACACGTGCTCTGGGCATCGACCTGCGGCTCGGCCAGCCGGTCACTGAAATTCCGGAGGACGGCGCTACGTGGATCCATGCCGCCGGCCGTGCGCCGAACCTGAAGCCGCTCAACCTGGAAGCGGCTGGAATCGCCGTCACCAAACGAGGCATTCAGGTCGACCAGCACCTGGTTACAACCAACCCGGCCGTCTACGCTGCCGGGGATTGCGCCGATTCCGGCGGTCCGCCTCTTACCCCTGTCGCAGGTGTCGAAGGCGGGGTTGTCGCGACCAACCTGCTTAACCCTGGGTCAAAGACAGTCGACTACACCGGCGTCGCGTCGGTGGTGTTCACCACTCCACCTCTGGCCGCCGTCGGCCTGACCGAAGCCCAGGCACACGGCAGCGACCTCGATTTTGAAGTCACCACCGGCGATTCGTCGAGCTGGTATTCCTCCCGGCGCCTCGCGGTCCGCTCCTCTGGCTACAAGATTCTGACCGAGCGCGGCACCGGCCGGATCCTGGGCGCTCATCTTTACGGCGAGGGCGCCGACGAACACATCAACCTCTTCGCGCTCGCCATCCGCGCCGGGCTCACCGCTGAAATCGTGCAGTCCACCCTGTTCGCCTACCCAACACACGGGTCCGACACGCAGTACATGCTCTGAGCCATGCTCGAATTCCGCGAACTTTGGCTTCGTTTCGGAAATCGGGAAGTGCTCCGCGGGGTCTCGCTTCGGATCGAGCCGGGCGAAACGGTGGTACTGCTTGGCCGCTCAGGTTCAGGGAAAACCAGCCTGCTTCGCTGCGCAAACGGCCTGATCGCGCCGCAGTCCGGCGACGTGTTGTTTGAAAACCGCCCGCTGAGCACGCTTGACCTCATCCACACACGGCGCCGCATCGGGTACGTGATCCAGGAGTCGGGCCTGTTCCCGCACTTCACCGTCGCGCGCAATGTGGCGCTGGTTCCTTCGCTCGAAAAGTGGCCGGCGCCACGCATCCAGACCCGTGTCGACGAGCTGCTGCGGACGGTCGGCCTCGACCCGGCTGAGTTCGCAGACCGCTATCCGCGCCAGCTTTCCGGGGGGCAGCGACAGCGCGTCGGCATCGCCCGGGCCCTTGCTGCCGATCCTTCGCTGTTGCTGCTGGACGAACCGTTCGGCGCGCTCGACCCGATTACCCGCCTCGACCTCCAGAACCTGGTTCGAGACCTCCGCAACCGGCTCCACAAGACGGCGCTGTTCGTCACTCACGACGTACGCGAAGCCCTGCGCATCGGCACCCGGATCGTACTGCTGCGAGACGGTCGCGTCGATTTTGACGGCACACCCGCCGCATTCCTCACCGCACCTGGCGACGAAGCCGCGGCCTTCCGGGCTGGACTTGACGAGGAGCTCGGCCGATGAGTCCCGACCTGCTCGAAGAACTCCTCGCGCTTACGGCCGAGCACCTGGTGCTCACGCTGTCGGCCATCGCCATCGCGCTCACGGTAGCGCTGCCCGCGGCCGTCGGGCTCACGCGGCGACCCAGGCTCCGCCGCACTGCGCTGAACCTGGCCAACATCGTTCAGGCGATCCCCAGCCTCGCCCTCTTTGGCCTGCTGCTTCCGGTGCCGCTTATCGGAGGTATTGGCAAGAGAACCGCCATTGTGGTGCTGGTCCTGTACGCTCTGCTCCCGCTGCTTCGTAATGCCATCCTCGGCATCACAGGCGTAGATGCGGCGGTCCGCGAATCGGCCGTGGCAATGGGGATGACGCCGCGCCAGATTCTCTGGCAGGTCGAACTCCCGCTGGCGATTCCGTCCATACTCACGGGCGTGCGCATCGCCACGGTTACTACGGTGGGAACGGCAACTATTGCCGCCTCCATCGGCGGAGGGGGGCTCGGTGTCTTTATCTTCCGGGGTATTGCTACAGTCGATATGACTTCGGTGCTCGCCGGAGCACTGCCCGCGGCTCTGTTGGCAGTGGCTGCGGATGAAGGGATAGGATGGATCGAACGAAAGCTGTCGCCTGCGTGGTCTGTCTCTGCCTGAGCGCGTGCTCACGCCCGGACAAGATCGTTGTTGGTTCCAAGAATTTCACGGAACAGCTAATTCTCGGTGAGATTCTCGCGCAACAGATCGAGCGCAGCCTTCGAATTAAGGTCGAAAGGCGTCTGAATTTGGGTGGTACGCTGCTGGCTCATCAGGCGCTCGTCGCCGGAGCCATCGATATTTATCCGGAATACACAGGCACGGCCCTGACCGCGGTTCTGCGCCATGCGCCCGAAACAGATCCGCAAACGGTGAGGAATATCGTGAAAAAATCCTATGCCGACCGGTTTCAACTTGCGTGGATGTCGCCCTTTGGCTTCAACAACACGTTCGCCATGGTGATCCGAAAGACGGATACGCAGTCGGGAGCGATTAGCACGCTCACGAATGCGGCAGCAGCGCGTCCATGGAAGCTGGGTGTTGGCTACGAATTTCTCCAGAGACCCGATGGTTTCCCGGGGCTTTCGAGCACGTATGGGCTGCGCTCAGATGGCGCTCCGGTGACCATGGACCTCGGCCTTCTGTACACCGCGCTTCGCGGAGGGCAGGTGGACATGGTGGCGGCCAATTCCACCGATGGCATGTTGTCCGTACTCGATGCCGCCGTTCTCGTCGACGACCGCCATTATTTTCCACCTTATGAATGCGCCGCGGTGGTTCGCAGTGCCGTTCTAAACCGTTATCCGAACTTAGAAACGGCTATTAACGCACTCGGAGGGCGAATTTCGGCCGAACGAATGCGCGTATTGAACTATGAGGTAGACGGCCACCACCGGCCCTTGCGGGAAGTAGCAGGTGCATTTCTTAGTTCGCTGGCGGCAAATTGACGGATATTAAAAGCTTCCACCCCATGGACAGCATCACCAGTCACTCTATGCAAACTCGCTCATGTCTGATTGTCGGAGCGGGAATCGCGGGACTCACCGCGGCTGACACACTCCGCTCCGCAGGCTGGGCGGTTACTGTGGTCGACAAAGGCAGGAGCGTCGGCGGCCGGATGGCAACCCGGCGGATCGACTCCTCAAGCTTCGATCACGGGGCGCAGTTTTTCACTGCTCGCGATGAGCGCTTCAAGGCGCGCGTGCACGCCTGGGAGGCGGCCGGTATCGCCCAAAACTGGCACACCAGCCCGGCGGGGGAACCGCGTTACCGCGGTGTCGAGGGCATGAGCTCTATCCCCAAACATCTGGCCCTCGGTCTCGACGTCCACACCTCCACGCGCATCGCCCACATTGAGCCCGCCGATAATGGCTGGGCGGCTGAGGATCAGTCGGGCAACCGGTTTGCGGCTGCATTCCTTATCCTCACGCCGCCGCCCGAACAAAGCCTGGCGCTGTGTGAACCCTTTCGGCCGCTGCTTGGCCGGCGCCTGGTTCAGAGCCTTCAGGGCATTCACTTCGACCCTTGTTACGCTCTCATGCTGCTGCTCGACGAGCCGCTCCAGCTGGCCCCGCCGGGCCTGGAGAAACTGGACGATACCGATCTGCTTACCATTTCCGACAACGTACAGAAAGGCATCTCCGAAGGGCCAGGAGCGTTGACCTTGCATGCCAGTTCGCGCTTTACCATTGAGCACTGGGACGACGAGCCCGGCGTGGTGGCAAAGCTGCTTCAGGAGTCAGCGGCTCGCTTCATAAAGGCTCCTGTCCGAAAATGGGAGTTGCACCGGTGGCGCTACAGCCATCCTGTGCGCGGCGACGAATCACGGTTCCTCTCCGCCCGCTGCCCTGCGCCTCTGTATTTCGCCGGCGACGCATTCGGTGGCCCTCGTGTGGAAGGTGCCTACCTTTCAGGGCTGGAAGCTGCCGAACATCTGATCGCCAGTTGCGATTCTCTGTGAGCGCTCGACAGTCGTAAGATTCTGAACCCTCTTCGTTTCTTCTCGTCGGCGGCGCTGCTGGGGCCGCGTTCCTTTGGAATCGTGATATCCTCCCGCGAGGAGGTTTTCCCCTAACCTATGCCCGTAGTGACCGGATACGCTCCAGGTGCGCCCTGCTGGTACGAACTCGCCACCACTGACCGCGACGCCGCCAATGCGTTCTACTCGGACATCTTCGGCTGGACCGTGGACTCTGTTCCCACCGGGCCGGGCCAAACCTACACCATGTATAAGCTCGGTGGACAGGATGTCGGCGCTGCCTGCGATCTGCAGCGGCCCGATGCGCCTCCGCACTGGCTGACGTACTTCACCTCACCTGACATCGACGTCGCAGTTGGGAAAGCGGCCGAACTCGGCGGCTCCGTTACGGCTGGTCCTTTTGACGTGGCGACGCATGGCCGCATGGCTGTCGTGGCCGGGATCGGAGGGCGTGTATTTCGCGCTCTGGAAACCCGGTACACACATTGGCGCAACACGCCTCGGCGACAACAATTCTGTGTGCTGGTCGGAACTGGCGACCCGCGACAACGAAGCGGCCGCGACATTCTACGGCGCATTGCTCGGTGTATCGATCAAGAACCATCCGGTGCCGGCGGGGTACATTGAATTCGCGGCAGGGGACCACCACGTCGGCGGGATGCTGAAAATGGATCCTGCGTGGGGAGAAATTCCTGCGCACTGGAGCTTCTATGTTCGACGCTGCTGGCGTCGGGCGAATCGCCATGTTGATGGACCCGCAGGGCGCCAGTTTCAACGTCATCACTCTTCGAGCCGCTGCGTAAGAAGTTCTACTTTGCGGCAGGCTCGGGCCGGAACAGGAGGTCGCCGTAATCGAAGCTGAAGTCTGCCAGCGACGACACGGCCTCCATCTTCATCTCGACGGGCTTGCCTTTTGCATCGAGGCCGAACGTGACGAATGCGTCTGGGACCGTCTTGTCGCGAAACACGGCGCGAAAGGTGTTGTGCTGCCACTGCTCCAGGTCGGCGACCATTGCCGGAGTCCGAGCCATCCGCAGCACCAGGCGCGACCCGTCGACCGCCAGCGTCGCCTTCCCGTACCAGGCGTCGGACCACGTGCCCGCGAAGCCCGAAAGGGGCAGGGAAGGCTTCGAGGCCTTTGCGCGCCCGACGTCCAGCTTCTTCTCCGCATCGTTGGCGCGCTTCAGCATCTCCGTCCTTGATGTCTTGAACGCGCCGATCCAGTCCGTTGACGGCTGATCGAGGTAGTGATCGACGATGTGCCACACCACCGACGACATCAGCCCGCCCTCTTCCTGGTTGGTAAGCACCACGATTCCCAGATTCTCCTGCGGAATCATATAGATGGTAGTCAGCATTCCGGTGAGCGCTCCACCGTGCGACACAATTTTTCGACCCTTGTAGTCGCGCAGCGAAAACCCGAGACCGTAGGCGCTAAAGTTCGCGCGGAGCGGCCGCAATGCGGCTGGCCCTTCCCGGGGGATGTTGATGATGGTCTGTGGCGACTGCATCTCATACTCGGCCTTCTCGCTCCAAACCTGTTTCCCGTCGACCTTGCCCTGATTCAGATGCGCCGAAACCCACTTCGTCAAATCCAACAAGTTCGATTTGACCCCTGCCGCCGCGGCCCAGGTGTCATCCTTCGTGGCCGGGATCGGAGTCAGGGCCCCTTCCAGCCGCCATCCGCGCGAGTGCGGCGCCGCCACGTTGTCTCCCGGCCGGAAACCCAGCGTCGTGATCTGGCTGCCGGACATTCCAACAGGGGTGAAGATTCGCTCACGGACGAACTGATCCCATGGCTTGCCTGAGACCGCGCGAACCACCTCGCCGGCCACCACAAACGCCAGATTGTTGTATGCGTATTTGCTGCGAAAACTGGTCGTCGGGCGGATCCAGCGCGTCGCCGAGACTACCTGCTCCCGCGTGACGTCGGTGTCGGGCCAGAACAGCAGGTCTCCGGCACCCAGCCCGAGCCCGATGCGGTGGCACAGCAAGTCCCGAATCGTAACCTCTCGCGAGACCCACGGATCCCAGGTCGCGAAGGTGGGCAGGTGCTTCTGCACCGGGTCGTCCCAGCTAATTTTTCCTTCGTCGACCAGGATGGCCAGCGCCGTCGCGGTAAATGCCTTCGAATTCGACGCGATGCCAAACAGTGTGTTTGCATCCACCGCGGCGCTGTCGCCAAGCTTCCGCACGCCATAGCCGCGTACCAGCACCGGCTTGCCGTCCTTGATTACCGCCAGCGCGACCCCCGGCACGTCGAACTCCTTCATCGCGCGGGCGACCCATGCGTCCGTATCGGAAGGGGGCACCGACGCGCCAAAGGCAGCCAGGACGGCTGTGAGAACCAGAATCACGTTACGGAACATCAGACGCACCCCCTTGAAGGGTGCCCGTTTCCGAGGCCCCAACCCCTGAGAATCCCTGTCCAGAAATAGCATCGTAGCTCTGCAAGCTCTGTATATCTACAAAAAATCAAAACTTGTGGCGAGAGTTTACAAACTAAAAGTACTAGTACCAAACAGCATCGCCGCAGCAAGCTGACCGAAGCCAGGCATTCCGCGGCGACCACTGTGGCATCGGAGGTGTGCCACTTACTGAAGACGTTCGGTAATCGTGATCGGTTCTTTCAAACGAAAACTTACTCGAGTTTCCGCCGGAAGCTGGGCCGCCGATCCGCGAGTGGCCATCACGCCACCCGTTCCCGCAGCGCCGCCGACCGCCGCTCCAATCGCGGCTCCCCTGCCACCACCTGCGATTGCCCCGATCGCGGCGCCGATACCAGCAGCCGCGCCGACCTTCGCGATGTCCTTCTTCGTCTCTTTCTCACCCTGCTTGACGAAGCTCTCGGTGGCGACCCTCACCTTCTGCCCGTCCGACGTATTCAGCCGGATCAATTCGAGCTGAAGCTGAGAAAGCCCGGATACGCGCCCCCCCGTATCGGAATCCACCACCCGGCCTTCGACTTTGGCGCCGCGTTCGGCGATCACCATTCCGTCGACGACCAGTGGCTGATCCAGCGTGGCCGGGAAGCTGTCGCCCGCTTTATTCTTTGCCGTGGTCAGTGTCTGGTCGACGCGAACGGTGAGCAGCGTGCCAGCCGGAATGGTCAGCGTTTTGGGAACTCGCTTTGGTGGTTCAGGCTTCTTGTCCTCCGGTGGCGGCGGCAAACTGCTGGAATGCACCGGGTCGAACGGCACCATCGGTCCGCCATTTGGGTTCGACATCGGTGGCGTGGACTGCGCCGTCTGCGTCGGAGCCGGCGTCGACGTTCCCGAAGAAGCGGGAGTCGACGCTGGCCTGGACCGCGGAGCCTCTTTCTTCGGCATGGCGCTGGGCTTTGCAGGGGCGGCTGCCGGTGGCGGCGTTACCGCTGCCGCCGGGTTGCTACCGACTTCAGTCGCCTGAGGTGTCGCCACAGGCGCCGGAATCGGAGCTTCCTGTGCAACGGCCGGGGCCGGAGCGGGAGCGCTGTTTCGGCTCATCATGAGGTACACCAAACCGGACGCAAGCAACGCTCCGGCTATGAAAGTCACGATCGTCTTCATGGATCCCTCTCATTAAGTTGGAACGCAGATACCTGCCGTCCGGTTTCCTCGCCTGTTACTTGTTAAGTCTCTTTAACAAGTCCGTTCCGATTTCCGCAGATCGCAACCTCGATCCCGAGCTCCCGAAACGCAGCGGCCTTGGCAGCCAGAGCGAAATTAGCCCCGGCCTCGTCCGGCGCGTACGCGACCTGAATGTGGTTTGCCTTGTGACGCGCCATCATCTGGTCCCGGCCGACGCCGTACGTCACCGCGTGCATAATCGGCCACTGCGGCGTGGTGATTTGCCAGCGGCGTTCGGTTTCACGCTGGGGCAGGGAAAGGACACCGGCCCGGCCGAGGTCGGCCTTCAGGCGATTGTCCTCCACATAGATCCGGCTCCACACAATCTCGCCTGGCTTCGATATGCCTTTCACTGTGCTCCCGCCGTTGGGGAAGTACATGGCCGGCTGACGTTCGCCGACCGTGCCGCTGTACCCGTCGATGAAGTGCTGCGGTGGCGCCGATCCCGAGATCTCAAAGACCCAGACGAAGCGTCCTTCGTAGTCCTCGCCATAGCGAACGTCGTGGAGCGTGGTCTCCGGATCGAACCGAAGCGCCTTCCAGAGCCGGTTCGTCACCAGCCCGTCAAGGCCGGAGCATTCGTCAACCTCGTTGAAATGCGGCAGTGCCTCACCGCCGTACAGCACGCGACCGGTTCCGGCGGCTGTCACCGGTGGGCGGTCGACATTGTTCAGCAGCCCCTCCACCAGGTCCGACGCCGGTGCGAGATCCTTTAAACCCTGCTGATACTGGATGCCGATTGTGTCGCAGCCAAAATCGTCGGCGATGCGCAGCGCCGCAATATACATCCGGCACTGGTCCAGAATCTGCGCATCCGTCAGGTCGGCATCGTGGTCCGGGCCGGTGAGGAATCGCATCCCTTTCGCGTCCAGCCAGGAGCGGACCGACTGTGCTTCGGCATCGGTAACCGTGCGCATCGCGGCGAACAGCGCCGACTGGCTGAGCCGTTCCTTGAACACGCCCGTTGGATGAAGAAGTTCGTCCGGGATGATGGCGTTGTACATACCCATGCAGCCCTCGTCGAAGATGCCCATGATCGCTTTGCGCGAGCGCAGTTCCACCGCCACATCCACTCCCACCGCGGCAGCGTCGGCTGGCAGGTTCAGTTCGCTCAGCGGATGCACATGGCTCAGGTCATAACCCACCGGTCTGCCGCTCAGCCAGTTGCGCACGCCGTCGAGGAAGAACGCGTCGGTGAAGTCGTCGCTCCAGAGCGTCGTATACGCAACTCCGGCCTTGGTAAGCGAGCCGTTGAGGTTCAGCATGCCCACCAGGCCCGGCCACTGCCCGCTCCAGTTTGCGACCGTCAGGATCGGGCCCTTGTGGGTGTAAAGGCCGTGGAGAAGATGGTGGCTGTACTGCCAGACCGCTTCCACAACCACCAGCGGCGCGTCGGCCGGAATGTTGCGGAACACCTGCATTCCGTACTTCTGACTGTCGATGAAGCCGTGTTCTTTTTCCGGGTCGAATGCGTGGCCTCGCACTACATCGTGTCCGAGACCGCGGATGGCAGCCGTCACCGCGTGCTCTGCCGCCTCCTGGGCCGGCCAGCACCTGCGATTCGCTGAAAGACGGAGGTCGCCACTGGCGACCAGATAAACGGGAGATCCCATGTCGCTTCTTATTCTGTCACTAACGGCAGAACCTGCGTAAGCGTTAACGGACTTCGCTGCGACGGTGCTCCGAACCGCATACACTGGTGCACAAATCTCGGCCGTCCCCTTCGACTTGCCCTCGTATACTCTCTGGACCTGCTTCCTGTCGACCCCTGTCCTGCTTGTCGCCATGGTGCGGTCGATGCCCGCTCTCTGGCTCCCGAGCCGCGGGATTGCCGCGAAGTCTCTGCTCGCTGTGGCCGTGGTGGCTCTCACGGCGTGGCTCTGGCCGTTCGGGCAACGGCAGGAGGCCCGTCTGCGTGGCTGCTGGATACATATTTGCCGAGCTTCGACGTCCCGTGAAACGCACATCCTCTCCATCCGGGCGCGACCGGATCAGGTTTGGTCCGCCCTGCGTCCGATCTCCTTCGACGGCGATTCGAATGCCGGGTGCCATCTCTGCCGTTGCGTTCGGAGCCATGCCTCGATCCGGCAAGCGCCTTCTCCCTGCTGGAAGAAATCCCGGCGAAAGAGACCGTGATGGCCCGCGCCACCGACGAGTCGGGAATCCGACACTTCGGGAGATACTGGCGTTTCGTTTACCCTGGTAGCTGAATCATTCGCAGCCAGACACTCAAAGCCGTCGCAGCCAAAGTGAGTCGTTTTGAATGACGAGAGTATCAAACTGTAAAGAAAGGGCGTCCTAAGAACATGTCGCTGGAGATCGAACAGAAAGAACGCGAAGGAATAGTGGTGCTCGAACTGCACGGCCGCCTCATTGTGGGCGAACCGGTTGCCGAACTGCGGGAACGCATCACGCGCCTGTGTGAGGCGGGCACGAAGAACATTCTGCTGAATATGGTCGGTGTCGACTACATCGACAGTACCGGTCTCGGTGGCATGGTGATCAGCTACACCTCGCTCAAGAAGGCGGGCGGTGTTGTCAAACTGATGAACGTGTCCAAACGCAATATCGAACTGCTGGTGCTGACCAAACTGACCACCGTGTTCGAGCTTTTTGAGGATGAGCAGGACGCCGTGAACAGCTTCTTCCCGAACCGGGAGATCCGCAAGTTCGACATTCTGGAATTCGTACGCCAGCAGGACAAGGCTGAAGAAGCGGATGCGGAAAAAGGGTGATCAGGCGCCAGACTTCCTTCTGAGGTCGCTGGACGGAGGCTCGATTTCACTCACTGAACTGAAAGCGTCCGGTCCCGTGGTGCTGGCGTTCTTTAAGGTGTCGTGCCCCACGTGTCAGTACACCCTTCCCTTTCTCCAGCGGCTGCGCGCTGACAACGTTGTGGCCGTGTCTCAGGACAGCGCCGCCGATACCCGGGAATTTCTCGAGGCTTTCGGTGTAACACTGTCTACACTTCTCGACACGCGCGGCGAGGGGTATCCGGCGAGTAGTGCCTGGGGACTGACACACGTGCCGTCGATTTTTCTTGTCGAGCAGGACGGCACCATTGCTCTGGCCGAGGCTGGCTTCTCGCGCGCCGACCTGGAGACGATTGGCGGTCGCTTCGGAGCCAGTGTGTTTCGTGAAGGCGAGAAGACGCCCGCGTTTCGCCCCGGTTGAGGGTCGAAAAACTGACTTCCCGGCGGGAAGTCGCCACACCGAAAGACAAAACAGGCATTCGCCGCGCAAGTGCGGTAATCTGTAAATTCGATGCCGAAGATCAGCGAAGTCCTTGGATCTGCAGCCGCGATTGCGAAGGGTATGAGCGTCACGTTCAACGAGATGCTCAAGCCGACTCTTACCGAGCACTACCCTGACGCGGCGCCTAACTTTCAGGAGCGTTACCGGGGCGTACACGTCCTCCAGCGCGATGAAAACGGGCTGGAGAAGTGTGTCGCATGCTTCCTGTGTTCGGCCGCCTGCCCCGCCGAATGTATCTACATTGAGGCCACGGAAAACACAGAGCAGGCAAGAATCAGTGGCGGCGAACGCTTCGCATCGGTCTACAACATAGATTACAGCCGCTGTATTTTTTGTGGTTATTGCGTCGAAGCGTGCCCCACTGACGCCATCACCCACGGCCACGGCTTTGAAATCGCGAGTTTTAACACTTCAACGCTCATTTATCGTAAGGAAAACCTGCTGGCACCTGCCGCACCCGGCGCTGGCAAGCTTGTGGTGCAGGAAACATCTGACTCCAGTTCGGGCCACTGAATGTGACGGAGCGATGACTCCACCAAGGAGTACTATGACTTTTGGGTGAAGTCCGGGATTGACTAAAGGTTCCCTCACGTCATAACCTCACCTTTACGCAACTTTTTCAGTAGCGATATTCTATGATCCTGCCAGAGACGTATCTCGCGACACTGCTGTTGAGCATATTCTCCATGCTTTGTTGGGGAACGTGGGCAAATGCCTACAAATTGACGAAGAAATGGCGTTTCGAGCTGTTTTATTTCGATTACGCCATCGGGGTGGCTCTCGCCGGAATCGCCGCAGCCCTCACGTTCGGGAGCTATGGCGAGGGCATGACCTTCCTCGATAATCTCGACATCGCCGGAAAACGTCAGATGGGTATGGCTATTGTGGCCGGCGCCATTTTCAACCTGGCGAATATTCTGCTCGTCGCCGCCATCTCACTGGCGGGAATGGCCGTGGCTTTCCCCGTCGGTATCGGTCTGGCTTTGGTGATCGGCGTCGTCGTGAACTACATTCTGAAGCCCGCCGGTAACCCAATGTTTGTGTTTGGGGGCGTGTTGCTGGTGATGGCGGCGATCGTGGTGGACGCTCTTGCCTACGCCCATCATGCACAGACTAAAGGTACCCACCAGAAGGTAGGACTCAAAGGCCTGGCTCTGAGTATTGGCAGCGGCATTCTGATGGGCACCTTCTATCCGATTGTGCAGATGTCGATGGAAAGCGAGATCGGTCTGGGGCCCTACACCGCTGGCCTGCTCTTTTCGATCGGTGTGCTGATTAGCACATTCGTCTTCAACCTCTACTTCATGAACCTTCCGGTTCACGGGACCCCGGTGCCGATCGGCGCGTACTTCCAGGGAAGCAGCCGTAACCACTTACTTGGCCTCATTGGTGGCATTCTCTGGTGCGCTGGCGCCATAACGAACTTCGTCGCAGGTTCGGCTTCAGGGCCTGCTCAGATCGGGCCAGCTGTGAGCTATGGTCTGGGTCAGGGCGCCACTATGATCAGCGCCTTCTGGGGCGTGTTTGTGTGGAAGGAATTTGCCGGAGCCACACCCAAAGTCCGCAACATGCTGATCCTTATGTTTGCTCTGTTCCTTACCGGACTCGGCCTGGTCAGCGTGGCGCCGCTCTTCGTTCAGAAATAGCCGCGCAGGGCCGACAGCACCGCATCGAGAGACGCACGGTCCGCAACACTGCCCTGAGCCAGCAGGGCAGTCCCTCCGCCGCGTCCGCCATGTTTCGACAGCAACTCTTTCAGAATCGAACCTGCATTTTGACCGGCGTCTGCCGATACCGCCACCAGCACCGCGGGCTTCGCCGTCGCCGCCGCGATGTAGACGGCCTGTGATCCCGCGGTAAACGACTGCGCCTCTGCCCGCATCTCTTCGCCGATCGATTCCGCCACCCGCACAGAAACGCGCCTGCCCGCCGGCGTCGCCTCGGTGCGGGAGTACAGATCCCGCCCGGTAAACTGCGCCAGCTCCAGCGCGACGCGCCTCCTTTCCTTCTCCGCTTCGGCCAGCCGCCCCGACCAGTTCGACGCGACTCCGGCCGTATCGTCGATGGCGGCGCTCATTGTCTCCGATATTGCGCTGAGCAGTCGAAAGTCCGTCGTTGCACGCCGCGCAGCACGCAGACCGCAGACAAATTCCAGTCGCGTGTTGCCGCGAATTCTTTCCGTCTTTCGCAGCAGAATGCAGCCGATTTCGCCCGTCGACCGGACATGAGTTCCGCCACACGCGCTGCGGTCCAGCCCCTCGATAGTCACGATTCGCAGAGTGCCTGTGCGCTCCGATGTCTTTCGGAGACCCTCCACAGAGCCGGCATCTTCGAAATCGATGCGTACGCCCCGGTTCTCGGCGATTAACTCATTGGCCCGCACCTCGGCGGCTGCCATCTGGCTGGCACTCAGAGACGGGCAACCCAGCTCGATGGTGGACAGTTCTGCTCCCATGTGGAAGCTCCGCGTTTCAAAGCCGAACAGATCCACAAACACGGCCGACAGCAGGTGCTGACCGGTGTGCTGCTGCATGTGGTCGAAGCGCCGCGCCCAGTCTACGTCGCCCGTCAACGGTCCGCCAGAGGCATCCAGCGGGCTAGCCAGCACGTGTACCACGGCGCCGTCCTCCCGATCCTCCACCGACACTACCGGGATGCCTCCCAGCGTTCCCGTGTCGTGCGGCTGGCCTCCCGATGTCGGATAAAAAGCGGAACGGTCGAGCACGACCCGGGTTAAGTCCGGGCCATGCTCGACCGTGTGTGCTTCAAACTGGACCCTGTACGGGTCGATGTAATAGAGCCGTTCTGTCACTCAATGGCAATCGTAACGCGATTGCTCACCCCGTCGTCGCCGGACAGAGCCACCGCCACGTTGTCGCCGCGCGGAGTTTCCGCCGGAATCGTGACGTTGATCTGATAGAGCCCGACGAAATTGGGCGTCAGTCCGACGAAGAACGGCGTGACTTCCACGCTGTTACCGCCGAACGGACCCGCGAAACCGAACGTGACCCGGAAATTCCCAACGCCGCGCGCCAGCGGACTCGCCGGCGAGCCAACGCCGCTTGCCACGGCCGGATTCGTCGGACCCACCCCGATGGCATACATCACCAGCGTGTCGCCCGGCCTGGCCCGCCTGCTGTTCAGACCCGCGATCGGTACGATCGGGAACGAACCGTCCTGGTTGACGACGATGCCGTAGTCGCCAATCCCCAGCCGCAGCAGCCGCGGAGCCCCGCGAACCACCCGGGTTGAAATCCGGTTGCTGGCAGTCCCGCCGCGTTCCACACGAATGGTCACGTCACCTGTCGGTGCGTTGTAGGGCACCTGGAAATTCACCTGACCATACGAAGCGTAGTAGACCGGAGCCGGCGTGTCATTGACAAACACCTTCACGCCGCCAAGGTCCGTCCCCAGAGGCAGGGAAGTAGCCGCCACCGGGTCGCCGGAGAGGATCTGTTCCCCGAAAAGCGCCGCAATCGTACCCTGGCCCAGGTAGTCGCTGTCGCCGACGCCATTGTTGATGACGCCGCCGTAGCTGAGCACTGGAGCGCCCGCCGCGATCACCTGCAGTCGAACCGGCACCGTGATCGCACCCTGAACGGCGTTGCTGGCAACGGCAAGCGACCCGTCATAGGTCCCTGCCGCGAGCCCCGTGGCATTCGCCGTCACAGTGACGATGTTGGTGTTCGCGACCCGCTCCGCTGTCAGCCAGGAACCGCCGGTTGACGTTGTCGCCGTCACCCCGCTGACCGTCAGATTACCGGAGCCGCGGTTGCTAAGAACCAGATTCTGGACCAGCTTCGGGCCATTCGGCGCGCCGCGGAAATCGAGCCGCTCCGCCGAAAGATCCGCAATCGGCGAACTGGTGATCCGCATCGTGACCGGAACCGCGCGATTCTCGCCCGCGATGGTCGAGCCAGCTACTGTGATCTGGCCGTTGTAGGTACCTTCGCCCAGCCCGGAGGTGGATGCCGTCATCCGGAACGGAATCGTCACACCGAACCGGAAACTGCCGAAGCTCTCGGCGTTTACCGCCAGCCACTGCACGTTGTTTTGCGTTGTGACGGAAGTCTGTAGCGGCGCGATGCCGTTGAACGAAATCGTCTGGCTGCCGCCGGTTGTCGGAAGGTAGAAATCCGCACGCTGCGGGACCGTTCCGCCAACACTGACGGTGACCGTAACCGTCTGAGGTGCATCTACTGCGTTGGGATCGGAAATCGTGATAACGCCGGTATACAAACCAGCTGCCAGAGTGCCGGGGCGAATATCGATGTTGATCGGAGTACACGTCAGGAAAGCGGCACACTCCCGGGGCGTGCCGGCTGTTGGGACCAGCCACGTTACGGAGGAGGTGAGCTGCAGGTTGAGATTACCGTCTCCAGCGTTGGAGGCATCCACGCTGGCGGTCCCGGTGCCATTTGTGGCTACCGGCACCGGACCGACGGTCGTCTGTGACAAACGAAGTTTGGGCGCAGCCGTCAACAGCTGCGAACCGAAAACAATACTGAGGACGAGCAGATTCCGAAATCCGGGCTTTAGACCCACTCGAGAGCTCCTTTTTTCCATGCCCACAGGTAACCGACGACCAGAATCGCCAGAAAGACGGTCACCTCAGCTACGCCAAACCAGCCCAACTGCTGATAGCGCACCGCCCACGGAAACAGAAACACAGCCTCCACGTCGAAAATTACGAACAGGATGGCAATGATGTAAAAACGGACGGTGTACCGGCCGCGGGAATCGGATGCGGCCTGAATTCCGCATTCGTAGGCTTCAAGCTTGGTACGCGACGGCGCCGACGGCCGTATCAGTTTGGCCCCTGCAAGGACTACGATCGGAAACAGGATCGCAATCACAAGGAAGAGGAAGATTGGCAAATAACCACCAGGCATTTCGCCCTCACTATAACATCAATTCGACTGGCGTGAACCCGTTGTCCAGTGCGCGATAATGAGAGGAAGTCCATGTTTACGACGGTCCGGGAACAGATCGATACGATCTTCCGGGAAGATCCGGCTGCAAAGAGCATAATCGAGATCGTTCTCTGCTATCCCGGCTTCCATGCCATCCTGATGCATCGCCTGGCTCACTGGCTCTATCAGGCAAGGGTGCCGCTGTTGCCCCGTGTCCTGTCTCAGGTTAGCCGGTTCTTCACCGGCATCGAAATTCACCCTGGTGCGACTATCGGCCGACGTTTCTTTATCGACCACGGAACCGGAGTGGTAATCGGGGAGACAACCGAGATCGGCGACGATGTCCTCATCTACCAGAACGCCACGCTCGGCGGAACGGGCAAGGAAAAGGGCAAGCGCCACCCGACCATCGGCAATAACGTGGTCATTGGCGCGGGCGCCAAGGTGCTCGGCAACATTACGATCGGAAATTGTGTGAAAATCGGCGCAGGCTCCGTGGTGGTTAAACCCGTACCCGACGATTCCACTGTTGTCGGTATTCCCGGCCGCGTAGTCCGGTCCCGGGCCGCCCAGGTCGCGCCGCTCGAACACGGCCAGCTTCCCGACCCGCAAGGGCAGGCTATGGACGACCTGACGCGGCGCATCGAGTTGCTGGAGCAGACGATCCGCGAACTTGTATCCGAGCGCGCCGCAATTCGCTGAAAACAATTTGGTTTTTTCCCGCGTCTTTACGTGGACAATTCATGCGATTTGCTATCACCGCCTGCCTCATCGCTCCGCTGATCCTTTCGGCGCAATTCGGCTGGCTCGGCAGAAATGACCATTTCGTTCCGACGGCAACCGTCGCCGGGATCGGCGTGGGCCGTGCCGAACTCTCCGATATCGAACTCGCCCGCCGCGCGGAGCAGATGATCGATTCCCAAACCTTCGCCATCCTCCGCGACCCTCAGGCATTGTCCGGGGCCGAGAGGATCACTGGGCCAAAACTAACCCGCATCTTCGAAGATGCTTCGCGCCGTTCCGGGCTGCCTGCCAGCTTTATCGCGGCCATCGCTTATCTGGAAAGCTGGGGGCGGCCGGACGTACAAAGCTCCGCCGGACCCAAAGGCATCATGCAGATCGCCCACGCGACGGCGAAGTCGATGGGCCTGCAAATCAACTACGCGACTAAGTACCGCCAGGTCACCGAGAAGGTCCAGCAGCGCAAGAAGGGATCGAAGAAGTCAACCCCTGTCACCCGAACTCGCAAGATCCCCTACACTGTCCTGGTGCGCGACGAGCGCCTCATGCCGGAAAAAGCGGTCCCGGCGGCAGCCATGTATCTGGCGCGTCTCGAGCAGCGCTACGGTGGCCGCGACTGGGCTGTCTGGGCCTATCATTGCGGCGAGGGCTGCATCGCTGAAGTCCGCGGCATCGCCGACCGAGCCAGGCTAAAAGAGCCCGTCACCGTCTCCCGTGTGTTCTTCGGAGCAAACCCGGCCCGCCATGTGGAACTGCACCGTGTGATCCAGAAACATATGGATCGCGACTACTCGCCTACGTACTTCTTCCGCATCAAGCGGGCCGAGGAACTCCTTGCGGTGTATAAGGATGACCCTTCACAGTTCAAGAAGATGTTTAACGAGTACCGCTTCCGAATCAACCCTGATCAGCGAGCCCCACATCGCCTGACCGTCTGGCTGAAACCCGACGATCTGGCTTACCGGACGTGTGAAGACATGCGACGCGAAGCCGGCTCGAGCCTCGTGAAAGCCCTTGATGATCCAAAGTACTTCGGCTTCAGCCTTGCGGCCGCAATCGGCCAGGACGATCCGAAAAATCGCGAGTACTACCTGCAGGCATCGCAGGCTGCCATCGGGACCGTTGCATACATCGCATGGGAAACCCGACGCCTGCATGAGGCGATGAAGCCGAAGAATGAGAAGTTTGTGCCTCTGGAGGTCGCGTCTCTGGTACGCCCGCTCGACCGGGAGGAGCGTACGCTCGACCCAAAGACAGAACTTCCCTCGCACTGCTCCGGTCAGGTCTTTGACCTCAACGTCGCCGCGTTGCCATCGGGTGAGCGCGACGCTCTGGAATTCGTCCTGTCCGACCTTGGCTTCAGCGGACATCTCGGCTTTATCCGCGAGTCGGCCAGCGCCACCTTCCACATCGGCGCCGCACCCACCGCCCGCGACTTCTTCGCGCGTGTGTATCGAGAAGCCTCGACGGCGCGCGAGCACGCCGCGAACGTCAACGGTCCGACTGCGGGCGCTGAAAACGAGTTCTAAGAGGCTGCAACAGCCGCAAGGCTGGACGGGTCTGATACTCCCGCCGCCACGCCCGGGTCGCGGGAGTTTCCGGGAAGTGCTCATCGGATTCGTAGGGATACTTCGACATTCCGTGGAAGGGTAGCGGCTCGGTGGTTTGCGAGTAGGCCGTGTTGGCGTCCCGATCCTTCGCCCAGCCACTCACGCTCAACACGTAATCGCGGGTAAACCCCGCCTCAGGGGCTGCCAGGCCGCGCGGGTCGAACAACAGACGAATCTCGTCGCCCGACCCCATTACGGTCAGCAGATTATCGTTGCCCGAAAGCAGCGGCGTCACATCGCCGTAGCGCGTGTAGAGCCCCGGAGTTGGATTCCACAGGCTAAACGGAACTGCGCCCCCATACTGGAACTGTTCTGGCTGGAGCCGCCTCGGATGAACTTTGTTGGGCGAGAATCCGCGAAACCCGAGGCTCGCCGTATGCAACGGAATCGCGCTGACTCGCTCTGGCTTTCGGACCGACGTGCTCAGCCAGATCTCGTCCCAGTACACGCACAGGTTGGTTACGATCCGCACTTCCCGCCGAGCCGACCGCCATTTCCCGGTCAGGTCCACCGCAATAGTCTTGGGCTTGCCCGCTGGCATACCCATGTCTTCGATCACCGTCACCCACCGCCCCGCCTTATCCCGAACCTGAAGCGACGGCGGAATCAGCCCGCCCTTGCCCTCCTGGGCCGCCCCCACGAAGGTGCTGCCGTCCGCCCAGTCCACC
>JAWXCM010000173.1:0-12661 GCA_034408745.1 Bryobacteraceae bacterium
CAACGCGGTCGTGCGGCGCTGGTTTGAAGAGGTTTGGAACCAGGGCAGCGAATCAGCCATTGATTGATGAACTGTTTGCCGCCGACTGTGTCGCTCACGGGTGAGGCGATTCAGAGCAGGATATGCACGGGCCCGCGGAGTTCAGGCTGTTCGCGGCGAACCTTCGCGGGAGTCTACCCGACATTCATATTCGGCTGGATGACATTCTCGCCGAAGGGGACCGGGTGACCGTCCGCATCACGCTCGTAGGAACCCACACAGGCCAGGGCCTGGGCGTAGTGCCAACGGGAAATCGCGTCCGTTCTCAACTCGTTCCTCGCGGCCACCTGAGTTCGCGCCCGTCGGAAGCGCAACGCAGCCCTGATCGCCGATAAACCTTTGCCCGCGCAATCATCTCCGCATTCGACAGCGGTCCAGTCTGTACCTGCGCACAGGCCGCTCCCGCCGCGGCAACAGTGCAGCCAGCTTTATTGCTCGCAACATTACCCTTCCGAGTTGTCCCGATACTGAGCCTGCAGGCGCCGAAGCTCTGCCTTCATTTTGGCAACAGTACTTGCGTAAGCCTGACTGGAATACAAATTGGAAAGTTCATTGGGGTCGTCCCGAAGGTCGAACAATTCCCAATAATTCCCTTCGCCGTAATATTCAATCAGCTTGAAGCGTTCCGTCCGAACCCCGCGGTGCGGCGGTACGCGATGCGGCGTGAGATATGCGAAGGAAGGGTCGCGGTGCGCCTCCCGACCCTTCCCGGCCAGTTGCGCCCACGAATTCTCGTAATAGGTGTAGTACACCGACCGCCGCCAGTCCCGTGGAGCCGCACGACCCTCAAGCATCGGCCGCAGGCTCCGGCCCTGCATCTGCTTCGGCACAGAAACGCCCGCCAGATCGAGCATGGTCGGCGCGAAGTCGATGTTCTGCACAAACGCCGCATCCACTCGGCCCTTCACTCCCAGACGCGGATAACGGATCAGCAGCGGAATTCGCAGAGACGGTTCATACATCCATCGCTTGTCGTACCAGCCATGCTCGCCCAGAAAGAACCCGTTATCCGATGTATAAATCACCACGGTATCTTCGGTCAGTTTGTGTTTGTCCAGATAATCGAGTACGCGCCCCAGGTTCTCATCTACTCCGACCGTCGCCCGGTAGTGGTCCTTTACGAATCGCTGATAAATCCATCGCTTCTTCTCAACCGCCGACAGCCCTGCTGGAATCTCCTTTTCATAATCGGCCGCCAGCGAAATGTCGAACCGCATGTCTTCGGCTTCTTTTGCGAGCCTGCGGGTGGAATAATCGTCGTCGACCGTGGGAGGAACCGGCAGATCGGCGTCGCTAAACAAATTCGCATGACGCGGCGCTGGCTGAAACGGCCGGTGCGGAGCTTTGTGCTGATACACCAACAGCCAGGGTTCGTCCGTCCTTCCGCGCGTCCCGTCCAGCCACTGCAGCGCCTTGTCGGTAGTAATGTCGGTGGCATAGCCCCTGATCGTCCGGCGAACCCCGTCTTCAATGAACTCCGGGTCGAAATACTGCCCCTGACCCGGCAAAACACAGGAATAATCAAAGCCCTTCGGCGTATCATTCAGGTGCCATTTGCCTGTGACCGCCGTGCGATACCCAGCCCTCTTGAGAAGCTCGGGATAAGTAATCACATCGCGATTCAGATATTCAGCCGGGGCGTCCTTCGCCTCGGAGTTGCCTCGCACCCCGTTGATATGGGAGAAACAGCCCGTCAAAGCCGTGGCGCGAGAAGGAGCACACAGCGAGTTCGTCACAAAACAATTGCTGAAGCGCACTCCCTCCGCCGCCAATCGGTCCATATTCGGCGTGCGCAGGACCTTGTGACCCGCGCAACTCATGCAGTTCGCCGGATGGTCGTCCGTCATCACGTACAGAATGTTGGGCCGCCGACGCCCATGCTGCTGCCCCATAGCCATGAACCCCGCCAGCAACGAGCCCGCCATCCGCCGTGTCAGATGCATCCTGCATATCATTTCACGACTTCCGGGCCGCCGCCCCTGGCCTTAGGCGCATCTGCGCACAATCCATCTCAACCACCTTCCGGAACGGCTGGTTGATCCAGGCACAGAGGTCACGTCAACAGGCCCCATTTCCAGTTGCGGCGCATGTGAAGGTAGCGTACCAGCAGTATGGCGATCACCGCCGTCCAGATCTGAATGTGGTCGGCATTTCTCTCGCAACGAGCGCCCTCCTCCGAGACTGGAAAAACAGCAGTGCTACAAAGGCGCTCCAGCAGGTCATCCCCCTGGCGTCTTTCTCGCCGTGATGATAAGCGACCGCGCCGTCAGATATTGTCTTGCGAAAACAACCTCAAGCCTGACGGAAAATGCGGGACTCCCGTTCCATGGGTGGGTTCTCCTTTCGGTTGGTAGGTTCGCAACTCCAACTGCACTCGGATTCATTCGCCCTGCCGGTATCCTGACTTAGCCGGACTTAGCCGTGCAGCCGTTCACCCGGGGTTTGGCCCCGCTGAAGCCGTCTTGCCTCGCTCGCCAGGCCAACAAGGAATTGGAAGGCTTCATCTCGAAGAAGCCGAACACTCCGCTCCTGGGGCCGGAGCGTACCGGCCTTACCACCGCCAACGTGTTTCACCACAGCTTCGAGTTCGGCGAGGCCGGTGGACCGCGCTGAAGAGCTGGAAGAGACAGCGAAGTTACTCTTCCTGCTGCGGGGCAGGATCTGCAGGTGCTGACTCCGGCGGAACTGGATGAATAGAAGCCTGGCGGTCGCTGAAGCTCGCCTGCGAAAACATACTTAGTAGTTCGGCGTTATGCGCGGAAATCCGCAGTTGTGCGCGGCCTTTCTGGGTGAAATCACACCTGTCGAGGGTGGGTGTGTACCGATTTTCAGGGATATTAGGACATGGTCGTTAGTGCCTGGTGTGGATAGAAAATTGCAAGGTCTCTTGAGTACATTTGCTCAAAGCACTCCGGTCCTGTTGATTTTCTCGACATGCGGTGTTATTCCACATGCCTGTGTGGACTCAGCTTTGGGAGGTTCTCAAAGAGATGAAACGACACTTTGTAATGACCGCAGGATGTCTGCTGTTGGCCAGCATTGCGGGTTTTTCAGCTGAAACCGCAGCAACGCCGGCTGGCCAGGTGGTGGAGGCTGTCCGGAAGGCGGCGGGGGCGGCGGAGGCTGGGTACAACGCCTGGGTGGGTTCGGAGGCGTGCCTGGCCTGTCACTCCCGTTATGGGGAATACCGCGAAACGCTGCATGCCACGGGTTTGAAGTCGGCCGAGACCGACGTCAACTCGATGAAGACGAAGTACGGCATCATCGCCGACTACGACCGCAACAAGGTAGACGACTTCACGCAGGGTCTGGACTTCAACAAGATATCGAGCGCTTTTGATCAGTTCAAGCCAAATGCGCCGGTACTGGCCTATGGATCGAAGGGGTACTCGATTCGGATCGGCCGGGTGGAGTATCCGGTCGCGACCGTTCATGGCGGTAGCGGACTGTACAAGCAACGCTTCCTGGTCCGGATTCCGGTGACGGACACCGCCACCGGGTTAAGCGCAGGCCTGTATTACAGCCCGGTGCAGTACAACGAGGCGAACAATGCCTACGTGGTGTATGAGCCAACATACTGGTACAACGCCGACAACACGCCCAAAATCACCGGCCCTATGGCGGCGAAGGACGCGGCTGCCGGCAAGTCGTTTGTCAAAGGCTGTTCGGGCTGCCACGCCACCACGCTGACCACGGTGGGTAAGGACAAAAACGGCGAGTTTGTCGCGACCACGCCGACTCCGGTTTATGTCCCACCTGGCTCGGTTCACTATCTGGACGTGAGCGGCAAGGGCGAGCCGGAGATGTACAACATTGGCTGCGAGCGCTGCCACGGACCGGGCGCCAGGCACATCATGGCCACCTGGGACAAGGGCAGAATCGTCAATCCGGGGAAAGAATTCACTCCGATGCAACAGAACTTCCAATGTGGCTCCTGCCACTCGCGGGGAGCCAGCATGCCATCGGGAACGCATGAGTTTCCCTACGACGAGAAGACCGGCGAGGCGTATCCCGCATGGGCTCCGACGCCGGACCTGTTTACTCGCTACCTTGCGGACAAGCCAGGCGTGCATCCTGACGGCAAGACCTCCCGCCAGCATCACCAGCAGTTACAGGACCTGATGAAGTCCAGCAAGTGGGAGTATCCCTATCACAAGGTGACCTGCATTGATTGTCACGATCCTCACAAGCCCACGAAGGCTCAGATCCGCGAGACGCTGGTGGTAGACAGCGGCGCGAAGAAGCTGACGCTGGCCGTCAAGGTGAATGACAACTCGCTGTGCCTCGGCTGCCACGCGGGATTTGGACCATTCGAGACCCTCACCCGGGACCAGATCGGCGACATGGCCGGTAACCGGACCGTCATCGGGCAAGTGGTGAGTGCGCACACGCGCCATCCCTACAACCCCGAGGGCACCTTCGGCGTCAGCCGCTGCACCACCTGCCACATGGCGACGATGGCTTCCAGCGGCGCTCCCTACGACATGCACTCCCATACGTTTGAGGTGGTTCCTCCGGAGCGGACGATTAAGTTCCGTGCCGCGACGGGGGGAACACCCAATTCCTGCGCGACTTGCCATCGCCAGACGGCCCAGTCAATCGGTGCTCCCGCGGACACTTCGTTGACGACCTGGAACGAGGCGTCGGACATCGCGGTCGCGGAGTGGCTGATGAAGTACTACGGGCCTGACGGGGCCTGGTGGAAGACACCGCCCACGAAGTAAGCCTGTGGCAGGCAGGGCGAACCACCCCGGTGAAGCCTGCCTGCCCTTTTTTTGAGGTGAACCTCAGCCGGGCAGACCGGCGAGATCGCGTGCCTTCAGGAAGACGCTGGTCAGCATCGCCTCAGTCAGCTTGCCGGTGGAGATGTTCTGCTGGCTGGGATGGTAGCTGGCGAGCAGGATGGGTGACCCGGCGTTCGCGTGCCCGTGTGCGAAGATGAACCCCGCCTTCCTGGTGAACCACTCCCCGTGCGCGCTGGAGTTGCTCGTTTACCTGCCTACCAGAGCAAAAGGCCCAGTGCCGTTTTTCTCAACCACTCTTGTCCAGGTTGGATTGAAGCCACTTGGGCGGGGTGGTCAGTCCTGAATGAGGGATAAGGTGGAAGCCCGCGTGAGGTTCTCTCCCATTGATGCCGTTACACCGGAACATTATTACAAGCTGTTCGATGTCAACTTGCTCGGCCTACTGCTCACCACGCAGGCCGCCGTCAGGCACCTTGGCGAAGGCGGCAGCATCATCAACATCGGTTCCTTGGTCAGCAGTTTGACGCCGCCGAACAGTGCCGCCTACACTGCCACCAGGGGCGCAGTTGACTCCATAACCGGCGTTCTCGCAAAGGAGCTCGGCCCACGGTAGATTCGCGTCAACTCCATCAATCCCGGCATGGTGGAAACTGAAGGCACGCACTCAGTCGGCATGATCGGCTTTGATTTCGAGGCAGGCGCAGTGGCGCAGACCCCACTGGGCCGCGTAGGCCAGGCTAGTGACATCGCCTCGGTCGCTACGTTCCTCGCTTCGTCCGACTCCGCCTGGATCACGGGCGAACTCGTGCGCGTCGTTGGCGGCCTCCGCTAATCCCGGCCTGCACGGGTAACGGGCGCCACTGTATAAGATGGTGTGAACCCATTTATGTGCGCCGTTCGGATTCATCGATTCACCAGCCACCTGCCTGCCCTCTTGTGTGCTGCAGCCAGCCTGGCGCAGGCCGCAGTCCTTCCGGACGGACCGGGCAAAGCGGAGACCACAAGGCTCTGCGGCAGATGTCACTCTCTGGACCAGACCACCTCCTTGCGGCAGGGTCAGACCGGCTGGACTGAGACCATCACCAAAATGGTGAACCTCGGCACTCAGGGCAGTGAGGAAGACCTGAACTCCATCCTCAACTACCTGGTGAAGCACTATGGTGCGGTGGCCGGCGGCCCCGGCGGAAGTGGGGCGACACCCGCTGGTGTCGCAGGACCTCGGCCGCCTGCCGCCATCATGTCAGCGAGTGGGCCGCTGGTCCCGCGCCTCGAACACACTTCTCGAGGCGCCGGGGAGCCAGCGCGTCTCCCACCGGCCTCCACGGCGGCGGTCGAGCCAGCGAAGGAATGGCGCACTTACGGGCACGATGCTGGCGGAATGCGCTTCTCGCCACTGAAGCAGCTTACTCCGGACAACGTTGGTCAGCTTAAGGTGGCATGGGTCCACCACATGAAGCCCGCCGGGTTTTCACCTGGCGCCACACCAACACGCAGGGCCGGCCCTGCAGCCCCCGTTGGAGATGAACCCGAACCCGCCGGCAGCGGAGGACGAGGCCGCGTCCAGTTCGGCGGCTCAGGTTTCCGTCCCAGTTCCGTGACGCCCCTTGTCATCCAGGGCATCATGTACGTCACCACACCGTACTCGCGTGTCTCAGCCATCGACCCAGTCACTGGTGAAGACCTCTGGTCCTTCGCATTGCCCTCCGGCAGCCCCTCTGCCCGCGGCCTCGAATACTGGGCCGGCGATGGCAAAACACCGGCCCAGGTCGTATTCGGCTCCAGCGACGGCAAGCTCTATTCCGTCGACGCGAAAACTGGCAAACCAAACCCGGCGTTCGGCGACAACGGCGTGATCAACCTCAACACCGAATCCATCATGAATGGGATGCCAGGCCGTAACGGTCTCACCTCCCCACCCATCGTCTACAAGCATCTGGTCATAACCGGCGGCACGACGCAGGAGAACCCGCCCCGTGGCCCGGCTGGCGACGTCCGGGCCTGGGACATGCGAACAGGCAAGCTCGTCTGGACATTCCGTTCCATTCCCCGGTCCGGTGAAAAATTCAACGACACATGGGCCGGTGACAGCTGGAAGAATCGCTCCGGCGTCAACGTATGGGGATTCCTGACCGTGGACGAGAAACGCGGAATCGTCTACATGCCCTTCGGCGCTCCGTCGGTAGACCAGTACGGTGGCGACCGCGCCGGCGACAATTTATTCGGCTCCAGTCTTGTCGCGGCAGACGCAAATACCGGGAAATATCTCTGGCATTTCCAGGTAGTCCATCACGATATCTGGGACGCCGACATGACCGGCGCGCCCGCATTATTCGAAATTAAACAGGACGGCAGGATCATTCCCGCCGTCGCTGCGGTAAATAAGGTCGGCACTGTGTTCCTGCTGAACCGCGTCACGGGCAAGCCGGTCTATGGCGCCGAGGAGCGCCCGGTTCCTCAAAGCAAAGTGCCGCTCGAACGAACCTCGAAGACGCAGCCTTTCCCTGTCAAACCGCCGCCACTCGCTCGCATGACGTTCAGCAGGGACGATATCGCAACCGTCACCCCGGAACTCGAAGCCGCCTGCCGGAAGCTGGTGGAAGGCATGGAAACTGGTGGGCCCTTCCTGCCCGTCAGTTACAACCGGCTGCGCGTGCAGTTCCCCGGTAATCACGGAGGCGTGAACTGGGGCGGCACATCATTCAGCCCGCAACTGGGATACCTGTTCGCCAATGTGAATGAGCTCGGACAAGTCTCCGGGTTACGGGACCACGATGAGAAGAAGGGGCAGGCGATGGCAGCAGGACAGGGCAATCGCGTAGACCCCGACGGCCCTTACGAAGGCTTTCCCGGCGGCGGTCGCTTCAGCATCCGGGGTGTCGGACCGCAGCAGCTGCCGTGTCAGCAGCCGCCGTGGGGCGAACTCGCGGCAATCGACGTGAACACCGGCAACATCGCATGGAAAGTCCCCCTCGGTGTGACCGACGGTCTACCCGAGGGGAAACACACCACCGGCCGCCCCGGAAACGGAGGAACCATCGTGACAGGAGGTGGACTGGTCTTCGTCGGCGCCACCGACGACTCCCGTTTCCGCGCCTTCGACGCGAAAACCGGCAAGGAGCTGTGGACTGTGAAGCTCCGCGGTGCAGCCGAGGCAACTCCCATGACCTACGAGGGACGGGACGGCAGGCAGTACGTCGTGATCGCGTCTACCGGAGGCGGGTTCTTCAATAACCCTGTCACCGATGACAGCATCGTGGCTTTCGCCCTCGACGCCCCAAAATAAGGCGACGGCGGTGCGATTCGTCCCCAGCCCTGGCACGCCACGCGCTACCCGCCCGTGTCGGGTGGCACCGCAAAACTATCGTCAGCTAATGTAGCCGGAAATTGAGAGTTTTCGGCCTCTTCTCCCACTCTCTCTATGTGATGATTAGCCGCGGGCAAATTCTTTGGGCGACGCTTCTGTCCACCCTTTGCGCAGGTGGAGCGCAGCCGCTATACAAAGTCGACACCCTCGCAGGAAGCGCCTATACCGGGGACGGACAGGTCGCGTCCCGGGCAGTCTTCGTCCAGCCGCAGTGCGTCGCACTCGACACTGCCGGAAACACCTACATATCGGACACCGGCGAGCATCGCGTTCGCCGCATCAGTATAGAAGGTAACGTCAGGACAATCGCCGGAACCGGGACTCCCGGCATGAAAGGCGACGGCGGCCCAGGTCCTCAGGCGCAGCTCAACGCGCCGTACGGCATGGCGGTCGACTCCGCCGGCAACGTCTTCATCGCCGATCTCGGCAACGCCGTCATCCGGCGTGTCTCGGCTTCCGACGGGTCCATTCAGGTTTGGGCCGGAGGTGGCAAAGACCCAGTCCCGACTGTGGGAACGGCTCCCGCGCGCAACGTCGCCATGTTGCAGCCCCGCGACGTGGTCCTCGACAGAACCGGCAACCTGCTTATCGCCGATTTCGGAGCACACCGCGTCTACAGCGTCACACCTGGAGGCGCAATTAGCGTAATTGCCGGAAATGGGGAAATCGGCTCCATCGTCCGGCAGACACAGGCTCTCCTGGCGCCGCTCTCATACCCCTCCGCCCTTGCAATCGATGCCAACGGCTACGTTCTCATCGCCGACAGCGGCAATCGCCGGGTCCGCCGGCTCGGCGCGGGATACTTGTGGACCGTCACTGACAAAAACAGCCGTGAAATCGAGTTCGGAACACCTACCGGTATCGCGACCGACTCGTCTGGACGGATCTACGTCGCCGACGGCAGCACCAGCAGGATCGCCGTTATCACGCCAGCGCTCGAACTCACCTCAGTGCCCATCGGCGGGACCAGCGTTGCCGTCGCACCTTATTTCGACGTCTTCACCGTCTCGGAACGTCGCGTTCGCAGGCTGGCCGCCGGAACCTCTCGCGTGGAAGTGATTGCCGGACAGGGTGCAGGTGACGGAAGGGTACGCACGGAGTGGCGTTTCAGTTCGCCTTCCTCAGCCGTACGCGACAACTCTGGTTCCGTCTGGATCGCCGACACCGGACTCGGCCGCATTCGCCGCCTGACCACGGGCGGCGACCTCACCACTGTCACAACCGCCCTCGAAAATCCGCTGTCCATGGCTGTTGACTCGGCCGGACGCATCTGGGCAGGCGACCGGGCTGGAGGAGGTGGCGTGTACCGAGTCGACAATGGCTCCCCCCGAGCGCTGGTGCAGGGTCAGAATCGCCCCCTCGTCCCAACGGCGATGGCGTTCGACACCAGCGACTTCCTGTACATCGCCGATTCCGCCAACCATCTGATCCGCCGCGTGGCGCCTGACGCCAGCATGGTCGTCATCGCCGGCGGTGGCCGCGAAACTGGTGACGGACAGGGACTTCAGCTCAAGCTGCTCGGCCCGGCCGGAATCGCAGTGGATCCCGCTGGCACCATCTGGTTCTCGGAGTCAGGCACGGGAAAACTTCGGAAGATTGTCGGCGGGCGAGTGACCACAGTTACAGGTATCGAGCTGATCGAGCCCCGTGGACTCAAGTTCGACCGGCTGGGTAACCTGTGGATCGCCGATGCAGGTGCGCACCGCATCGTGGTGCTCGAGCCCAGTGGGAACTGGTACGCAGTGGCTGGCTCCGGAGACCGTGGATTTTCTGGCGATGGAGGTCTCGCCCTTGCGTCGATGCTCAACACCCCGTCGGACATATTCCTTGATCGCGACGGATCCGCCCTCATCGTCGACACGGCCAACGACCGCATCCGCAGGATCGAAAAACAGGGGAACGAACCCGAGCCGCCCCCTGTAACGCCTCCCACAACTCCACCTGCGGGCGCGGGCAGCATCACGCTCTCCCCAGTCAACGTCCTGCACGCAGCGACGCTGCTGGAAAGCGACCTCGCGCCTGGCCAACTCGCCTACGTGACCGGAACGGCCTTCAACAACCCCGAAGTGACCCTGAGCGGAGAGCCATTGCCGCTGCTTGAGGTATCGCCGACACGCCTCACCGTCCAGATCCCACAGTCCGCCAAACCAGGCTTCGTCGAGCTTGCCGTCCGGAACGACGGACAGATCTACGGACGCCTCGCCATCAAAATCGCAGGAACGAACCCGGGAATACTGACTGAAGGCAACGGAAAAGGCCTCGCCCTCGCCCTTAACGCCGACGGCCAACGCAACGGACCGGACAACCCGGCAGAGCGCGGTTCGGTCGTCAGCCTGTTTATAACTGGAGACGGAGGAGCCTCACCAGGCGAAATTGCCGACGTCGCCGGTTACGCAGCCAACGTGGTTTGGTTCGGCCCCGCCCCGACCCTGATCGGCATCACCCAGGTGAACGTTCAGACGCCGGGCGGGTTCGCTCCGTCCGGCGCCGTGAGCGTAACACTGGCCTTTGACGGAGTTCGAACCCAGCCGGGAGTCACCATCTTCAGCCGCTAGACCATGTACATGCCGCCATTGATCTCAATGGTTTGGCCATGGATGTACCGGCTCGGCGAGGTGCACAGGAACAGGATGGTGTCGGCTACTTCTTCGTTGGTCCCCAGCGTCCCGGCAGGAGTCTGCGCGAGCATCGCGTTCAGAATGTCCCGGTTCGAGTACTTCTCATGGAAGTAGTTGTCCACCGTGCCTGGACTGACCGCATTCACCCGGATCCCCTTCGGAGCGAGCTCCTTCGCGAGGCCCTTCGTGATTGCCGCCACTGACGCCTTCGCGGCAGCGTAAATCGTCGCGCCCGGCCCGCCGCCGTTGCGCGCAGCAATCGAGCTGACGTTGATCACAACGCCGCTGCCCCGTTCAATCATCCCCGGAGCCGCTGCCTGCGTAATGAAGTACACGCTCTTCACATTGAGGTTGTTGACACGGTCGAACAGGTCTTCGGTGAACTCGGCAAGCTTGGCGCGCTGCACCAGATGGCCCGCGTTGTTGATCAGGATGTCGAGCCGCTGCATCGAACGAACGTGCTCGGCGAGGGATTCGATTCCAGCGCTCTGAGACAAATCGGCCTGGATCAGCGTCGCCTCCACACCCTTGCCTCGAAGCTCCGCAGCGGTCTTCTCGGCCCCTTCCTGGAACGAGTTGTAATGGAGGACAACATGGGACGCGCCGGCCGAAGCCAGCGTCAACGCGGTGGCAGCGCCGATGCCGCGGGACGCTCCGGTAATGAGCACCGTCTTGCCTGCAAGTTCTTGATTCATCGCCTCCCGTTGTATCACGGGCCAGGGGACTAACCGTGGGCGTGGTGTAGCACCTTAAGCTCCCCGGCGTCATACGTTCGGGAGCTTGCACATGCCATTCTCGTCTTGTCCTGTGTGCGATGGCCGGAACTTCGTGGCTGCGGTTCCGGCCGGCGCGCTTCGTCAGGAAGTCGAGGAAAGAAATCGGTTCGTTTCGTCGAGGCTGCGCCGGCGCGCGCCACGTTCGGAGCTGAAAGACCTGACGGACTTCATGCACGGCGGGGACGCCGCGATGTCTGCCTGCAGCGCCTGTGGTCTGCTGGTTCGCCTGGAAGCGTACACCCGCGCGGCCGACTCCTACTCGGAAGACCCCAACGACCCCGGTGTGATGCAACACCTCTATCCGCGCTACGTCGAGGCGTTTCGAAACAAAGCCGCAGCCTTTCGAGATCGCCTGCCGCCCCATGCGTCAGTAGTCGAGATCGGCCCGCACCTGGGTGGCTTCCTGCAGGCGGCGGAGGAATGGGACTGGCGCCCTGTGGGCCTCGATGTCGGGGTCGACACGTCGGAGTTCGCTCGCCGGCAGGGCCTGACAGTCCGCCGCGAGACTGTGGAGGACACGCACATCCGGGCGGGTTCGGCCAACGGCGTGTTCATCTGGAACTGCTTTGAGCAGCTCGCCGACCCGTCATCCACCTTAAAAGCTGCCCGAAACCTGCTGAGACACCACGGTCTGCTGGTCCTCCGGGTGCCGAACGCAAGCGCGTGGCTAACCCTGCGCCGGCAACCCGACCTGGCCGCGAGACAAATTCTCGCCTGGAACAATCTGCTGGGCTTCCCCTACCTGCACGGATATGGAGTCAGCACCCTGACCCGGATCGCCCGGCGCCACGGCTTCGAACCCGTAAGAGAGTTTCCGTCAGAACTGGTCACCATGCCGTTCCCCGACCCTGCCAGGGACGTCGAAAGGGAACAAGCGTCTGTCAGCCAGCGGTCCCAGGACGTCGGGGTAGCGCCCTGGACTGAAATTCTCTTCCGCCGGGAAGACGAGATCACACGCTGTACTGCGAATCGGGGCCCCTTCCTTTCGCGAGCCTAAGCCTGGGGTCGCAGGAAGTAGCTGCCGGGCCGTCCCTCGAAATACAGAACACCCTCCCTCGCCTTAACTTCCACCGGCCCGGCCGACCACCCATTGCGCCAAACTTCCCAGTCGCCAGCCGC
>JAWXCM010000174.1:0-31867 GCA_034408745.1 Bryobacteraceae bacterium
GTTTCGTTCACCAGGCGCACTGCCCGGCGCAGTGACCAGCGCGTGGGAGCGAGAATCACCCAGTCGTCCATGAACCGGACGTAGAACAGGCCGGTGGCCTCCATTCTTCGATCCAGCACGTCCAGGTACAGAGCCCCCATGACCGGCGACAGAGGACAGCCCAGGCTGATGCCACGCCTGACCGTGGAATACAGGCAGTTGTGGTCGATGCTCCTGCGCAGATATTGGTGCACCAGATGGATCGGTAATTCGAAGATGAATCGCCGCCTGGAATCCGTCAGCTTCCAGTACCTTGCGAGGACAGTCGCTTGTGCAGCCGTCGACGGAAACCAGCCGCTCCGCCTTCGACATATCCGCCATGATTTCTTCCACGCGGCCGCCTGCTGGTGGAACTGGAAGACGGCAACAGAGTGACGGCGCCAGAGTACGGACTCGGAACAGGGGCGCTGATCGAAATCTATGCGCTGGCCGGGCTCACGCCGCCGCTGACCGAAGTGCCTCGGGGAAAAATATAGAGAGGGCGAGACGGAATGCGATAGGCTGAAGGCGGGTGGGACCATGGCCAAAGACTACATCGAGCGCCGAGAAGGACGCTTCTGTCTGATCGGGAGCCGTGTGCCTCTGGCGCGCATCGTGTACGAGTTCCAGAATGGGGCCGCACCTGAATCGATCCGTTTGGACTACCCGACGCTGAGCATCGAGCAAGTCTGCGGCGCGATCACCTTCTACCTGGGCAACAAGGAGGAGGTTGAAAAAGACATGGCGGAACTCCGGCGCATTGAAGACGAGGTCATCAAGGCCCAGCCTCCTCTTCCTTCGGAACTCCGGCAGAATCTGGAACGCGCGCGCGAGCAGATGCTGTCTCGGAGAAGTTGATCGATGATCCGCTTCAAGGCGGACGCCGATCTCAACGATGTGATCGTCGGGGGATGCCGTCGCCGCGAGCCGAGTATCGACTTTCTTCCGCCAACGATGCCAACCTGGAACCCGAAGTGCTGGCTTGTCAAAGAACTCGTGCCGATTTGGGGCGCCTCGGAGGCCGAGGAGTGGAAGAACCGGTGGCGCGCGCTGCCACTACCGTACTCCGTGAGTTGAGCCCAAACAGCAAAACCGTCATCGGTCCCAATAAAGAACTTTCAACCTGGCGTTTCTTTTGTTGCTGAATGTACGGATGGCCCGCGGAGGCGTTCAGTTGCCGGTGGTCGCGTACCAGCGCGTGCAAACCGTCGAAGCTGCGCCGCATGTCCGCAGGCGCCAGGGTACACATACACACGCACGCTGACCGACTGAAAAGCTGGCTGCACGCAGGAGCGCCCGCCCCACAGTGGCACGCGAGATACTGGAGAAGTATGTGCCGAAGCATCAAGACACTCCGCCGTCCCGCCCCAGCCGCGACGGAACAGGAAATCCGAGCCGCGGCCCTGCAGTTTGTCCGAAAGGTCAGCGGTTACAACAAGCCGTCGAAGGCGAACCAGGACGCCTTTGACGCAGCAGTGGCGGAAATCGCCGAATCGGCTACACGCCTGCTTCGCCGTCTTCCGGAGCCCCCGGCTCCTCCGGTGAAGCCAGCAGACGCCGCCGAAGCTCATCCGTGATCCGGCGGACCTTCGCTTCCGAGTAAGGCGTCTGCCCTTTGGGCATACCGAGATCGGTAATTCGAAGATGAATCGCCGCCTGGAATCCGGCAGCTTCCAGTACCTTGCGAGAACAGTCGTTTGTGCAGCCGTCGACGGAAACCAGGCGCTCCGCCTTCGACATATCCGCCATGATTTCTTCCACACGGCTGCCGACTCCGGCAAGGCAGTACATGCGTGCCACACCGCTGCGACTGAGTGCCCGTGAAGCTGCGTCGGCCAGGCCGCCAGTATCGGCCGCACCTGAGCAGGTAAAGATAATGGGTGTTTTGGGGGGCTCTTCCGGATCCACGGCCAGTTTACTCCTGCTGTTGCGGTCGGGCAGGAAGGGCGAGCCTGCGGGTAACGCCCCGCCGCGCCGGGCTGGGAAGTCCTATGATCTCACGAATGCGACACTGAGGTAAATGCCAAATGTGATCCGGCGCGTCCTGTACGCGGCCGTCGTTTTCTGGAGCGCCCTGCTGCTTCTTCTGGTGCAGCCCGTCATTACGAAGTCGATTCTTCCGTGGTTCGGCGGGTCAGCCGGAGTCTGGACCACCTGCATGCTGTTTTTCCAGACGGTGCTGCTGCTGGGCTACTTGTATGCGCACCTGATCACGCGCCTTTTGTCGGTCAGAATGCAGGCGATTGTCCATGTGACGCTGATGGTGGCGGCACTCGCCTTTCTGCCGCTGCGAGCCTCAGACCGATGGAAGCCCACCGAATCGGGCGACCCGGTCTGGTACATCCTCGGACTGCTCTTCGTCACAGCCGGGCTGCCCTACTTCCTGCTCTCGACCACCAGCCCACTCCTGCAGTCTTGGTACTCACGCACGCTTCGCACCGACCTCCCATGGCGGTTGTTCGCCATCTCCAACCTCGGCTCGCTGGTGTCCCTGCTGGCCTACCCGGTGGTGGTGGAGCCGAGATTCGCGCTGCATGAGCAGCTGGATTACTGGTCAGCCGGGTTCGTTGTGTTTGTCGTGATCTGCGCGGCGGCGGCTTTCGTCACCAGCCGCGAGGCCGTTCCGGTAGCGCCCATTGAGGGTGCTCCCGTTTCCCGGCTGCTGGTCTGGGCCGGACTGGCGTCCATCCCGTCGGTACTGTGGCTGGGAGTCGCCAGCCAGCTCAGCCAGGACGTGGCCGCGATTCCGTTTCTGTGGATCCTGCCGTTGTCCCTCTACCTGCTCAGTTTTGTGCTTACCTTCGACAGCGACAAATGGTACCGGCCGTGGGTCTACCGCTTCCTCATGCCGCTGGGCTGGGGCGCTCTCCTCTATGTCGGTGCGCAGCAGGGCACGCTGAAAATCGAGTACACCATTGGGCTCTACGCTGTTGGGCTGTTCCTGATCTGCATGTTCTGCCACGGCGAAGTGGCGCGCCTGCGGCCCGATTCTCGGCAGCTTACGCTCTACTACCTGACCATCTCGGCAGGCGGCGCGGCGGGCGGCCTGTTTGTCGGCCTGGCTGCTCCCAGGCTCTTCAACCAGTATCTGGAAGTGCCGCTCGGCATGCTGGCGAGCATTGTGGCGGCCATCTGGCTGCTCTACAACATTCCACGGAAATTCGCCGGATTCGCCAGCCTGGTAGTGGTGGCGGGCATTGTCACCGGCCTTATGATGAACAACGGCGAGACAGGCCGTACCGTCAAATTACGCAATTTCTACGGCACCGTGTCATTAACGGAAGACACCGAAAATGGCGACAAATACCGTCAAATATACAACGGAGCCATCAAGCACGGACTGCAGTTTCTGTCCCCGGCCAAATCGCGTACGCCGACCACGTATTACGGAGTGGCATCGGGCGCGGCGCTGGCGCTGAAGGAGCTGCAGCCCAAGGGCCCACTGCGCGTCGGCGTAATCGGACTGGGCGCAGGCACAATGGCGGCCTATGCGCGGCCGGGCGACTACTACCGCTTCTATGACATCAATCCGCTGGTAATCGACCTGGCCCTGAAGGAATTCACCTTCCTCAGCGGAGCACCGCAGAAGGTGGACGTGGTTCAGGGGGACGCGCGGTTGTCTCTGGAACGCGAACCCGACCAGAAGTTCGACCTGCTCTGCCTCGACGCCTTCAGCGGCGACTCGATCCCGGTCCATCTGCTCACGCGCGAGGCGTTTGTACAGTACTTCCGCCATTTGGCGCCGGGCGGAGCACTCGCCGTACACGTCACCAACAAGCACCTGGATCTGGCTCCGATCGTCAAGCTGCTGGCCACCGATCAGCACGCACAGTCGCGGCTGATCATCAACACCGATGAAGATGAACGGCAGATCTACGGCGCGGACTGGGTGGTGGTGACGCGCGACGACAAGCTCGACAGCCGGCTGGCGTATCTGTCAAGCCCGATACACGGCAGCGAAAAACTGCGGCTGTGGACCGACGACTACAGCAACCTGTTCTCGATTTTGAAATCGGATCGCTAACGGATCCAGTACAGGAAGTAATACACCAGGGGCAGTGTGAACAGGGAGCTGTCCAGTCGGTCGAGAAAACCGCCATGTCCCGGCAGCAGCGTTCCGCTGTCCTTCACGCCAGCCCCGCGCTTGAGCATCGATTCCACCAGGTCGCCGAGCTGGCCCGCTATGTTCGCAAGCATCGTCAGGGCGATCATCAGTGGCAGGCTCAGCCCCAGGTGGAACTGCTGCCCGATAAACACGCCGTAGGCTGTGCAGACCAGCACCGAGGCAATCGCACCTTCCCATGACTTGCCTGGGCTGACCCGTGATGCCAGCTTGTGCCGTCCGAACTGCCGCCCCGTGTAATACGCCGCGACATCGCCCGCCCAGTTAACCGACAGCGCGTAGAACAGCCAGCCGGGACTCATTTCCCGCAGGTCGATGGCACAGCGCCACGCCAGGAAAATATAGATCACGCCGAGCACGGTAGCGCCAGCGAACCCGACCGCTTTGCTCAGGTCGCGGGAGTTCAGGGCGAAAACCAGCAGCACGGCCGCAATGAGTGGCAGCGCGTCGAGGCGGTACATGGCAATCAGCCCCGCCACAAGGCCGAGGTACAGCGGGCCCTCAACGCCGCTGGTTCGGACTATGTTCGCGTACTCGAGATAGCACAGGCATGCCATCAAAGCGGCGAGCGCGACGAACACTGCGGTGGGTGCCTGAAAAATGGTCCAGAGAGCGAAGACCGCCAGGAGAACGGAAGTAATAATCCGCTTCATCGCGCCGGAACGAGGGGTGCCTCGGCAAGGGCAGGCTCAGCCTCACCGTGATCGCTCCGAACGGCGCCGAAACGGCGGTCGCGCTTCTGGTATTCGAGGATCGCCCGCAACAGATCTGTGCGCGAAAAATCGGGCCACAGCGTGTCGGTGACGTAGAGCTCAGCATAGGCGATCTGCCAGAGCAGGAAATTGCTGACCCGCATCTCGCCGGAGGTCCGGATTAACAGATCCGGGTCAGGGCAGTGGCTGGTATACAGGCCGCGGGCGATGGCGTCCTCATCGACAAGGACATCTTCTCCGAGCCGGGCGCGTTCCACCAGCGCACGCACCGCATCGACGATCTCACTCCGGCCGCCGTAGTTGATGGCCAGATTGACGTACAGACCGGTGTTGCGGGACGTCGCTTCCGCGGCAGCCTGGAGTTCGTCGCGAACCTGCTCCGGAAGCCCGTCCAGCCGTCCAATGGCGAAGAGCCGGATGTTGTTGTTCAGAAGCTTGGGAATCTCACGCCGCAAATAAAAGCGGAGCAGACGCCAGAGCGTTTCCACTTCATGGCGGGGACGTTTCCAGTTCTCTACGGAGAAGGCGTACAGCGTGAGAGCCCGAAGGCCCAGCCGGGCACAGGTCTCCACCGTAACTCGAACCGGGTCGATGCCCGCCTGATGGCCCGCTGCCCGGGGCAAATTACGGCGTTTGGCCCAGCGACCGTTGCCGTCCATGATGATCGCGATGTGTTGCGGCAGCCGGGCCGGGTCGAGATCCTGGGCGAGCAACCAGTCTGATTCGCCGGGCTTGAGCGCTTCCAAAAGGTCGTGCATGCGCAATCCTTCATGTTACAACGGGCTTTGCGGTTGAGAGTGGTTGGGTCGAATCCGGCCCGCTCAGTAGCCAGGTCGAAGCAGAGCCACCAGTACCGCGGCAATCCCCAGAAAGCTGCCAAACGGAAGTTCATACGTGCGTGCATCCCGCTTCGTAAATGCGATGTAGCTGAGCCCGACAACGCTGCCCAGCAGTGACCCAAACATAATGGTGAGCACAGCCGGACTGAGTCCGAGAAAGGCGCCGATACACGCAACCATCTTCACATCGCCAAACCCAAGCCCCTCGCGGCCCCGAATGCGCGCATACAGCGCTCCAATGGACCAGAGAAGTCCCGCCAGCAGAACCGCCGACAGCGCGGACTCCAGTACCGCGAACAGACGTGGTGGCAGAGTGTCCGGGAAAAATAGCTGAAAAAATGCAGCCGGCGGAGCCCACGCCGCCAGCGCGATTCCAGCCAGAGCCCCTCCCAGCGTGAATTCATCCGGCAGGATCCGCTCTTCAAAATCGGTAAATATCAGGTCGATCATGATGGCCGAAAAAAGGCAGATCTTCGCGCCCGCAACCGTCGGCCCGAAAAGATAAATTCCGGCGAAAAAGAGCAGACCCGTGAGCAACTCCACCGCCGGATATCGAGCGCTGATGGACGCCTGGCAATGCCGGCAACGGCGGCCCAGCAACAGCCAGGAGATCAGCGGAAGGTTGTCGTACCAGGAAATCATGCGCTCGCAGGAGGGGCAGTGGGACCGGGGGCGAACCACGCTGAGGTCGCGAGGCAGCCGGTAAATACATACGTTGAGAAAACTGCCGATGAGGAGTCCAGACAGCCCCGCAAGAATGGCTTCCGTCACTCAAGAACCTGCCGGTATGCCTCACGGGTTTGTTCAATCATGTGGGCAAGACTGAATCTCTCCTCCACGCGTCGACGCGCGTTGGCGGCCAGTTGCTCCCGGTCGGCCAGTGCCCGCATGATGGCCTCGGCGATGGCCTCTGGCCGGTTGTCGGTCAGCACGCCACTGATCCCGTCTTCCACGATCTCCGGCAGTCCTCCGACGCGACTGGCGACCACAGGAACACCGTGCGCCATGGCCAGCAATGCGGCCGAACCCAGGCCCTCTGAGCGAGTAATGTAGACCAGCAGACCGGCGTCGGGAAGGTCGCGAGCGAGGTCACTGGAGAACTCGATCCGATACCCCGCCAGCGCCGCGGCCTCGCGAACCAGGTCAGCGCCCTTCATCGGATCGTCTGAGGCGGGCGCCAGAATCCGGGTACCAGCCGACACACCGTCGGGAATGCGCACTCCGTCGTAAACCACAGAGATTCGCTCGGCGGGAATCTCGGCTTCCATCAGCGTGCGACGCACGAAATCGGAGACAGCAAGGAACCGTCGCGGGCGGCCGTACTTCCATCGGGACAAGATCGATGCCCGTACCGGAAACGCCACACGTCGCGACACCACCAGGGGAGCCGAGGCAAACGCAGCCGCCCAGGTATGCGACCGCGCGCAGTGAGCGTGGATCAGCCCGGCGCCGCGGGTGGCCGATGCGATGGATGTGAGTGACATAGGCTCCACCGCGATTCCCCGCTCCCGGGCCGCCAGCATCAGCGGGCCCTCAGAAGGAGTCATCAGCGTGTGCCCGGAACCCAGGCCTTCCAGCAAAGACAGGACCTGCCACTGCCCTCCGCGCATTTCCTTTCCCGCGTCGAGGTGCAATACATCCATTCCGATCCTGCCTCCCCGTCCGTGTCAGCGCCGAGGGGACATGTCCCGCGCCTTCGCGTACTTAACAAAATTGTAAATCGCGGCCATCCAGGCGATGGCCAACCCTTCCATTCCGTCCAGAAAACCCAGCCGCAGCACGTAGGTGCTCCAGAAAGTCCAGATGGGGTCCAGCAGCAGCTGTGTGATGCCGATGGGCCTCTTCTGCGCGATCAGTT
The DNA here is from genome assembly GCA_034408745.1 of Bryobacteraceae bacterium. Classification (GTDB taxonomy): domain Bacteria; phylum Acidobacteriota; class Terriglobia; order Bryobacterales; family Bryobacteraceae; genus JAWXCM01. Next base: position 7,552 of record JAWXCM010000174.1, read on the forward strand.
GCTCGGCGGCAAGCGTCGTGTAGCGGTCCAGCGTCTTCAGATGCTCCGAAAGCGAAGAGCAGGTGAAGTGGAGCAGGTCCGACTCAAGGTGACCCGTTCGACCCTTCACCACCAGAGACTCATGCACGTAATCGCCCACCCAGCGCGCATTCTTCCGGTTGTAGAGGCGAACCTTGCGGTCGGGATACCAGCCCGAATGCAGGATCCAGCGGCCCAGGTACTGCGCCAGACGCGGCATGGTGTACGCGTCAAACGCCGGTCCCTTCTTCTTAACCTGCCAGATCTCGCCTTCCAGCGCCTCGCTGAGCGCCTCGTCGGCGTCGACGGACAGGATCCAGTCATTGCTGGCGCACTCGGCTGCGTAGTTTTTCTGCCGCGCGTAGCCGCCCCAGGGATATTCGATGACGCGTGCACCGAGCTTTTCGGCAATTTCGGCAGTACGGTCCGACGATCCGCTGTCCACCACACGATCTCATCGCAGCAACGCAGGCTCTCCATCGCGCGGGCGATGTTTCGCTCCTCGTTATAAGAGATGATGGTGGCCGTAATTTTCATACGTCAGGAAATCGGTGTAATGCAAAACGAGAGTACAAACACGGCGAACGCCAGCAAGCCAAGCGCGGTCCGGCGCGGACCCACCGGATACTCATCATAAATTGTCGGATGCCGGCGGGCGACGATGGCAAGAACGGCCGCCCAGAACAGCCACGTCCAGGAAAACAACAGACCCAGCGGTATCAGGCAAAGGATAAAAAACCACGTCAGGCGCTTGTGCCAGCGCGTGGAAGTCAGTGCGTAAACAATGTGCCCGCCATCCAGTTGTCCAATCGGCATCAGGTTCAGGGCCGTCGCCAGCAGGCCAACCCACGCGGCTCGCGCTACAGGATGCAGATAAATATCGGCTGTCGGAATGCCGGGGAAAACCAGTGCCTCCAGCGCTCGCAGGATCAGCGGCGTGCCAAAAACCAGATCTCCCGATTCGGCAATTCCAGGGATCGATTTGGACAGGGCCAGTCCGATGCCAAGCGCGGGGACTACAAAAGCAAATCCGGCGAGCGGTCCCGCGATACCCACATCAAACAGCTCTTTGCGCGAGCCGATCGCCGACCGGATTCGGATGAATGCACCAAACGTGCCGATTACCGTCGGGACCGGAAGAAAAAAAGGAAGACTGGCATCGATTCCGTAGAACCGGCATGCGAAATAGTGACCAAACTCGTGCGCCAGCAGGATGGTGAGCAGCGTGAGAGAGTACGGCAGCCCGGCGAGCAGCGGAAATCCAGACGCGAAGCCCGGGATGAAGTCTTCCAGCGACGGCGGGCGGTTCTGGTCGAACGCCCAGGCAAAAGCCGCCCCCGCCCACGTGGTGGTGCCCACCGCCAGAATCAACAGCAGAATATGAAGCCAGTACCGGTCGCGTCGCCTCGGCCGGACGAAATCGACAAACGCGAAGGGCTCCACCGAACCGGGGTTCACAGAATCTGGAATGCGGCTTACTGGAGCGACTGCAGCTCTTTACCGGGTTTGAAACGCACGGCCTTGCCGGGAGGAATCGCCACCTCCGCGCCGGTACGAGGATTGCGGCCGATACCGGTCTTTCTCGGGCGCACGTTGAAGATTCCAAAGCCGCGAAGCTCGATGCGCTCTCCGTTGGCAAGTGCGCGCTTCATGCTGTCGAATACCGTCTCGACGGCCATCTCAGCCTTTGTTTTGGTGATTCCTGTCCTTGAAACCACTTCGTTGACAATATCGAGCTTAATCACGGTTGCCTCCGGCCAAACCCTACGGGAGTCTGGCTCAACACCAACCCCATGATAGGATTGAGGTTACAGCGGTGTCAAGGAGCCTGCCCGAACCTGATCGTGCCCAGCGAGGAATCGCACCAGATGCGCTCCGCCAAGTTTGTGCGCAGTTTTCCACCGGAGTAGCCATCGCAACAGTCCTCGGACAGGACGGTCGACCCTGTGGGTTGACCATCAATTCCTTTACATCGGTCTCCGCCAGCCCTCCTCTAATCCTGATTTGTATCGACTATCGTTGCAGCCTGCTGGCGCATTTCCGCGCCAGTTCGTGGTTCGGAGTGAATATTTTGGGGCGTTCGCAGCAGGATCTTTCCTCAAGGTTCGCACTTTTCGACGGGAACAGGTTTGAGGCGGTGGCATGGACGAATGGTGAGTTCACCGGAGTGCCGCTTATCGAGAACGCCATCGGCACGATGGAATGCTGTGTCAGCCAGGTGGTAGAAGCGGGGGATCACGCCGTATTATTCGCCGAAGTGGTCGCCGCGGAGTGCGCCGGGGGCGACCCACTTATTTACTACGGCTCAGGCTACCGGCGCCTGGAGCCTGGTAAAAAGGGGTAAAGACGCATTCCACGCAAAGCATATTTTTCCCACCTGTTGTGTACGTGTCGCCGTCCATGGGCATAAACCGTACCAACATGTAAGCGATCGAATGAAATTCGAGGCATGGCACGACACGTGCTCTGGCAAGAATTACTTACAGTATGGTCAGACGACAAACCCGGCCCGTTGAAGTGCTCCTCGTGGAAGATAACCCAGGCGACGTGCGGCTGACACAGGAAGCGCTGAAAGACGGCAGAGTTCTCGTTAATCTGACGGTAGCGGTCGATGGCGTGGAAGCCCTGGAGATGCTGAAGAGCTCCGGTTCATTCTCCGGCCGCCCGAGGCCGGATCTCATTCTCCTCGATCTCAATCTGCCCAGAAAAAGTGGGCGTGAGGTTCTCGAAGAGATCAAAGCCGACGACGAGCTGAAACGCATCCCGGTTATTGTCATGAGCACTTCAAAGGCGGAGCAGGACATATGTAAGGCGTACAACCTGAACGCGAACTGTTATGTCACCAAGCCTGTGGAACTGGATGAGTTTCTGAATGTGGTTCGTTCTATCGAAGATTTCTGGCTGACCGTCGTCACTCTGCCCCAGGAATAAAGACATTTCCAAAAATCGCAATTTCCCGTTACTATAGAGTCCACATGGACATACAAAATATGCTCGCTGAGCTCCGGCAGCAGCGGGATCAGATAGACAGCGCGATTGTGGTTCTCCAGCAGCTCGCGCTTGGACGCGGAAAGCGGCGTGGCCGTCCTCCGGGATGGCTGGCAACTAAGAAAGCGGGTGGCACTGCTGAGCCCGCGGCCAGTGCTCCCAAGCGCCGTGGTCGCCCGCCTGGCAGTAAAAATCGCAAGAAAAAGGCCACTGCGGCCGAATAAGAACGCGCGCCTGAAATTCGAGTGCCAATGATTGTTCGGCCAGACCGTACCCTTGCGGTCAGGCTGTTGGGGGAACTCGATGGCAGGTTCCGCATACGCACCATTACCGAGGTGGTGTAACCAGTCCAGCAAAAACGGCTCCCATTAAACGGGAGCCGTTTTAGTTTTTGTCCACCTCTACTTCTTCCGCTGCAACTCAGCCGGAACCCGTGAAGAATCGTGCGCCTCGTATCGCAGCGTCCACTTCACAGGAATCTCGTCCGGCAACCAGCACTTCTTGTCGTCGCAGGCCTGGTAGCGAAATTTGCCCTCAATCGTAAGGTGCCTCGATGCATCCAGCATCTTTTCCACATCCCTCGGCTGGCCGACAACAACGTCCCGATAAATTCGAAACTCGTTCTCAAACACCGGTACCGTTTCTTTGATTGGCTTCAAGCGAAGCAGCCTGCTTTTCGGGAAAATGGGCGCCATGCTCTCCGGTACCGCCGGGGTTGCCTCCATGTGCCACTCCACGGCCTTGTAGCCCTCCACGCCCGGAGCATACACGTGGACCTTTTTCGCAAGCCGAACCGTCAGGAAAAGACGGATGCGTTCCCCGCCCCGCACCACCGTATCGCTGGATGCGGCACTTACAACTATCCGGGTATTTCCACCCGCTTCCGTCTCACTTCCCGGAGCTGCGTCAGACAGAATCGCGCCAGCCGTAAATCTCTTTCGATAATCGTCTTCACGGTACGCCGACTCGATGACGCCGTCCGGACCAACAATATAGGTCACCGGATTCGGCACTCCGAAGAACGAAGATGTCTGGGGAATGCTCTCATTGAGCAGCCCAAAGGCGCGGATTACCGCTGAGTCCGGATCGCTGAGCAGGGGAATGGAAACCTGCTTACGTTCTGTAAAATTCTTCAGCACCTCGACTGAGTCGTAGCTGATGGCGGCAATTCCGAGACCCTTCTTCCGCAGCCGCTCACGGTTTTCGTTCAGCTCCACGAGCTGACTCTTACAGTAGGGTCACCAGTCCGCCGAGCGGTAGAAGACCAGCATGGCGCCTTTCGGCCCACGAACGTCCTCAAATTTTCGCTCCACTCCGTTTTGGTCTCGCAGCGAGAACGCGGGAATCGGCGCGCCCGCAGCCAGACCGCCCACAGGTTTGGGTTGTGCAATGGCCCCACCAGCCAGAATCGAGGCCAAAACAGAAAGATGCATTACTCTTTTGGATACAGGTGCCATCATAATACGGATGCAATCCCCTCAGAGTCGATTCTATTCCCCTCGACAACGGGTGAAACACCCTGGTTTTAGCCAGGTAATATCAGTAACTACCTTAGTAGTACTTCAGACGTATTCCCCAGGTCACCTAGTGCTTACAACACTTGTAACGGTACTAAGGAACCTCTAAACTTGTTGGCAGTATGAGCGACAGCAGTTTTGAGATTCCGCCCGCGGGCGCAGGTGCTGGTGACAGCGCAGGGCCTACACCGATCCGCGTCGTGCTTGCGGACGATCATCCCATCGTTCGCGACGGGCTAAAGAAGCTGCTCGTGCTGGAAGAGGACATCGCCGTAGTGGGCGAAGCTTCCGACGGCCGGGAAGTTCTTCGCGTTGTCCAGGAAACGCGGCCCGACGTCGTTGTTCTCGACCTGAGAATGCCCAACATGGACGGACTCGCCGCTCTGCAGGCTCTCCAGCAGCTGGAACATAAGCCGAAGGTGATCGTCCTCACCGCCTCAGAAGACAAGAATGAGTTCGTTCAGGCGATGAAACTCGGCTGTTCCGGTATCGTGCTCAAGCAGACCGCTCCCGAACTGATCGTCAAATCGATCCGCAAAGTGCACGCCGGTGAAATCTGGCTCGATTCGCACACCACCGCGGCGGTGATGCGTCAGTTTGCCGCTCCCAGTGAAGTGATGGGTGCGCATCCTGCCACGCGCAATCGCGAGCGCAGCCCGTTAAGCCAGCGCGAACGCGAGATCGTCAGCCTGGTGGCTCAGGGCTACAAGAATCGCGAGATGGCGGAGAAGATGTTCATCAGCGAGCAGACGGTCAAAAACCACCTGCACAATATCTTCGACAAGCTGGGCGTATCCGATCGCCTGGAATTGGCGCTTTACGCGATCCACAAAGGTCTCCATCTGGTAGACCGCGGCTAACTTCAGTAACTCCGGCACCCCGGTCGGATACTATGGGCTTGAATGCCTGTGTACGACTACGACATGATCGTCATTGGGTCCGGCCCGGCCGGCCAAAAGGCGGCTATTCAGGCCGCCAAGCTCGACAAGCGCGTCGCGTTGATTGAGCGGAAGACGGTTCTCGGCGGTGTCAGCGTCAACACCGGCACGATTCCAAGCAAAACTTTTCGCGAAGCCGTGCTCGATTTGTCGGGCTTCCGCGAACGCGCCTTTTACGGCGTTTCCTATACGGTAAAGCAAAACATCACCATTGAGGATCTGCTCCTTCGTACCGATCAGGTAATCCGTCATGAGATCGACCTCACGCGCCACCAGCTCACGCGTAATCACGTCGAGCTGATGGGCGCCACCGCGTCGTTCGAGGATGCGCACACACTGCGGCTCGATTTCGTCGACGGCCGCGGGCAGCGCCTGGTGACCGCCGAAGTCATCGTGGTGGCCACCGGCACCGAAGCCACCATGGATCCGCACATCCCCTTCGACGGGCGTCAGATCATCACCAGTGACGACATCCTGCGGCTCGACCGACTGCCCCGAACGCTCGCCGTGGTTGGCGCGGGCGTGGTTGGTTGCGAGTACGCCAGCATGTTCGCCGCGCTCGGAGTCCGGGTCACATTAATCGACAAGCGCCCGCGCCTGCTGCCCTTCGTCGACGCCGAGGTGGTCGACTCGCTCGCTTACCAGCTGCGGGAATCGCGCGTCACACTGCGGCTCGGCGAAGATGTGCGCGATATCGAACCGGTGCATGACGAGCATGGCGACCGCGTTCGCATTCATCTGGTAAGCGGCAAACAGGTGGTGGCGGAGAAGGCTCTGTACAGCATCGGCCGCACCGGCAATACGGGTAAGATCAACCTGCCGGCCGCCGGACTGACGGCCGACGACCGCGGCCGCCTGAAGGTCAACGACCATTACCAGACGGTAGTTCCCAACATCTACGCGGTGGGCGACGTCATTGGGTTCCCGAGCCTCGCATCCACGTCCATGGAGCAGGGCCGGCTGGCCGCCTGCCACGCCTTCGGCATCGAAGCCAAAGCCGTGCCGGAGCTGTTCCCGTATGGCATCTACACCATCCCGGAAATCTCAATGGTCGGAAAGAATGAGGAAGAGCTGACCATCGCCGGCGTGCCCTACGAAGTGGGCAAGGCCAGGTACCGCGAGATCGCCCGCGGCCAGATCATCGGCGATTCGACGGGCCTGCTCAAGGTACTGTTCCGCACCGACACACGGGAACTCCTCGGAGTCCACATCATCGGCGAAGGGTCCAGCGAACTGGTCCACATCGGCCAGGCGGTGATGGCCTACGGCGGTAAGATCGACTATTTCGTCAATACGGTCTTCAACTACCCAACGCTTGCCGAGTGCTACAAGAACGCCGCCTTCGACGGCATCAACCGCATGGGCCTTTCAGTCGAGCATACCGACACCAGCCCCGCACCCGCCGTCACGCCGAAGGTGTAGCGCGCCAGGCAAGGAGATCGATCCCGCTCCCGGCTCAGCGCGATAAGCTAAGGGCATGGTTGCCCCAACTGGATTCGTCGATCAGGCACAGCTGGCGAGCGCCGTGCAGAAGGCCGCACACGCACTTGGCCCCGAGGTGGTTCGCGTGAAACACGCCATCGGAGCCGATACGAGCGGCGATCCAGCAATCTTCTTTCGCATTGTCCTCGCCGAGTGGGCGGTTGACGAGGAAACTCTCGCGGATGTGACTGGCAAGATAGCCACCACACTCTTTGATGAGATTCGACCCTGTGAAAACTGGGGGCTGGTCCCATACTTCACCTTCCGCAGCAGCTCAGAAGAGAACACAGATCGAGAATGGGCCTGAAAGGCCTGGCACGATGATCTCCTCACTCAGGCCGGGGACCTGATTCACAAGAACGAACCGAACTCTACACAAGCTGACAACTGGAACCGCGATAGTTCGCGGGATGCCTTTGGACGCATGTTCGATCACGCTTTGATGCGAAAGGCCTCGCAACGCCTCCTCGACTCGCGCCTGTTTCCATTTGTCCGTGAAGACCCGAACCTTGTTCAGAATCTGAAGACTGTGGCCCAGGCATTCGTTCAACTTCAAGACAAGCGCCACATCGCGAACTATCACAACGGGGTTCGCTGGACACATGTCGAATCGCTTCGGGAAGTTACTACGGCCCGCAAGGCATTTCTGATCTGGGCTTCGATTCGGAACGAAGACATTGCTCAGGAGTATCTCGTATCGCTCCTGATCAAGCCGCGGTGATTTCACCTGCGCTTGTCGTGGTACTCAATGAATTTCTCGCGTTTCGTCATCTTTTTCGTGGGGGCGTCCATCGCGCTCATGCGCTGGCAGAAGCTATATCCGCTCGTAGCTAAGGTCGACCTCACGTACAACGAGGTAATTACTGAAATCGAGGCCTTCAGCCGCTTTATTGAGCAGAACCCGCAACAAACCTGATTGGAAGCCAGTCCCTCACCTCTCTTCGTTCGCCCGCGTTACTGCGGACGCATTCCGAGATTCCGGGTCAAGTTCGCTTTACGGATCCCTTCAAAACTCGCGGCCGCGGTTCACCTGTTGGAAGCGATGGTGCAGGATCATGCCGAGCCGGTCACAGACGAGGACCGTCGCCATTTCCGGGAGGATCAGGCATGGTTCGCCCAGCGAGGTGGTCAGGGCATCCTGCACTACGCGCGCTGTCTCGCCAACCCAGTTACCCTAGAAACATGACCAGACGCTCGTGGTTGCAGACCGGAGCCGCCGCCGCGCTCGCACCCGTCGCGCTGTCGACAGCCGCCACGCCTCAACCCATCCAGATCCAGGCCGACGTGGTCCGCCTGAAGCTGCGCCACACATGGACCACCACCATGTCCTCGAGCGACTACCGCGACACGCTCCACGTCAAACTCACCACCAGCGGCATCACCGGCCGCGGTGAAGGCGCGCCCATCGTCCGCTATCACGAAACCGCCACCAAAGGGAAAGCAATCATCGACGCTCTGGCGCCGAAGCTGAAGAACGTCGACGCCATGCAGTACCGCAAGGTGCTCGGCGAAGTTTTCGCGAAGCTGGAAGGCGAGTGGGCCGCCAAATCCGCGCTCGACATCGCGCTGCATGACTGGCTGGCCCAGAAGCTCCAACTCCCGCTCTACCGCTTCTTTGGGCTCGACGCGAAGGACACGCCCCTAACCACGTTCTCCATTGGAATCGACACGCCCGAGATCACAAAACAAAAGGTCCTCGAAGCCGAGCCATACCCGATCCTCAAGATCAAAGTCGGCCTCGACAAAGACGAAGAAACAATCGCGGCAGTGCGCAGCGTCACCAAAAAGCCGCTCCGCCTCGACGCCAACGAGGGCTTTAAGACAAAAGAAGAAGCCGTACAAAAAATCAACTGGCTGGAGAAGCAGGGCGCCGAGTTCATTGAGCAGCCTCTCCCGGCGCACATGATCGAAGAAGCCCGCTGGGTCCGCAGCCGCGTTCACATCCCAGTCCTTGCCGACGAAGCCTGCCTGCGCGCCGAAGACATCCCGAAGATCGCCGACGCATTCGACGGCGTCGTGATCAAGCTCGACAAAACAGGCGGACTGCTGGGTGCGTTGCGCATGATCGAAGTGGCTCGCGCACACAAAATGAAGGTGATGATCGGCTGCATGGTGTCGAGCTCCGTCACCATTACCGCGGCCGCGCACCTCTCCCCGCTGGTCGATTACGCGGACCTCGATGGCAACCTCCTGATCGCCAACGATCCCTTCCGCGGAGTGACCGTGTCTAAGGGCAAACTGATTCTGCCCGACCGGCCCGGCCTGGGTTTAATCGCGACTCGGTAATTCAAGCTTCCGCTACCAGGGCCTTCCACCTGGGATGTCGTGAGCTCAGCCTGCCGATAGAAACTCACTGTGAGCGCTTGCGCCGAGTGCGGACGATCGATAGGTTGGTTTGGGCGGATCCGGGGGGCGCGCTACTGCTCCAGCGGACACCGGCTAAGGGCGCTTGCATATCAACGGGTTCAGAGTGCGACGGCGACGGTCAGGGAGAGAGAGACGGCCGGGCAATCGGCGGCGGAAACCGCGCTGAGCGCACTCACCCGAAGAACTTCGGAACCAACAGGAAGGCTGAGAAATACCGTCGCCTTCGTGCTGGCGCTGTGTGTCGCGGTGGTGCTCGGCATCGCCGGACTGCCATCCCGCAAGACGATGGAAGCCTCCGGGACGCTGGTGGGCAATGAGGTCCGGAAGCGGGCCGCCATTCGACTCTACGACGATTTCCATAACAATCTCGACGCCTGGGTGCCCGCTGCCAGCAACGTCAAAAACAAACCCGCTGCGTGGGCCAGCCAAAACGGATTCATACAACCAGGCCCGCTTCGACTGTGGAGCGAGACGCAAACCCTGAAAGATTACCAGTTCGAATTCGCCGCGGAAATCCGCCAAAAGGCGGTGAGCTGGGCGTTTCGCGCGTCCGACGCCGCGAACCTCTACGCGTGCCGGCTTGAGGTGGTTCGCCCCGGTCCGCTGCCCGAAGTGGAGTTTGTCCGATTCACCAGAGCCGGCGGCATCGCGTCGAAGCCCGTACGTCGCCGGCTGCCTCTGACCGTCCGCGCCGACACCGTCTACGAAGTGAAAATGCAGGTACGCGATTCCGATTTCCTCGCGGCGGTGAATGGAGTGATTGTCGACACGTGGAGCGACAATACTCACTCGAAAGGCGGAGTCGGCTTCTGGTCCGATGCCGGCGAAACGGCCAGTCTGCGCTATGCCAGCATCCGTGAACGCGATGATTTCACAGGCCGCGTTCTGGCCGACATTCTACAGCCGGCTGACAAGAAATGAGCAGATGTGCCAGCCGACAAGATACTTGTACGGCGCCTCGCCCAGCGTGTAATGCCCACACGGCAAAACCGCGACGCTGTTCTTAATCTTCGCTTTTTGGATCTGTTCGACAATATCCTTCGAATATTTCGGCAGAAACGTGGTGTCGTAGGTGGTATAAATAAACTTCGATTCTTTGACGTGCTGCTTGTACTTGTCCAGATAATAGACAGGACTAATCGCTTTCCAGCACTGCCGCAGGCTCTCCAGCTCGATCTCGCTCTCAATGCTTTCCCGAATATGCATCGTCGAGAGCCCCGTCCACACCACATCGGCAAAATACGACGAGCAATGGTTGTACACGCCGACCTTGATCCGGGAATCGTGCGCGGCGGCGAGAAATGCATAGCACGAACCCAGACTGGTACCCACAATTCCCACCCGCTCATACCCCCGCGAAGCGAGCCAGTCAAAGCAGGTCCGGGAGTCGATGACAGCCTGGCGCGTGGCATCAATGGTGCGCCCAATATTCGAACTGACGGCGTAATCGGCGCGATGCAGTTCCGGCGGCATGCGTAAATCGTGATACGGCAGGCTGATGCGAAGCGCGGAAATCCCTAACTTCGCGATCGCGCGGCACAGGCCACCATGTTGATCGAACGTCGCATTCCAGTGCGGCAGCACCACAACCGCCCGGCCCTTGTCGTTCTTCGCCTGATGCCACTGCGCGCGGACCGTGTTGTTCTTCTCATGCTGGGTATGAACCGGCGACGTAAAACTTAACATGTCCCCTTCGAGCCGGAAGTCTTTGGGAACGTCGTAGCCAAAGAATGAGTCGCTGTCGCACAGCGCCATCTCGTTCAGCCGGTGCAGGTACTGTTCCGGTGTGTGGCCATTGCAAGGCTGGGCCTGCGCCTGAGGCCACGTGCCCGTCCAGTCGAGCCCCCATTCAAAGGGTCGAGCAACCCGGTTATTGGTGCGAAAACACAGGCGGTTTTCCCATTCGTTGATCCAGCGTTCGTAGAGCTTGTTCATTCAGGAGGGAGCACCTCCAGTATACCGGGCCGGATCCGGATACCCCTGGCGCATACACTTGTAGTCGTGACCGAACAATTCCGCCTCCGGCTGGCGGCCCGGCGGGAAGCGGTGGAACGGCATGAGCGGCAGTTCCGCACGCTCGGCTATTTGCGCCTGTTGACCGTGGTAGCCGGCGCGGGGTTGGCGTGGGTACAGATTTGGACGTTGCCCCTCGCCGTCAGCGCGTTCCTGGCGCTGCTCATCTGGCATGAGCGAATCGCCAGAAGCGCGGCTCTGGAGAAGCGAGCCATTGCTTTCTACCAGCGCGGACTGGCGAGACTCGAAGGCACCTGGACGACGTCCGGCGAAACCGGCGCCCGCTTCGCCTCGCCCCAGCACCCCTACTCCGGCGACCTCGATATCTTCGGACCCGGGTCGATGTTCCACCGAATCAACATGGCGCGCACTGTCGCGGGCGAGGAAGTTCTCGCCCAGTGGCTGCAGTTCCCTGCCTCTCCCGAAGAAGTCGCGCGGCGCCAGGAAGCAATCCGCGAGCTGATCCCGCGGCTCGATTTGAGAGAAGATCTGGCGCTGCTCGGTGAAGATGTGCGATCCGGTCTGCACGCCCCGGCCCTGCTCCGGTGGGGCGATGCACCGGCGGAAGCGGCCACTCCCGCGCACAGGCTGCTCGCTGCCGGCATGAGCCTCGGACTGCTTGTCTCGTTTTCTGGCTTCATGTTCCAGTTCTGGGGCAAGGGGCCGGTACTTCTCTTCGTGCTGGGCGAACTGGGGCTGTTTACGATCATGCGGGCGCGCCTGGCCCGAATTCTGGGCAGCGTCGAGATGCCGGCGCGCGACCTCGGCGTGCTGGCTGGCCTCATCGGGCGTGTCGAAAGCGAGCAGTTTACATCGCCTCTGCTGCGCGATCTGATCGCGCGAATCTGTACCGAGGGCCAGCCCGCCTCACGGCAAATCGCGCGTCTGCGCCGCCTGATCGAGTTCCGCGACCAGGCCCGAAACCAGATGTTCGCCATTGCAGCCGAGCCGCTCCTGTGGTCGATGCACTTCGGCTTCGCGATCGAGCGCTGGCGCCAGGTATCAGGGCGGCACCTCGGCGACTGGCTCGCGGCAATGGGTGAAGTCGAGGCACTGGCCTCGATCGCCGGCTACGCGGCCGAGCGGCCTGACTGCATCTTTCCCGAACTGGCTTCGGACGGACCCGTGCTTGACGCCGAAGCCATCGCCCATCCACTGCTCGGCGACGAAGCGGTTTCAAATGACGTGCGGCTCGACGCCAGCCTGCGGCTGCTCCTGATCAGCGGATCGAATATGTCCGGCAAAAGCACACTCCTGCGAGCCGTCGGGTCTCAACACCGTGCTGGCGTGGGCCGGGGCGCCGGTTCGAGCCCGGCGGCTGCGCGTTTCCGCGCTCACGGTCGGCGCGTCCATGCGGGTCCAGGACAATTTGATGGAAGGCGCGTCTCGTTTCTACGCCGAAATCACCCGGCTCCGCCAAATCGTCGACCTCGCCGGAAAGGACCGCACACTGCTGTTCCTGCTCGACGAATTGCTCAGCGGCACCAACTCGCACGACCGCCTGCAGGGCTCCGAAGCCGTCGTAAAAACACTGGTGCAGCGCGGAGCCATCGGAATGGTGACCACCCACGATCTGGCGCTGGCCCACATCGCCGAGGAACTGGCGCCCCAGGCCGCCAACGTCCATTTCGAGGATCACATTGAGGATGGCCGAATCGTCTTCGACTACCGGATGCGTCCGGGAGTGGTGCGGAAAAGCAACGCGATCGAACTGATGCGCTCGGTCGGTCTTGAAGTGTAAACGCAGCTACTTCGTTCGACCCGCCAGTGTCCGCGCAATACTCCGCTGAATCGACCCCGGCAGATCATCCGTCTTCGTCACCGGGCGCCAAACCACCGCACGCGACTCCGGCGAACATCCTGAGCGCAGGCTTTTCGCCTGAAATGCGAAGATCAGGTCATGGTGAAGGTGGAGCGGCTCACGGCCCCGCGACGGAATGGGGTGAACGTCGCATCCCACCAGCTGTGGTGGCACCGCTGCCAGGTCCGCACCGGTCTCTTCCAGAACCTCTCGCCGAGCCGTTTCAGACGGTTGTTCATCCTCCATCTCAACATGTCCGCCGGGCAACAGCCATCGTCCCAGCCGCCTGTGATGCACCAGCAGGACCGCTTCCAGAGAGGGGCTAAGCACCACCCCGGTGCAGGTGACATGGCCAGGGGTGAACGTATTACGCGAGAATGGGTTAGGAGACCAGTCGAGAAGCGCCAGAGTGAGTTCCCGGCTCTTTGCCGCCTCTCCGTCCCCGTTCGGTTCAAAATCGAGCAGGATCGCACTGACGGCGGCCGGAGTCATCACGTTTTTATTATGGATGATCTGTACCGGCAAGCCCCGGCTGGTGCCTTTTGGTACTGCTTTTGGGACAGGTCTACACTTCCGCATAGTGGCACTCTTCCGAATCCAGAAGATTTGCCGTACAATAGCCGCGAAACAAGCTGCAAAACAGACTAAAGTCAAGCGTTTACGGTTTGTAGCGACATGGCAGTCAACGTGCTAAGGCTGCAGTGCGGAAGTGTAGCCGTGCTGCTGCGTGCGACCGTTCCTGCAAAGGATATTGTGTGAAAGAGCTTCGCAGTCAATTGCTGAACGCCCTGCTGGTGATCCTCACCGCAGCGGCGTGCATTGCTGCGTTCGTTAACTTTCAGCAGAATTTCAATCCCGCCAAACGCTTCCGCCTCTCTGAGGACGGCGTCATGTGGGTCGACCGCGGCGAACCCGGCAAGCCGAACTCGGTCATAGCGCTGCACGTGGACAAGGGCGCTTCCGGCGACCGCGCCGGCATTCGGGCCGGCGACCGGTTGATCCGCGTCGGCGGCACCGCGGTCAATGAGGCCATTGAGGTCGTTCAGACCCTCGTCCAGATCAAACCCTGGGGCAAAACCGAGTACTCGCTCATGCGGCGTGGCGTCGAGTTCAACGCCAAAGTCGTCGTCGGCGAACGTGAGCCCGACTACACCGTTTCGTGGCAGTACCTCATCGGGATCGCGTATCTCGCCATCGGACTCTTTGTTTACTTCCGCCGTGGCAATGCCCCGAAAGCCCTCCACTTCCTGGTGCTGTGCCTTGTCAGCTTCGTACTGTCGACCTTTCACTACACCGGCAAGCTCAATGAGTTCGACAAGGTCATCTACTGGGGCAACATCGCCGCCGGCATCTTCGCGCCTACAATTTTCCTGCACTTCTGTCTGACATTCCCTGAGCCTCGCGGCATCATGCGCCGGCGGGGCATGGGCCCCCTGCTGTACCTGCCCGGCTTCGTTCTGCTGGCTATCGCCGGCGCGATCGCGGCCGGTAACCTGCAGATCGGCGTCAGTCCCATCGAGCTCCGCTGGCTGCTCGACCGCCTCCTCCTCGGCTACTTCAGCTTTCTGTATCTTCTCGGTGCGGTGGCGCTGCATTTCGAACTCCGGTCGACCGAAGAGCCCATCGTGCGCCAGCAGCTCAAGTGGCTCCGAAACGGCGCAATCCTGGGAATCGTACCGTTTACCGTCCTGTACGTCATGCCCTACATGATGGGCGCGATGCCCGCCCCGTACATGAAGTGGGCCGTGGCCTTCCTGCCGTTTATCCCCATCACCTGGGCCTACGCCATCGTGCGCTACCGCCTGATGGACGTCGACGTCATCTTCCAGCAGGGCTACGTCTACACGCTGGCGACAGTCGCCGTGATGGGCGTGTTCTACGGCCTGTTCTTCTTCGCCGGTCGGGTTCAGGATCTGACACCGAGCGCGGTCGTCGCCCTCATCCTCGTCGCGACATTCGTCTTTCAGCCGATTCGAAACTGGGTCCAGGAAACCCTCGACCGGCACTTCTTCTACCGCGACCGATACGACTACCGCCGCACCCTGATCGAATTCGCACGCGAGCTGAGTTCGGAAACCGACCTCGACAAAATGCTGGAATCGGTGGCCGACCGCCTCACCCGCACCCTGTTCATCCGGCGATTCGCAGTGTTTCTCCGCGACGAAGATCACGACGAGTTCCGCCTGGTCCGGCTGTGGGGTGGCGGCGCACAGGACTCGCTCGACCTGCGCTTCCTCAACGACACACCGAAGCAGCCGTATCTGTTCTTCGAACGCACAAAGCACGCGCTCGACGTGGTCAGCCAGGAATGGCCCGCCTCCGTGCGCGAGACCATCGGCGAACTCGATCTGACGTATTACGTGCCCTGCACCGTGCGCGGACGGACCATCTCCTGGCTCGGAGTCAGCCGGACCGAAGAAGGCGACTTCCTCTCCAGCGACGACCTCGAGCTCGTTGTGACGCTGTCCAACTACGTCGGCATCGCAGTGGAAAACGCGCGACTCTACGCGTCTCTGCAGCAGAAGGTCGGCGAGTACGAACGGCTGAAGGAATTCAGCGAGAACATCGTCGAATCCATCAACGTCGGCGTCCTGGCCTGCGACCTCTACGACCGCATTGAGAGCTGGAATCCTCAGATCGAGCGCCTCACCGGGATCTCTCGCGAACACGCCATGGGCCGCACGCTGGCCGAGCTCTTCCCGGCCGATCTCAACGAGAAGTTCCAGGAGATGAAAGGCCAGACCGGCATCCACAATATCTACAAGGTGAGCTGGAATCGTGGCGCCGTCGCGCTGGCCGCCGCCGCAGGTCGGACCAGTGGCAACGGCCACACAAACGGCCACGCGAACGGGCATGTTAACGAGAACGGGAATGGCAACCATTCGGCGACACCCAGCCGTCCGCGCACCGAAGTGATCGTCAATATCGCCATCGCCCCGCTGGTCTCGAAAGACATGAGCGAGATCGGCCGCCTCATCATCTTCGACGACATCACCGACCGTTCCGAACTCGAGCAGCGCCTGCTCCAGGCCGACAAGCTCAGCTCTATCGGACTGCTGGCGGCAGGCGTCGCCCACGAAGTCAACACACCACTGGCTGTCATCTCCACCTACGCGCAAATGCTGGCCAAGCAGGTGTCGGGCGACGATCAAAAGTCGAAGCTGCTGGAGAAGATCGCCAAACAAACCTTCCGCGCCAGCGAGATCGTCAACTCGCTCCTGAACTTCTCGCGCACCTCCCCGGCCGAGTTTACGGATATCGACGTGAACCGCATCATGGATGAGACCGTCTCCCTGGTTCGTCACCAGCTGGAACGCTCCCAGGTGCGGATCGTGCTCGACCTGCAGTCCGATCTGCCATACATCCGCGGCAACCCCGGCAAGCTCCAGCAGGTGTTTCTCAACCTGGTGCTGAATGCCCGGGACGCGATGGAGACAGGCGGCATTTTGACGCTGCGCTCGCGCCCGTCGACAACGTCCAGAATGGCAGTGCTGGAAATATCGGACACTGGAACCGGAATTCAGCCGGAAAACCTGCCGCGCATCTATGACCCGTTCTTCACTACCAAGGTCGGCCGCAAGGGCACAGGCCTCGGCCTTTCAGTGACTTACGGCATCATGCAGGAGCACGGCGGGTCCATTGACGCCACCAGCAGAGTCGGCGAGGGAACTACGTTCCAGCTCCAGTTTCCGCTCGCTCCCAAACCAGTCGCAGTATGACGGTGGGCTCCGTGCCAATATCGGATCAGATGGTTAATGCAACCAGGGGACGAATCCTTGTCGTCGACGACGAAGTCGACATCCGCGAAAGCCTCGAAACCCTGCTCGAACTCGAGGGCTACACGGTGGAGATGGCGGTCGACGCCGGCGACGCCTGGCGGCGGCTGGAAAAAAACACCTATGACCTGATCCTGCTGGACCTGATGATGCCCGACCGCTCAGGCATGGATCTGCTGCACGATATCCGCCTGAAGGATACCGAGACGCCGGTCATCATGTTGACGGCCTACGGCTCCGTGGAAGTCGCGGTCAAGGCGCTGAAGGTCGGCGCTAACGACTATTTCCCGAAACCGTGGGATAACGACAAGCTGATCATCGAAATCGGCAACCTCATCGCCCGCGGCCGTCTCGAAGAAGAGAATCGACACCTCAAGCGAGCCCTGAAGCAGCGCTACAGCTTCGGCAACATTATTGGTAAGAGCGAGCGCATGCTCAAGGTGCTCGACCTTGTGAGCACGGTGGCGCTAAGCCGCTCCACCATCCTGCTGTCGGGCGAAACCGGAACAGGCAAGGAAGTCATCGCCAAAGCGATCCACGCCAACTCCCCCCGCTCCGAGCACGCCTTTGTGGCGGTAAACAGCGGATCGCTGCCGCAGGACCTGCTGGAATCGACCCTCTTCGGGCACGTCAAAGGAGCCTTCACCAGCGCCTACGCCGCTCAAAAAGGCTACTTCGAGATCGCCAACGGCGGCACCATATTTTTCGACGAGATCGGCAACATCGGCCCTGAGACCCAGGCCAAGCTCCTGCGCGTCATCCAGGAACGCGAGTTCATGCCGCTCGGTTCATCCGAGGTGGTGCGGGTCGACGTCCGCATCATCGCGGCTACCAATGCCGAGCTCCGCAAACTGGTCGACGACGGGAAGTTCCGTGAGGACCTGTACTATCGCCTCAACGTCATCAACATAGTCCTGCCGCCGCTCCGCGACCGCAAGTCCGACATCCCCCTGCTAATCGATTACTTCTTCCAGAAGTATTGCGAGGAAAACGGGAAGATGCTCGACGGGCAGAACCGGTCGGTGCTGCATTTCTCGCCCGAAGCACTGCATTTGCTGATGGATCATTCCTGGCCCGGCAACGTTCGGGAACTGGAAAATGCGGTGGAGCGCGCCGTCGTGCTCGCGGCGGAAAACGTGGTTGCCGCCGACGTCCTGCCCGATCACATCCTGCACGCCGGTGGAATGAAGATCCGGCGCGACGAAGCCGGCCGCCTCCCGCTCGATGCCTCGCTGTTTGAAAAGGTAGCCGACTTCGAGCGTCGCATCATTATGGAAGCGCTGGAGGCCGCTGGCTGGAGTCAAACCGACGCCGCCGAGGCCCTGCGCATCCCGCTCTCAACTCTAAATCAAAAGATCAAACGCCTCGAAATCCCCATCCGCAAACGCGGCCAGCAAAGCGCTTGAAGAAGATCCTCAACAGCTTAACATCAGCCACCTGAAAGGGGGGCAGGCCCCCAGGCCTGCGGCGGTTCCCCAGAACCGCCCTTCTCAGAAATTCTGCCGCAATTCAATAGACCCGTTCACCGCACGAATCAAAATCGGCAAGCAATTCGCCCCCCCAGCAGCCCGCCCAATAGTGCCACTCAAAACCTGCTCCGTAGACGTCCCCCGAAAGCCAGGCAAGCTGGCAACAATCCGCCCATTCCGAGTCTCAGCATTCACACCCGTCCGCGCATTATTCGGAATATCAATCCGAATCTTGCCATTAACCGCCGAGAATTCTGGCGCCTTAGTCCAAATCCCGTGCAGCAAAGCCGCGTCAATCGAGCCATTCACCGTCGTCGCCTGCACATCGCTCGACAGCCGGTGAGCCTCAATCGTGCCATTCACCGTCCGGGCCGCCAGATTCACGCCCGTCGGCACATGCACCTTGTAATTAACCCGCGTTCCCGGCGCGCTCAGCAGTTTCTCATCGCATTCGGCCGAGCCCTTGCGCACCGCGCACACCGTCACGCCGCCATGGCTCTGGAACGCCCGAATCTCGACATTCTCCTGCTGCTCCAACCCGTCGATACGCGCAGTCACCTCAATCCGGTCGTGTTGCCCCGCGCAAGGGAACCGTGCCATTCCCATTCAAGGGTGTCTACCGTTTCAATGGCCCACATCGGAGCCATCGTCATCATCGCGAGCAGGGCGAGTGTGCGCATCTAATTGTTCCTGCCTGTAAATCAGAACCTTTTCACGAACCTGGGGCGGAAGCGGCGTAAGCGGCATCACGCCCAATACAAGGACGATCACGGCGACCGGCAAAGAAATCAAGATTCTGTTTCAGCATGGAACGCTTCCCGGCTCCGGCGCAGCAGCCGCCGCAGTCGTGGTTCCTTCCGCCGATATCCACCCGTCCACAATCTCAATTACGCGATTTCCATAACTCGCGTTTAATTCCGAATGCGTCACCTGGACGATCGTGATGCCGTCCTCCTGGTTCAGCTTCCGGAAAAGCTCCATAATTTCTTTAGCCTGAGAGGAGTGCAAATTCCCGGTCGGTTCATCCGCCAGGATGATCTTTGGATTGGCGACCAGCGCCCGCGCCACCGCCACCAGTTGTTGCTGGCCCCCCGACAACTGGTTGGGATACAGATCCTTCTTGCCCACAATATGGAAGCGGTCCAGCGTGTCGCAAACAATGCTGTCCCGCTCCTGTTTCTTAATATTCCGATAACTCAGCGGAATATCAAGGTTTTCATAAACGGTCAGTGAATCCAGCAGATGATAGCTCTGAAAAACGAACCCAATCAGCCGCTTCTGCACCTCCATCCGGTCCTTGCGGCTCAGCTTGTGAATCGGATTTCCGTCGAGAACATACTCACCGGTCCATGACGCATCATGCATGCCGATCACGTGGAGCAGAGTCGACTTCCCCGCCCCCGACGGCCCCATGATGGAGACGAATTCCCCTTCCCGGATCTCTGCATTGATCCGGCGCAGGACCCAGGTCTTAGAAGGGCCATGCTCGTAATATTTCTCAACGTTCCGCAACGAAATCATCAGACCTCTTCTTACCAACACATCAGTTGGGGGGCAGCTCCCCAGAGCTGCGGCGGGACCCCAGACCCGCCTCATAACCCTAATTCGCCGAAGCGTTATAGACCGTCTCTTCTTCCACAATCCGCCCGTCAAACAAGTGAATCGTCCGCTCGGCAAACTTCTCATACCGCGGATCGTGCGTCACCATGCAGATCGTCGCGCCCTGCCGGTGCAGATCCCGCAGCAGATCCATCACCGCCTGACCATTGGCCGAATCCAGGTTCCCCGTAGGCTCATCCGCCAGCAGAATCGAAGGCGATCCCGCCAAAGCACGAGCCACGGCGACGCGCTGCTGCTGACCACCAGACAGTTGCGAAGGGTAGTGCTTCACCCTGTGCGACATACCCACGCGCTCCAGAGCCTCATGCACCCGCTTCTTACGTTCCGAACCCGCCATGCCCCGGTACGTCAGAGGCAGTTCGACATTCTCGTAAACCGTCAAATCGCCAATCAAATTAAACGCCTGGAAAATAAACCCGATTTCCCGGTTCCGAATCCTCGCCCGCTCCGACATCTTCAGGCCCTGCACCGGCCGCCCATTCAGAGTGAACGCTCCGTCGCTCGGCGTGTCCAGCAGTCCGAGAATGGCCAGCAGCGTCGACTTGCCACAGCCCGACGGGCCCGCAATCGTCACATACTCGCCGCGTTTAATATCCAGGTGGATGCCGCCCAGCGCATGCGTCTCCACTTCGTCGGTGACGAAAACCTTCGTCACACCTTCCAGCCGAATCAGCGATTCGCGTTGATCCATGAAATTTGTTCTCCAGTCCTTCAGATATCAGTTCAGCCGAATCCGGCTGTGCGCGTCATAGCTGCTCATATCGGAGAGAATCACCTTATCCCCGACCTTCAGGCCGTCCACAACCTCAATCGTGTTCACTGAGGTCCTGCCCAGCCTGACCGGCGTGCGGGCCGCTTCTTTCCCTGTCGCGTCCAGCCGGAACAGCGTAATTGTGCTGTTCGGCTGTCCGAACACAGGTCGACCCACATACACTACGTCCCGCAGCCGTTCGAGTTCCACAGTTCCGTCAACACTTAAGTCAGGTCTCGCTCCGGAAGGCAACTGTCCCTCCAGACGAACGTCAACCGTCACGGTCCCGTTTTGCGCAGCAGGATCTATACGGGATACTCGGCCAGGTATCACTCCGTTACGCGTATCGATCTCGGCAATTTGCCCAACCATCACGTCCTTGGCTTGCGTCTCGGCGATCTTCAGCTCCGCCTTCAGCTTCGACGGCTGCGCAATCTTGGCCAGAATCGCGCCCGCGGCCACTCGCTGACCCTCTTCCACCGGTACCGCCGGACTCGCGCCAAGCTGCTGAAGCACCCCGTTCACGCCAGCCCGAATCTTCAGCTGCGCCACCTGCTTTTTCTTCAGCTCCCAGTCCGCCCGCAGCCGCTGAATCTGCACGTGCTGGACATTCAACTGCGCTTCAATCGACTGCCCCAGGCTGCCGATCTTCTCGTGTTCAATGCGCGACCGGTTCTGCAGTTCGTCCGCAATCGCCTTCGTCGTCTTCACCTTCACGTCGGACGAAAGCCCCTGCTCGCCGAGCTTCGATTCCACCTCGGCGTTCAACCGCGCCGTCTGCATCTCAGAAGCCACACGCGCCGCCGCAGCCTGCTGATCGAGGCTCAGATTCTGCAGCCGGGCCGCCAAATCCTGCAACGTCGCGTCGGCTGATTTCATCTGCCACTCGGCATTCAGCGCGTCCAGCTCCAGCTGCGGATTATCGAGCTCCATAATCACCGTGTCGGCGCTGACATTGGCGCCCGGGCGCAAACGAATCTTCGCGATCCGCCCGTCCGTCAGCGCCGGAAGCCACATGATCTCTTCGGGAACCAGCGTGCCGAGACCCCGCACCTGCCGGACCATCTCACCCCGCTTCACCGTGTCCACCCACGGCGCCGTGTCCACCGTCGGAGCCGCCGGCTTCATCTGCCGAGCCCCCCACACCACCACCGAAACAGCAGCAATCGCCACAACCGCAAACACGGTCCGGCGGATCATCCGCCCTTTGGCTGCGCCTTTTCTTGGAACGTCCATAATTAAGTCCGGTAAGGGAAGGGCACGGGTCGTACCACCAGGCTTTTCAGTGCCACACCACGGTTTTTCAGCAGCTTACGGTGTCGCCCGCTCGCCGGACCCCACCAGCCGTGTCCGCTTTTGGGACACCCATGCTCGCAATCGACGATGTGGCACCATCAGACACATGACCGCCGGGGACCGCGCGATGCTGATTCAGCTACTTGAGGACACGCGGCTGCGTTTTGAGATTGTGGTCGGCGCTGTACCAGAAGATCAGTGGCAGACCGCACCAAAGGAAGAAGGCTGGTCACCAGCGGAAGCGGCCGAGCACCTCGTAGTCACCGAGCAAGCCCTCGCCACGCTAATCCGCACGAAGCTTCTCTCGACCGATCCAGTCGAGCCAGCCCCGGACCCGCACAAATTCGACGCCATCATGCTGACGCGCATTCCCGACCGCACGCCAGGCAAACGACGTGTCGAGGCCCCGGAATGGCTCCGCCCAAAGGGCCTCTTTTCGACGCCGCCAGAAGCGCTCGATGCCTTCCGGAAGGCTCGCGCCGAAACCCTGGCTTTCGTCGAGACCACCACAGACCCGCTGCGAAACCACAAGATGCCGCACCCCGCATTCGGCGACATCGACGGGTGTCAGTGGCTCATCTTCCTGGCCGCTCACACCGAACGCCACGTCCGCCAAATCGAGCAGTGCCTGCTTAAATGACACCCTCCACCACCAAATCCGCGACATCCTCCGAAGCCACAGCGGGCCGGCTGGAACCGCGCCCCCGCCAGTCACCTCGATACGCGAGCCTGAAACCGAGACCCCCTTCACCAGATGCCCAGGAATCCCCGTAATCGACGACGTCACAGACGCATCCACCCGCCACAATATTGCCGATCGTCACGTCTTCAATCCGGCCAGGAGCCTTGCGCGCCCCGACACGCACGAACACCGGCGTGCGCACATGCCGCATCGTCCGTTTCGTCGACCCGCGCGAGCCCGCCCAGCCACCAGCGCTTCTCCAGACCAGCCCCGGCAATAGTCCCGTTACCCAGCCACAGCGCGACGCCGGACTGAATAGCCCGCCGGTGCACCAAACCTGGTGATGTAATGCGCAGGGTCACCTGGTAGATTACCGATCAATCCAGACGCAGGCCCGGCGCGCATCGTCGCACAAGCCCAGAACCGAAAATCCGCCCATTGCTCGTGGCAGGCCAGCCAGTCAGAGTGGCCGCACCCGTTTCCAAATTAATCAGAGTCGCTTCGTTATTGATCGTCGGCGGCTCAGAAGTACCCCGGCCGCATCGCTGAACGTCCGGGCGTAAAGGCCACGAACCTAACCCTGCGGGACGAGACAGGCGTCTGCCGCCGGACAAATATTGTTCTCCACAATTATATTGTTGCCCAAACAAGAGAACAAAAGGCAATCAGCCCGCCAACAAGCCGAATCACACCTGTAGTCTACTCACCTCCCGGCATGACAGCGAAGACTTTGCAAACCAGCGCCCGCTTGTTCCCGGAACGCGCAAAGGGGGGCAGGCGCCCACGCCTGCGGCGGACGCCTACGTCCGCCTTCCTCGCCAGCGGTTCGTAAGCACCACTGTTTGTTCCTGCTCGAGTAACTCCCCACCTCTATGCGACATGCAACGACCGATCAGAGTTTCATTGTTCAGGGTGGCCCGCCGCCGGGCCATGAGTGGTTAATCAGCGGCCAAATTCTTCCTTCCCCAGACCTGCGAAACCTGACGCCTCCCAAAAACCCATTCCAAGAATCTTCACCAACAGAACCAACAACTTACCCCCAAACCAGCTCGACCCCGTGATACACTTTTCCACGTAAGGGCGCCCTCCCTCCGGAGCGGCGCCCTTTTTATTTCCCGACCCGGAAAAAGGAGGCCCACAGTGGCCATTTCGCAAAAACAAATCGAAGCAAACCGCCGCAACGCCAGCAAAAGCACCGGCCCCAAAACCGACGAAGGCAAAGAAGCCAGCCGAGCCAACGCCACAACCCACGGCCTCACCGCCTCCACCGCAACCATCTACCTCCCCATCCGCCACGAAAACCCCCAGGACTTCCAGGACCTCCGAGCCGCACTCATCAACGACATCCAGCCCGCCAACACCCGCGAAATGCTCTGCATAGAAATGATGGCCGCCGCGTACAAGCGCATCCAGCGCTCCGAAGCCATGGAAACCGCCTTCCTCGACGGTGGTATGGAAGCCATGCAACACCGCGCCGGCCTGCCTCTCGAGCCCGCCGGAGACGCCGACCGCCTCGGCTGCGCCATCGTCATGGGCAAAAAAGAATTTAAACTGACATGGCAAAATCTCGACCGCTACCGCCGCAGCGCATGGCTCGA